>DASYBR010000116.1:0-8495 GCA_036500645.1 Mycobacterium sp. | reverse complement strand
ATGTGCTCGGTGCCGATGTAGTTGTGGCCGAGCTGCAGCGCCTCGCGCAGGCTCAGCTCGAGGACCTTCTTGGCACGGGGGGTAAACGGGATGTGACCCGACGGCGCCTGCTGGCCCTGGCCGATGATTTCCTCGACCTGGCTGCGAACGCCCTCGAGCGAGATTCCCAGCGACTCCAGCGACTTCGCTGCTACGCCTTCACCCTCGTGAATCAAACCCAGCAGGATGTGCTCGGTTCCGATGTAGTTGTGGTTGAGCATCCGGGCCTCTTCTTGCGCCAAGACGACGACCCTGCGGGCACGGTCGGTAAATCTTTCGAACATCGGTGGTTACCTGCTCTCCCTCACCATCGGTACAACCTCACTAGCGGTCCAGCGGGGTCGGAATCTCGTACCTGCCTCCACTGTAATGGTCGGCCTGCCGGGGGGCCTAACCTTGCGGTTCCTCCCGTTGGAGGGCCGGCTTGGCATTTAGGGCGATCTCCCCGCGACAGCAGCGACGTAACTGGAGAAACGACCGGAGGTTTCAATTCGTTTCCGCCATTCGTTCGCGGCCAGCGAAAAAACAAACCGGCGCCCCTGACCTTCAAGGCCGGGGCGCCGGTGACAGCTTTGTTAGGTCGCCGCGTGGAACGCGTCGATCACGTCGGCCGGGATGCGGCCACGAGTCGAGACGTTGTGCCCGTTGCGCCGGGCCCACTCGCGGATGGCTGCGCTCTGTTCACGGTCGATCGCGCCACGGCCGCGTCCCGAACCCGAACGCCCGCGGCGGCGCCCGCCGACCCGACGGCCGGCTTCAACCCATTGCTTTAGATCCCCGCGCAGTTTCGCCGCATTCTTGGACGAAAGATCAATCTCATAGGTCACCCCATCAAGCCCAAATTCAACCGTTTCGTCGGCTGCGCCGGCACCGTCGAAATCATCGACCAAGGTGACGGTCACTTTCTTCGCCATTAGCTTACCCTCGCATTTCGTCCTGAGCAGTTGCGGAGACACATTGGTTTTGACCTCCCCGGCCACCAATCTGCCATAACAAGGCAGCATACTCAATCTGCGCGCAAGCCGCACAGTTCACAGTTTGAACTACGTCTGTGGGCGAACAATCGGGAACAAAACTGTCTCGCGAATTGACAGCCCGGTCAAAGTCATCAACAAGCGATCGATACCCATTCCTGTTCCGGTGCACGGAGGCATCGCATACTCCAGCGCGGCAAGAAAGTCTTCATCTAGCACCATAGCCTCGTCATCGCCGGCGGCCGCGGCGCGCGCTTGTGCGGCAAATCGCTCACGCTGCACGACCGGATCGTTCAATTCCGAATAGCCGGTGGCCAGTTCCACTCCGCGCACGTACAGATCCCACTTCTCGGTCACACCCGGGATGCTGCGGTGCTGGCGTGTCAAAGGCGTTGTCTCGACAGGGAAATCCCGCACAAAGGTTGGCGCGCTCAGAGTGTTGCCCACCGAGTGCTCCCACAGTTCCTCGACGAGCTTTCCGTGCCCGTAGCCGCGGTTGTCCGGAATCTCGACACCGAGTCGATCCGCAATTGAACGCAGGTGTTCAACAGTCGCCTCCGGTGTGATCTCTTCACCAAGCGCCGCCGACAGCGACGGATACATTTGTATCGACGCCCATTCTCCGTCTATGTCGTAGACACTCCCGTCGGGCAGCGGCAGTTGTCTCGTTCCGATCGCCTCATCTGCTACCTCTTGAATAAGCTCACGTGTGACGACTGCCGAATCGTCATACGTTGCGTACGCTTGGTAGGTCTCGAGCATGGAAAATTCCGGAGAATGCGTCGAATCCGCGCCTTCGTTTCGGAACACTCGATTAACTTCGAAAACCTTGTCGAAACCACCGACGACACACCGCTTGAGGAACAGTTCCGGCGCGATCCGCAGGTAGAGATCGATGTCAAGAGCATTGGAATGTGTGATGAACGGCCGGGCTGCTGCACCACCGGCCAGCGTCTGCAGCATTGGGGTTTCGACTTCGAGAAACCCACGTCGTTCCAGCGCGTTGCGTATCGCGCGGACGACGGCGATTCGCTGCCGGGCCACCGAGCGGGCCTGGGGGCGCACGATCAGGTCGGCGTAGCGCTGCCGCACCCGCGACTCTTCACTCATTTCCTTGTGCGCGACCGGCAGCGGTCGCAGCGATTTGGACGCCATTTGCCAGCAGTCGGCGAGAACGGACAATTCCCCGCGCCGCGAGCTGATCACCGTGCCGTGCACGTAGACGATGTCGCCGAGGTCGACGTCGGCTTTCCAGGCGTCGAGCGATTCCCGGCCGACCTTGTCGAGGCTGATCATCACCTGCAGGCTGGTTCCATCGCCGTCCTGCAGGGTCGCGAAGCAAAGTTTTCCGGAGTTGCGCGCGAAAATCACCCGGCCGGCGACGCCGACGACGTCATCGGTCGCGGTGTCGGTCGGCAGGTCGGGGTGCGCGGCGCGCACCTGCGCCAGGGTGTGGGTGCGTTCGATGGCAACCGGGTAGGGATCACGGCCCTCCGCCAACAATCGAGCACGCTTGTCCTGGCGGATCCGGTACTGCTCTGGAAGGGCTGTGCCAGTCTCCGGGTCGTTCTCCGGCGGGTCGGCGTTCACGACGAGCCAGCTTAAATGACAGCGGCACCAACGTGCGCCGACGGCGCGGCGTGGGTGTCAGCGCGCTGTCTTGAGCCGGCCGCGCTGCGCGTCTCGGTTGCGCTCGAAGACCAGCCGCAGGCCATCCAGGGTCAGGTGCTGGTCGTAGTGGGTAACGGTGTGCAGTTCGGGCAACAGCAGCGGCGCGGTGTGCCCGGTGGCGACGACCGCGACCTGATCGCCCAGGTCGCTGGTGAATCCTTCAACGTCCTCGCGGATCCGGGCGACCAGGCCGTCGACCAGCCCGGCGAAACCGAAGACCGCTCCCGCCTGCATGCACTCGACGGTGTTCTTGCCCACTACCGAACGGGGGCGAGACAGTTCCACGCGGCGCAACGCGGCCGAGCGGGCCGCCGCGGCATCCGAGGAGACCTGCACCCCGGGCGCGATCGCGCCGCCGAGAAACTCGCCTTTGGCCGACACGACGTCCACACAGATCGATGATCCGAAGTCGATGACGATGGCCGCACTTTGAAAGCGGTGAAATGCAGCCAGGCAGTTGACGATTCGGTCGGCGCCCACCTCTTTGGGATTGTCGACGAGTAGCGGGATCCCGGTGCGTACCCCGGGCTCGATCAGTACATGCGGCACCGACGGCCAGTATTGGTCGAGCATGACCCGCACCTCGTGCAGCACCGAGGGCACGGTGGACAGCGCGGCGGCGCCGGTGAGCCGCTCGGAATCGTCGCCGATCAGGCCGTCGAGGGTCAGGGCCAACTCGTCGGCGGTGATCTCGGATTCAGTGCGAATCCGCCAGTGCTGCACGACCTTTGCGTGCTCTTTGGATCCGGATATCAACCCGACGACGGTGTGGGTGTTACGGACGTCGATCGCCAGCAGCACGACTACCGCGCAACGACGCGGGGGTCGAGCAACTCGGCCGCGGCGGATATGTCGAAGGGCACGAAGGCCGGGTCGTGGCCCAGGTCGATCGGCTTGTTGTCGGCGTCGACGAAAACAATCTGCGGCTCATACGCCCGCGCCTCCGCCTCTTCCATGGTCCCGTACGCGATGAGGATCACCAGGTCGCCGGGGTGCACCAAATGCGCTGCAGCACCGTTGATCCCGATCACCCCGGAGCCGCGCTCGCCGGTGATGGCGTAGGTGACGAGCCGGGCGCCGTTGTCGATGTCGACGATCGTCACCTGCTCACCCTCGAGCAGGTCCGCGGCGTCCATCAGATCGGCGTCGATGGTCACCGAGCCGACGTAGTGCAGGTCAGCCTGTGTGACGGTGGCACGGTGGATTTTCGACTTGAGCATCGTCCGAAACATCAATTCCTCCAAGGTGTTTGGGCGTGTTCGGCCCGGTATTCGTCCGGCCCAGAGGTGCCGGCGGGGGTTCCGATTTGGATTGACACGTTGTCGAGCAGTCTGGTGGTGCCGAGCCGGGCGGCGACCAGCAGCCGCCCGGATGCGTTGTCGCGCACGGGCCCGAGGTCGGCGTCGCGCAGCTCCAGATAATCCACCACCAGGCCTGGCGTGGCGTCGAGCACGGCGCGAGCCGCGTCCACCGCCGCCTGGGGGCCGTCGTTCGCGCCATGCGCTCCCGCGGTCAGTGCGGCCGAGAGGGCTACGGCCAATTCGCGCTGGGTCGGGTCCAGGTACCGGTTACGCGACGACATCGCCAGCCCGTCGCCCTCGCGCACCGTCGGGACCCCGACCACGGAGACGTCGATGTTCAGGTCGCCGACCATCTGGCGGATCATTACCAGCTGCTGATAGTCCTTCTCGCCGAAAAAGATTCGGTCCGGACGCACGATCTGCAGCAGCTTGCACACGACCGTGAGCACGCCTTCGAAGTGGGTTGGCCGGGCGCGGCCCTCGAGCTCGGCGGCCAACGGGCCGGGCTGCACCGTGGTGCGCAGACCGTCGGGATACATCGCCGCGGCCGTGGGCGCGAACACGATCTCGACGCCTTCGGAGCGCAACACCGCCAGATCGTTGTCCAGGGTGCGCGGATAGGCGTCGAGGTCTTCCCCGGCACCGAATTGCAGTGGGTTGACGAAGATCGACACGACGACCACCGAGCCGGGCACCCGCTTGGCGGCCCGCACCAGGCCGCGGTGCCCGTCGTGCAGCGCACCCATGGTGGGCACCAGCATCACCCGGCGGCCGGTGTGGCGCAGCGCGCGGCTGACGTCCGTGACGTCGCGCGGCGTCGAATAGACGTTGAGTTCACCCGGTTTGAAGGCGGGCGGTCTGCCCGGTCTCATTGCGCCAACACCTCGACGACGGCGGCGGGTGCATGTGCGCGCTGGGCGGTGCGCAACGCGTTCACCCGATACGCGTGGGCCAGTTGCGGGTCGACTCCGGTCAGCGCGGCCAGATGCCCGGCGACCGCCGCGGCGTCACCGCGTGCGACCGGGCCGGTGAGCGCGGCCTGCCCGCGCTGCAGGGTGTTCTCCAGCGCGGCCCGGGCCAACGGCCCGACGATGCGCTCCGCGATGCCGCCCGGCTGCTCGTCGATGGACTGTTGGCCGAGCAGTTCGGCGCCGCGCAGCGCGGCCCGCAGCGCCTCGAGCGCGTCGGCGAGCACCGTCACGATGTGGTTGCCCGCGTGGGCCAGCGCCGCGTGATACAGCTCGCGGGCGTCCTCACGCACGCAGAACGGTTCTCCGCCCATTTCCAGCACGAGGGACTGCGCGATCGCGTATCCGACTTCGTCAGCGGCGGTGATGCCGAAGCAGGTGTCCGGCAGCCTGCTGATGTCTTCGTCGGAGCCGGTGAACGTCATCGCGGGGTGAATGGCCAGCGGTATGCAGCCGTCCTGGGCCAGCGGCGCAAGAATGCCGACCCCGTTGGCGCCCGACGTGTGGGCCACGATGGTGCCGGACTGCACCGCCGACGTCGCGGCCAGCCCCGATACCAGGCCGGCGAGTTCGGCGTCGGGAACAGCCAGGACCAGCAGTTCAGCCGCGGCGGCGACGTCCGGCGGCGTCGCCACCAGGGTGTCGGGCAGCCAGCGCTGCGCCCGCTGCCGCGAGGAATGGGAGATGGCGCTGCAGGCGACGACGACGTGGTCGGCGCGCTCCAGCGCCACACCGAGCGCGGTGCCTACCCGGCCGGCGGAGATGACCCCCACCTTGAGCCTGGCCGGGCGCAAACCGTCGAACTGCCCCATCGCAGACGACCTCACAGATTGATTCGTTCGTTCCAGTCCCGTGTCAGGGGTACCGGACGGTCATTAAAACTGTAATCGATGAGCGGGCCCAACCCAATGAAGGCCCAGTGTGAGGAAGCTCCCAGCTCAGCCGTCACGGCGGCGGCGCCGACCGCCCTCGGACGGCTGCACCTGCAGCCGCGCCAGCAGGTCGGCGACCGATTGGCCGCCGGTCTGCGGACCGTCCGTCAAGCCGTCGAACCCGTCGGGCTCCTGGTCCGTGCCGCGGTGCCGAGCCGCCTGCTCGGGGGACGGCGGTGGCGCCAGGCGCGGTGGCGGCTGCTCGGCTACCGGTGGCATCGGCGGCGGCGGAGGTGGGGGCGGCGGCGTGGCGGCGGCCGGTGGTGGCGGTGTGGCGGCGGGGGGCTCGTTGCCGGGCGCGAAATTGCGCACACCGTAGTCGCGGTACTCCGCCGAGTGGCGCGACCGTGACCTGCGACCGGAGTCCGTGTATGGCGGCGCAGCCGGCGGTTCGGCGGGTGGCTCGGTCCAGGCTTCCTCGAGACCCGAATGCCGGGCACGCCGCCTGCCCGACGGCTCCTCGGCCAGTGGCCGGGGGACATCCGCGCCGGCCCACTGGCCGCCGGACGCTCCCGGCGGCAACCACTGGCCTTCCGGGGCGGCGGGCTGCCAATCCTGCAGCTGCGGCTCCGGTTGGGGCTGCGGTTGGGCCGGGGCCTGGGGTGGGGGCTGCGGTGGCGACGGTGGTGGCTGGTGACGAGGCTCGAATCGCGGCTCGGGCTCGGGCTCCGGCGGTGCGGCGACGTACGGGGCCCCTTGCTGGGCCGGATACACGGGGTCCTGCGGCGGTTCGTACTGGTAAGGGGGCCGTTCCCGACGGGGCGGCGGCTGGCGTGGCGGCACCAGCGGTTCCTCGGGCACGTCGATGATGGCGGTTTCGTCGGCGCGACCCTGCGGGTTGCCCTGGGGCGACGTGACCCGATCGCTGGACACCCAATCCACAGGGTTGTCGCGGAGGGTCTCGCCATTGCGGTCCCACTCGCTGTATGCGCGCTCGCGCGGGGCCTCGGCCTCGAGGCCCTCCAGGGCCGGCCGGTGCGCAAGGTCGGTGTCGAACAGGATCTCCAGGCTGGTCCGCAGCGAATTCAGCTCCGCGCGTAGTGCGGCCAAATCGTCGGCGGCCTGAGCGCGCAGTTCGGAGGCAAGTTCGCGGCGCAGCTGGGATTCCACGGTCAGCTCGTACTCGCGTCGGGCCGAGATTTCGCGGTCCAGCTGCAGGTCGTACACCAGTTTCAGGTCACGCACGCGCGATTGGTCCGCGTCGCTCTGGCGGCGGTAGAGCACCGAGACGAAGGCGCCGGCGACTGCGGCCCATAGCGCCAGGATTACAGCGAGCTTGAGAAGTTCCACCCGGTTGGTGAAAACAAGTGCGGAACTGGCCCCTATCGCGAGGACCAGCAACGCGGTCAAGAGCACCCAACCCGGCCTGCGGCCGCCGCGCCGCACCCGGCCGCCGCGGGACAGAACGGTCATGGCCTGACTGTACCGGTGCGAGGTCATTGCGCGTGTCGCCCTACTCCGGCGATTCTCACCTGGGTTAATCGGGAATTGATAGCCGCACTCCCACCCATCGGGTTGCTTTAGGCGTCCGCAACCCCGCTACGAAGCTAGTTTTCCGCACCCTCGCCGTGCTCCGTCGGGTCCGGCGGCGATTTGCAGCAATGCTGCAGCCAAAGCGCGGCAACGATTAGCGCCAACGCGCTGACGGCGGCCACCACCGTTCCCGTGGTGTCCTCGGCGGCGGCCCGCAGCCACGACCGGCGGGGCAGGAAGTACGCCAACACTCCGGCCCAATATCCCAGCATCAACGCGCCCACCCATGCCGAGGCCTTCGCAATCATCAGGCTGCGCGCCACCGTGAGCGGATGCAACCAGCCCGGCCCAGCCCCGATTTCGCCCTCGTTGATCTTCGCCCGCACGTACCGTGCCCACAGCGCTTCGACGATGGCGACCGCCAACAACGAAAGACCGGTCCACACGGTAATGCGCGGAAAGAATCGATACAGAGCGGTGACCAATAAATAGCCCAGCACCGCAGCGCCGACCGCCGCGGCCGTGAGGTCACGTTTTCTCGTCGGTCCCATCAGCTTTCCGATTCCCGATCGGCTGATGGCTGTCCTTTCGGATTGAGCGTCAGGCTGGTTGGCCGGACACCTTCCCGGTCGGCCGGTTCCAGCTGGGCAAGCAGGCCGCCCACGAGCCGCGGCTCGTCGACGACCGTGATCCGCGCGTCCGGGTCGATGGCCAGCCACGGGATCATCACGAAGGCCCGCAGATGGGCCAGCGGGTGCGGCAGGGTCAGGTTGTTCGCCCGCGAGATCACCTCCGCCTCGCCCGCCGGGTGCCCCTCCGCCGGGGCATAGCAGGAGATCAGGTCGACATCGAGGGTGCGCGGGCCCCAGCGCTCGCCGCGCACCCGGCCCGCCTCCCGCTCGAATTCCTGCGCCCGGCGCAGCCACCCTTGCCCGTCACACGCCGGGTCGTCGGCGATCAGCACCGCGTTGAGGAAAGGTGCCTGATCCACTCGGCCCCAGGGGTCGGTCTCATACACCGGTGACACCGCCAGCACCGCGTCGCCCAGCCCGTCGACGACCGACTGCAGCCGGGCCAGCCGGTCGCCCAGGTTGGATCCAATGGACAGCACGACGCGTGTCATAGCGTCCCACCCGC
>DASYBR010000115.1:0-5143 GCA_036500645.1 Mycobacterium sp. | reverse complement strand
GCGGGCCGGTGGGTTACCGGCGATGACGTGGTCAGCGTCGAGAATCCCGCCGACGAAACCCACGTCGCGGACATCACCGCCACACCGCTGCCCGAGGTGCAACGCGCGATCGCCGAGGCGCGCCGCAGCTTCGATTCCGGTGTCTGGGCCGACACGGCGCCAACCGAGCGCGCGCGGGTGCTGCGCGATTTCATCGACCACGTCGAAAGCGCCCGCGACGAGCTGGTGCCGACCATGGTCGCCGAGGCCGGTCAATCGACGTTCTTTGCCGATTACACGCAGTTGCGCGCCGGAGCGACGATCGGCCGTCAAACGATTGACCTGTTCTTGTCGATGTCGCACGAGGAAGCCAGCCCGGTGCCTGTCGACGAGCTGGTGCGCGGCCGGGTGGCGCTGAGCCTTCGCCGCCACGAACCCGTCGGCGTGGTCACCGCGATCACGCCGTACAACGCGGCGCTGATCATGGGCTTTCAGAAGCTGATTCCCGCGTTGATGGCCGGCAACTCGGTGATCCTGCGGCCCAGCCCGCTCACGCCGATCTCGTCGCTGATCTTCGGTGCGGCCGCCGACGCGGCCGGGTTGCCCCCGGGTGTGCTGAGCGTGGTGGTCGAGTCGGGCATCGCCGGTGCCGAACTTCTCACCAGTGATCCGCGAGTCGACATGGTGTCGTTCACCGGGTCGACGATCGCGGGGCGCAAGATCCTCGCCCAGGCGGCGCCGACCGTCAAACGGGTGTCGCTGGAACTCGGCGGCAAGTCGGCGCAGATCTACCTGCCCGACGCGGCGCACCGTGCCACCGGCGGCGCAATGATCGTCGTCGCCAGCACGGCCGGCCAGGCCTGTGTCGCCGCCACCAGAATGCTTGTGCCGCAAGATCGCAAGGCCGAGGTGCTGGAGGCGGTTTCCGCGATGTACAAGTCGATCAAGGTCGGCCCGCCCAGCGACGAATCGGCGATGATGGGCCCGGTCATCAGCGCCGCGCAGCGCGACAAGTGCGAGCAGTTCGTGAAGCTGGCAGAAGAGCACGGCGGCAAAGTCTTCTGCGGCGGCGGCCGGCCGGCCGGCCTGGACCGCGGCTACTACTTCGAGCCCACCGTGCTGGATCTGCCGAGCAACGCCAATCCGGCTGCGCAGGAAGAGATCTTTGGCCCGGTGATCGGTGTGCTGGGCTACCGGGATGTCGACGACGCGGTGGCGATCGCCAACGACAGCATCTACGGGTTGTCCGGTCAGGTGTACGGCAACGACGCGGCGGCCGCGGTCAACGTGGCGCGCCGCCTGCGCACCGGTGCGGTCAACGTCAACACCAGCGTGTTTTCTGCCTACGCACCCAGCGGAGGCTACAAGCAGAGCGGTCTGGGCCGCGAACGGGGCCCGGACGGGATCCGCGAATTCCAGGAGGTAAAGCACATGTCGATCGGAGAGCTGAAGTGAGCGAATACGACCTGAACTGGCTGATCTCGGTCGACGACCACATCCTCGAGCCGCCCAACCTCTGGGTCGACCGCGTTGCCGCCAAGGACCGAGACCGCGCTCCGCACATGGAGGTCGAGCCCAACGGCATGGATGTCTGGGTCTACGACGGCAAGAGGATGCCCAGCTCGGGCCTGAGCGCCGTCGTCGGCAAATCCAAGGAGGAGTTCAGCCCGGAGCCGCTGTCGTACTCGGAGATGCGGCCGGGCTGTTACGACGCCAAGGCCCGCGTCAAGGACATGGACCGCTCCGGTGTGCTTGCGTCGCTGTGCTTTCCGACGATCACCCGGTTCTGTGGGCAGCTGTTCATGGAGGCCGGCGACCGCGAGTTCGGCTTCGAATGCCTGCAGCATTACAACGACTGGCTGGTCGAGGAGTGGTGTGGCGCATCCCCCGGGCGCTATATCCCGCTGATGCTGATCCCGATGTGGGATCCGAAGCTCGCCGCCAAGGAGATGGAGCGGATGGCGGCCAAGGGCGTGACGACGTTCGCCTTTTCCGAGAACCCGGAACCCTTGGGGCTGCCCACGATTCACGATGCCAACGGCTACTGGGAGCCGGTCATGGCGGCGGCCAACGAGCTCAACATGGTCGCGAGCATGCATGTCGGTTCGTCGTCGACGCTGCCAAAGATCTGCACCGACGCACCGTTCATGGCCAACCTGACCTGGGGTGCGTCGCGCACCTCGGGGACCATGCTGTCCTGGCTTTTCAGCGGGATGTTCCAGCGCTACCCGAACCTGAAGATCGCGCTGTCCGAGGGTGAGGTCGGCTGGATGCCGTATTTCCTGGAGCGTGCCGAGCAGGTGCTCGACAAGCAGCGGTACTGGGTGATGCGCGGCGCCAAGTTCGACACCCATGCCGGCGCCGGGCAGGCGATCGACCTGGACACGCTCGACATCCGCGAAACCTTCCGCAACCACATCTACGGCTGCATCATCGAAGACCACCATGCCGTCAAGAGCCTGGACGAGCTCGGCGAGGACAACATCATGTGCGAAACCGACTATCCGCACTCGGATTCCACCTGGCCCGACTGCATCGACGTCGCCCGCAACACCATGAAGGACCTCCCGGAGAACGTGCAGTACAAGCTGCTGCGCGGCAACGCCGAACGGCTGTACCGGTTTACGCCGGCCGAGCCGCCCGTCCTCGCGGACGCGTGATGTCCGGCTTGCTGGACGGCAAGAGCGCCATCGTCACCGGCGCGGGCTCCGGGGTGGGCCGGGTGTCTGCGCTGCGGTTCGCCGAGGAAGGCGCCCGGGTGGTGGCCGCCGACATCGATCTCGACCACGCGAAAGATACTGTGCGCGAGGTTGAATCGGCCGGTGGCACCGCCATCGCCGTCGGGACCGATGTGTCCGATGAGCAGCAGGTCCAGGCGATGATCGGGGCCGCGGTCGACCAGTACGGCCGGCTCGACATCCTGTTCAACAACGTGGGCATACCGACGCCGCGGCTCGGCATGACTTTCGAGGACCACTCGCTCGCCGATTTCAACCGGCTGGTCGCGGTCAACCTGGGCGGGGTGTTCCTCGGGTGTAAATACGCGGTGCTGCGCTTCAAGGAACAAGGCGACGGCGGCGTGATCCTCAACACCGCGTCGGTGGCGGGGCTGGTCGGGTGGGGCGGCACAGTGTACGGCGCCACCAAGGGCGGGGTCATCCAGCTCACCCGGGGCGTCGCGATCGAGGGGGCCCCCTTCGGGATTCGCGTCAACGCCATCTGCCCGGCCGCCATGCCGCTGACCGGTTTCATGGCGGCGGGCGGGCTGCAGGTCGATGCGGAGCAGCAGGCCGAGATCGCCAAAGCCGTTGGTGGGCAACACCCGCTGGGGCGCGCGATCACGGCCGAAGACTGCGCCGAGGCCGCGCTGTATCTGGTCTCGGACGCGGCGCGCAACGTCACCGGGGTGGCGCTGCCGGTCGACGGTGGGTTCGTGGCCCGATGACCGCGCCCGCGCTGGATCGCGACCGACTGCGGGAGCTGTTCGACCTGCGCAGCTCCTACAACGCCTTTGCCGGTGGCGCTTACGAGGAGGATCCGTATCCGGTGTGGCACCGGTTGCGCGAAAACGGGCCGGTGGTGCCCGGCATCCTGCACGAGCTCACCGGCAGCACGGACATGATGTTCTTCCACGGGCTGCCCTATCCGGACAGCCCGCATTTCACGGCATTCGACTACGACTCCTGCATGATCGCCTACCGCAACCCGGAGGTATTCGCCTCGTCCCCGGAGCCCGTCAACCTGGAGAGCGGCCCACTGGGTCTGCTCAACAGCATGCTCTCGATGAACGGCGAGCAGCACAGGCGCTATCGCGCCCTGGTGCAGCCGTCGTTCCTGCCCGCCAACGGCAAGTGGTGGATCGACAATTGGATCTCCGAGACCGTGGAGATGCTCATCGACGGGTTCGCGCACGACGGGCACGCCGAACTCAACGTCGACTTCTGCGCCGCCATCCCGGTTCTCACCATTACCGGCAGCTTCGGTGTGCCCGTCGAGCAGGCACTCGACATCCGGGAGGCGCTTGGGCGGGAACCGCAGAAAGTGGTCGAAATACTCAAGCCCGTCATCGCGGCTCGCCGCGAGGAGCCCCGCGACGACCTGATCAGCATCCTCGTCCAAGCCGAGCTGACCGACGAGAACGGCGTCACCGACCGACTCACCGACCGCGAAATCGACTCCTTCGTATTGCTGTTGCTCGGCGCGGGCTCGGGCACCACCTGGAAGCAGATGGGCACCACGATCACGACGTTGTTGCAGCGGCCCGACGTGTTGGAGGCGGTGCGCGCCGATCGGCAACTGCTGCGTCCCGCCATCGAGGAGTCCGTCCGGTGGATGCCGACCGATCCGATGTTCTCCCGCTGGGTCATGGCCGACACCGAACTTGGGGGCGTCGAAATCCCCGCGGGGTCCGTCGTGCATCTCGCGCTGGGCGCCGCCAACCGGGACCCCGCCCGCTGGGATCGCCCCGACGAATACGACATCGCCCGAAAGTTTAGGCCGTCCTTGGGATTCGGGCAGGGCGCACACATCTGCCTCGGCATGCACGTGGCCCGCGCCGAGATGAACATCGCGATCTCGGCGCTGCTGGACCGGCTGCCGAACCTACGGCTGGATCCCGACGCCGAACCGCCTCGCTTCGTCGGCATGTATGAGCGCGGGGCAACCGCGATACCCGTTATGTTCGAAAAGGTCTGAGTCGATATGGCCGAGTACAAACAACCCGACCTGCTGCTGCTCGGCGACGACCACATCCGCGCCTACCGGGAGTCCGATGGCGAAGTCGGCTACATATGGAACGGTGTTCCGACCCTGTTGCTCACCGCGACCGGTCGCCGTACCGGCCGAAAGTTGACGTCACCACTCATCTTTGCGCGCGACGGCGACGACTATCTGGTCGTGGCGTCCATGGGTGGCGCGCCGAAGCACCCGCTATGGTACCTGAATTTGCAGGCGAATCCGGAAGCCGAAATCCAAGTGAAAGCCGAAACGCTTTCGGTTGTCGCGCGCACCGCGTCGGCGGCTGAGAAGCCGCGGCTGTGGAAGATCGTGACCGAGGTCTGGCCCAACTACGACGTCTACCAGTCACGCACCGACCGCGACATTCCCGTCGTGATACTCAGACCGGCATGAGCACGGCTAGCATGTCTTCGGTGTCACGCGCCGA
>DASYBR010000114.1:0-7153 GCA_036500645.1 Mycobacterium sp. | reverse complement strand
TGGCGAAGAACCCGACGTGGTTTTGATCGCCACCGGCTCCGAGGTCCAGCTCGCTGTCGAGGCGCAAAAGTTGTTGGCGGACAAGGACATCGTCGCTCGCGTGGTGTCGATGCCATGCGTCGAATGGTTCGAGTCCCAGCCGGAGGATTACCGCGACAGCGTGCTGCCTCCGTCGGTGTCGTCCCGCGTCGCCGTGGAGGCCGGCATCGCGCAGTGTTGGCACAAGCTGGTCGGCGACACCGGCGAGATCATTTCGATCGAGCACTACGGGGAATCCGCCGATGCGAAGACCTTGTTCCGCGAATTCGGCTTCACCCCGGAAGCCGTCGTCGACGCGGCCGAACGAACACTCGATAACTAAAAGAAGGAAATCCGATGACACAGAATCCCAACCTCGCCGCCCTTAGCGCCGCAGGCGTATCCGTCTGGCTGGACGACTTATCCCGACAGCGCTTGCAGTCCGGGAACTTGCAAGAGCTCATCGACACCAAGAGCGTCGTCGGCGTCACCACCAACCCGTCGATCTTCCAGAAGGCGCTGGCGGAGGGCGACGCTTATGACGCCCAGATAGCCGAGCTCGCCGAGCGCGGTGCCGACGTGGACGCCACGATCCGCACGGTGACCACCGACGACGTCCGCAACGCCGCCGACGTGCTGCGGCCGCAGTGGGAGGCCTCTGACGGGGTCGACGGCCGAGTGTCGATCGAGGTCGACCCGCGGCTGGCGCACGACACCGACAAGTCCGTCGCCCAGGCCGTCGAATTGTGGAAAATCGTCGACCGGCCCAACGTGCTCATCAAGATCCCGGCCACCAAAGAGGGGCTGACGGCCATCAGCGCAGTGCTGGCAGAAGGCATTTCGGTCAACGTCACGCTGATCTTCTCGGTTGAACGCCACCGCGCGGTGATGGACGCCTACCTCAACGGGCTGCAGCAGGCCAAAGCGGCCGGCCACGACCTGTCCAAGATTCACTCGGTCGCATCGTTTTTCGTCTCGCGAGTGGACACCGAGATCGACAAGCGGTTGGAAAAGATCGGCTCGGCCGACGCACTGGCGCTGCGCGGCAAGGCCGCCGTGGCCAATGCTCAGCTGGCCTACGCGGCCTACCAGGAAGTGTTCGTGGGTGGCGACCGCTACGGACAGCTCGAGGCCGACGGGGCACGGGTGCAGCGCCCGTTGTGGGCGTCCACCGGTGTGAAGAACCCTGACTACTCCGACACGCTCTACGTCACCGAGCTGGTCGCACCGAACACCGTGAACACCATGCCGGAGGCGACGATTGACGCGGTCGCCGACCACGGCGTCATTACCGGCGACACAGTCACCGGCACCGCTTCGGCCGCCCAGGAGGTGTTCGACAAGCTGGAGGCGGTCGGGATCGACTTGACCGATGTCTTCCTTGTTCTGGAGAACGAAGGCGTCGAGAAGTTCGAGGCGTCCTGGAACGAGCTTCTCGAGGAGACCCAGAAACAGCTTGGCTCCGCCGACAAATGAGCCCGGCGGCCAATCGGAGCGGCGACGGGCAGTGGCAGAACCCGCTGCGGGACAAGCGCGATAAGCGGCTGCCCCGCATCGCGGGGCCGTGCGCGGTGGTGATTTTCGGTGTCACCGGCGACCTGGCTCGCAAGAAGGTGGTCCCGGCCATCTACGACCTAGCGAACCGCGGATTGCTGCCCCCTGCCTTCGCCCTGGTCGGGTTCGGCCGGCGGGACTGGGACGACGAGGCCTTCAGCAATGAGGTCTACCAGCTCGTGAAAGAGCACTCGCGCACGCCGTTTCGGCAGGTCACCTGGGACCGGCTGGCCGAGGGATGCCGGTTCGTTCAAGGAGACTTCGACGACGAAGCCGCGTTCGCCCGGTTGGCCGAAACGCTGGAGAAGCTCGACGCCGAACGCGGCACCGGGGGCAATCACGGTTTCTACCTGGCCATTCCGCCGAAGAGCTTCCCGGCGGTGCTCGAGCAGCTGTACAACGCCGGGCTGGCCAAGCCTCAGGACGGCAGCTGGCGGCGGGTGGTCATCGAAAAGCCGTTCGGCCACGACTTGGACAGCGCACGCGATCTCAACAAGGTGGTCAACAACGTCTTCCCCGAGGAGTCGGTCTTTCGCATCGATCACTACCTGGGCAAGGAGACGGTGCAGAACATCCTGGCGCTGCGGTTCGCCAATCAGTTGTTCGACCCGATCTGGAACGCGCACTACGTCGATCACGTGCAGATCACCATGGCCGAGGACATCGGACTTGGCGGGCGCGCAGGCTATTACGACGGGATCGGCGCGGCCCGCGACGTGATCCAGAACCACCTGATGCAGCTACTGGCACTAACCGCGATGGAAGAGCCGGTGAGCTTTCATCCGTCGGAATTACAAACCGAAAAGATCAAGGTGCTCTCGGCAACCCAACTCGCGGAGCCACTCGACGAGACGACGTCTCGCGGCCAGTACAGCGCCGGCTGGCAGGGCGGAGAGCATGTCGTTGGCTTGCTTGACGAGGAGGGCTTTTCCAAAGACTCGACCACCGAAACCTTCGCCGCCATCACATTGGAAGTAGATACCCGTCGTTGGGCCGGTGTGCCGTTTTACCTTCGGACCGGAAAACGACTGGGCCGCAGGGTAACCGAGATCGCCCTGGTGTTCAAACGAGCACCGCACCTGCCGTTCGACGCGACGATGACCGATGAGCTTGGCGCCAACGCACTGGTGATCCGGGTACAGCCGGACGAAGGGATTACATTGCGATTCGGTTCCAAGGTGCCGGGTAGCGCCATGGAAGTCCGCGACGTCAACATGGACTTCTCCTACGGCTCGGCGTTCGCCGAAGAATCGCCCGAGGCCTACGAACGCCTGATCCTCGACGTGCTGCTCGGCGAACCGTCACTGTTTCCGGTCAACGAGGAAGTCGAATTGGCTTGGGAGATACTGGATCCGGCACTTGATCATTGGGCCGAACACGGCAAACCCGATCCGTACGAGGCAGGGACCTGGGGCCCGGCTTCCGCGTTCGAGATGCTGCGCCGGACCGGCCGGGAATGGCGGCGCCCGTGATCCGCGCCGGCGACGATGAACAGGGCAGTGCGATCGGGGAAGATCCTGAGGAGCGGCGCAAATGATTATCGAGCTGCCGGACACCAGCACTAACGATATCAACAAGAAGCTCGACGAGCTGCGCGAGAAGGTCGGCGCTGTAACGCTCGGCCGGGTATTGACGTTGGTCATCGCGCCTGACAGCGAGGCGATCCTCGAAGAATCCATCGAGGCGGCCAACGCGGCCAGTCACGAACATCCCAGCCGGGTGATCGTGGTGATGACCGGCGACGCGGATGCGCCCGACGCGCGTTTGGACGCGCAACTGCGCGCCGGCGGTGACAGCGGCGCCACCGAGGTGGTGGTGCTTCGGCTCTCGGGCCCACTCGCCGGACACAGCAGCAGCGTCGTCGTCCCGTTTCTGCTGCCCGATATCCCGGTGGTGGCGTGGTGGCCGGATCTCGCCCCGCGCGTGCCGGCCCAGGATCCGTTAGGCCAACTCGCGGTTCGTCGTATCACCGACGCAACCAACGGGGCTGACCCATTGGCTTGCATCAAAAGCAGGCTGTCCGGGTACACCCCTGGCGACACCGACCTGGCCTGGAGCCGCGTCACCTACTGGCGGGCGCTGCTCACGTCGGCGATCGATCTGCCACCGCATGAGCCCATCACTTCGGCGCTGGTATCCGGGCTCAAGACCGAACCCGCACTCGACGTTCTGGCGGGCTGGTTGGCGAGCCGGATCGACGGGCCGGTGCGGCGCGCGGTCGGCGAACTCAAAGTCGAACTGGTGCGCAACAGCGAGACGGTGACGCTGAGCAGGCCGCAAGAGGGCATGACGGCGACGTTGAGCCGCACCGCAAGGCCGGAGGCGCTTGTTCCGTTGCCCCGCAGAGAAACCCGGGAGTGCCTCGCCGAAGATCTGCGCCGATTGG
This sequence comes from Mycobacterium sp., assembly GCA_036500645.1. Lineage (GTDB taxonomy): Bacteria > Actinomycetota > Actinomycetes > Mycobacteriales > Mycobacteriaceae > Mycobacterium. The sequence continues at coordinate 3,195 of DASYBR010000114.1, read as the reverse complement.
ATCCCGACGCGATCTATTTCTCAGCACTGGAAGGTATCGACCGGGTGGAGTACGTATGAGCACGCGCCGGCGACGATGCAGAGCGTAGCGATGAGGAGGAGCGGCGCAAATGAGCAGTAGCGTCGAGACATTTGCCGACAGCGACGGGTTGGTCGCCGCGGCGGGTGAACGACTGATCGGCGTCATCGACGCCGCTGTGTCGGCCCGCGGACGGGCGCTGATCGTGCTGACCGGCGGCGGCAACGGCAACCGGCTGATGAGTTTTCTCGCCGCGCAGGCGGGACGAGTCGACTGGACCAAGGTGCATCTGTTCTGGGGCGACGAGCGCTACGTCACCGAAGACGACGACGAACGCAACGAGAAGCAGGCCCGCGAAGCGTTGCTGGATCACATCGACATTCCGGCCCGCAACGTGCACGCGATGCCGGCAAGCGACGGTGAATTCGGCAGTGATCTTGCTGCCGCCGCATTGTCCTACGAACAGGTCCTGGCCGCGAACGCCGAACCGGGCGATCCCGCACCGAATTTCGACGTCCACTTGCTCGGCGTAGGACCCGAAGGCCACATCAATTCGCTGTTCCCGGACACTCCCGCGGTCCGCGAAGGCACCCGACTGGTAGTCGGCGTCGAGGATTCACCGAAGCCGCCGCCGCTGCGAATTACCTTGACGCTGCCCGCGATCCAGCGGTCTCGCGAGGTCTGGTTGTTGGTGTCCGGGGCGGAGAAAGCCGAAGCGGTGGCCGCCGCGATCGGCGGCGCGGACCCGGTGTCGGTGCCGGCCGCCGGTGCGGTCGGCCGGGAGGACACGGTCTGGTTTCTCGACACCCAGGCCGCAGGCAAGCTTCCTGCCGGTCAGTCCGGCTAACGACGCCGCTCGGCCAGTCGAGCCGCATAGCCGAGCGCGTAGTCGGTCAGCCGCCGAACGATGTCATTTCGTGCGGGTCGCGTCGTCACGGCCGGGCGGTAATTGTCGCAGTACCTGGGTTGCATATCCGATCAGATGCCGATTCGCCTCCGGGGGTTCCGCACCAGGCAGTAATAATTGGCGTCATGGCAGACAAAAGCGGCGGCGGCCGCCCGCCGCGACAGCGGATCAAGACGCTCACCCAGGCGGCGATGAATGCCGACGTCACCGTGAACCAACTCGAAGACTTGCTCGGCGGCCTGGGCGATACCCTGGGCGACCTCAACACTTCGCTCTCGAACTTGAACACGGCAGTCGACCGCCTCGACGCTGGCCTGGACCACTTCGAGGCCACCTTGAGCAGGATTGACGACCTGATGAAACGTCTGGTCACGCTCGTCGCCCCGGTCGAGGCCATCGTGGAGCGCATCGACTACATGGTGGGCGTCGGGGAGACGGTGATGTCGCCGTTGTCCGTGACCGAACATGCTGTGCGGAACATGTTCAATTCGCTGCGGAATCGGACGGTCCGTTAAGCTCCCCGACCGGCGTCGAATCGTTCTAGTCACACCAGCCGCGTGTGCACCAGAAGCTGGGGTGCACACTGTTTCGGAAACGAAGGCGTATGCGATATCACTCGAGGGCTGATATCACATAGGTGTTCAAAGCGCAGAACGCCCTAAACCTTCAGACAGCGGCCCAAGAGGCTGATGGGACTCGTGGGGCCGCTAGCCGCTGTTGCGCAGCGCGCTGGCAAGCCCATTCATGGTCAGCAGGATCCCGCGCTGCACCAGCTCGTCGTCGTCGCCGGAGCGGTAACGGCGCAGCAGCTCGACCTGCAGGTGGTTCAGCGGCTCCAAATACGGGAAACGATTGAACACCGAACGCGCCAAGGCCGGGTTGTCGGCGAGCAGGTTGTCCTGGCCAGTGATCAGCTTGTGCGCGTTAATGCTTCGCTGGTGCTCAGCGGCGATTTTGTCGAACACCCGACGCCGTAGCGTTTCGTCCTCCACCAACTCGGCATAGCGCGCCGCCAGCCCGAGATCCGTCTTCGCGAGCACCTGCGCCATATTCGACAGCACGGTCTGGAAAAACGGCCAGCGTTGATACAGGTCACGCAACGCCTCGACTCGCCCGTCGCCATCGGCGATCCAGCTCTCGACGGCTGAGCCGGTTCCGTACCAGCCCGGCAGCATCACTCGTGACTGGCTCCAGGCCATTACCCATGGAATTGCGCGCAGGTCGGCAATCGACGACGTTGGTTTGCGCGATGTGGGGCGACTGCCGACGTTCATCGACCCGATCTCGCTCACCGGTGTGGACTGTAGGAAGTAGTCCACGAAACCCGGTGTGTCGTGGACTAATTCGGTGTATGCACGCTGTGCCCGGTCGGCCAGCTCATCGAGGATCTGGTAAGCCGGACCGGCCTCGTCGCCGAGACCCTCGACGTCGAGCAGGGTGGATTCCAGGGTGGCTGCCAGCAATGTCTCCAAGTTGCGCTGTGCCATCTGCGGCTCGGCGTACTTGGCGGCGATCACTTCACCCTGCTCGGTCAGCCGCAGCGAGCCGTTCACCGCACCCGGCGGCTGGGCGAGGATGGCCTGATAGCTGGGGCCGCCGCCGCGGCCCACCGTGCCGCCGCGACCGTGGAAGAGCCGCAATCTAATTCCGGTTTTGCGCGCCGATTCGACGAGGTCGAGCTCGGCCCGATACAGCGCCCAGTTAGCGGTAAGGTAGCCGCCGTCCTTATTCGAGTCGGAGTAGCCCAGCATCACCTCCTGGCTGCCGCCGCGGGCCCGCACTATGCCCCGATAGATGGGAAGGTCAAGTGCCGCTTCCATAATCGAGGCGCCTCGACGCAGGTCGTCGATCGTCTCGAACAACGGCACGATGCCCATCGGGCAGTACGGCTCGCGGCCGGACGCGTCGAGCAGACCCGACTCCTTCAGCACGATCGCCGCTTCCAGCAGATCGGAGACCGAACGACACATCGAGATGATGTAGTTGGGTATCGCCGGCGGACCATAGCTGGCGACGGCGCGGGCGGCCGCGCTGACGATGGCGAGTTCTTTGCGGGCCAGCTCGGACAATTCGTCGCGGTTCCCAATCAGCGGCCGTCGGGTGCTGAGCTCGGCGGCCAGGATGTTGACTCGCTCGTCTTCGCTCAGCGAGCTGTAGTCGGGATGCACTCCGGCCCAGGCAAGCAACTCCGCGACCACCTCCTCGTGGACATCGGAGTTCTGCCGCATATCCAGACCGGACAGGTGAAAACCGAAGACGTGCACGGCTTC
>DASYBR010000113.1:0-23295 GCA_036500645.1 Mycobacterium sp. | reverse complement strand
GGTGCACCTGCTCGACCGGGCCGAATGGGACCGGGTGATCGGGGTCAACCTCACCGGCACGTTCCTGGTGGCCAAGGCGGCCTTGGCCAAGATGATCGAGCAACCCCGGGTCGACGGTGAGCGGGGTTCCATCGTGACCGTGGCCAGCATCGAGGGCCTGGAAGGCACGGCCGGCGGCAGTTCCTACAACGCGGCCAAGGGCGGCGTCGTCCTGCTCACCAAGAACATCGCGCTCGATTACGGCCCGAGCGGTATCCGATCGAACGTCATCTGCCCGGGCTTCATCGAAACACCAATGGCCCAAAACATTTTCAACATCCCCGGCATGGAGGGCCCGCTGGCCTCCATCACCGAGGAGCATGCGCTGCAGCGGCTGGGCCAGCCGGAGGAGGTCGCCGCCATGGCGGCATTCCTGCTATCGCCGGACGCCTCTTTCGTCAGCGGCCAGGCCATCGCCGTCGACGGCGGCTACACGGCCGGCCGGGATCACGGCGTGGTCAAACTGTTCGGCTTTCCCGACTGATACCACCAGCGATTCGATACGACTAAGATTCGCCCATGAGCGGTGCACTCTCTCCTGACGACGCGATCGAAGCGATTCGGGGCACTGGGGGAGCCCAGCCCGGTTGTCGCGCACTGCACGCGAAGGGCACCCTGTATCGCGGGACGTTCACCGCGACAACCGATGCGGTCATGCTCTCGCGCGCAACATATCTGGACGGCTCGACGGTCCCGGCGCTGATCCGCTTCTCCAATGGATCGGGAAACCCCAAACAGCGCGACAACCTGCCCAGCGTGCGCGGGATGGCGGTGAAATTCACCCTGCCCGACGGATCCACCACCGACGTGTCGACGCAAACCGCGCGGCTTTTCGTCTCGAGCACACCGGACGGATTCATCGATCTGCTCAAAGCGATGCGGCCCGGCCTCACCACGCCGCTGCGGATGGCCAGATACCTGCTCACCCATCCCAAGCTGCTCGGCGCGTTTCCCATACTGCGCGAAGCGAACCGGGTCCCGGAAAGCTATGCGACCGCCGAATACCACGGCCTGCACGCGTTCCACTGGATCGCGGCCGACGGCAGCGCCAGATTCGTGCGCTATCACCTGGTTCCGGCCGCGAACGAGAATTATCTGTCGGCGGCTGCCGCCCAAGGCAAAGACCCGGACTTCCTCACCGACGAGCTGAACACCCGCCTCGAGGGTGGCCCGGTGCGGTTCGATTTCCGCGTCCAGATCGCCGGACCGAATGACTCGACGGTGGACCCGTCGGCGGCCTGGCACAGCACGCAGATCGTCACCGTCGGCACGGTGGAGATCACCGGGCTGGAGACCGAACGCGAGCACGGCGGCGACATCGTGGTGTTCGACCCGATGCGGGTGACCGACGGCATCGAGCCCTCCGACGACCCGGTTCTTCACTTCCGGACCCTTGCCTACTCGGCGTCGGTCAAGCTTCGGACCGGGGTGGATCGCGGTTCCGAAGCGCCTCCCGCCTGACCGGGGGACCACCAAGTCGCCAGCCGGCTTCCGGGCGAAATCGACGGCAGGCTAAGGTTTTTCTTTTGTGTCGCCCATCCAGATGGTTTTGATCTGCTTGGCCGGACTCGGGGCCGGCGCGATCAACGCGCTCGTCGGATCCGGCACCCTGATTACGTTCCCCACGCTCGTGGCCATGGGCTTTCCGCCGGTCACGGCGACGATGTCGAACGCGGTAGGTCTGGTCGCGGGCAGCGTGTCGGGCACCTGGGGCTACCGCGCCGAGTTGAGCGGTCAATGGGATCGGCTCCGCTGGCAGCTTCCGGCATCGCTGGCGGGCGCGGTGCTGGGCGCCTACCTGCTGCTGCACCTGCCGGAAAAGGTGTTCGTCGAGATCGTGCCGGTGCTGTTGGTGCTGGCATTGGTGTTGGTGATCGCCGGGCCGCGGATCCAGGCATGGACCGCGCGCCGCGCAGAGGTGGCGGGGCGCTCACCCGAGCACATGACCCCGCGCCGCATGGCCGTATTGGTGATCGGCACCTTCGCCGTCGGCGTCTACGGGGGCTACTTCACCGCCGCCCAGGGCATCCTGCTGGTGGGCCTGATGGGCGCGTTGCTCCCGGAGTCGGTGCAACGTATGAACGCGGCCAAAAACCTGCTCGCTCTGGTGGTGAATATTGTTGCCGCGCTTGCCTATTCGCTGGTGGCCTTCGACCGGATCAGCTGGCCGGCGGCGGGGCTGATCGCCGCGGGCTCGCTGGTCGGGGGGTTGCTCGGGGCGCGTTACGGGCGCCGGTTATCGGGCAATGCGTTGCGCGCCATCATCGTGGTCGTAGGCCTGATCGGGTTGTATCGCCTGCTGGCGGTGGCATGAGGGGTCGCCCGGTGATTCAGCTCAAAGTGGCAGCGGCGACTTCGGCGATGACGTCCATCACCTCGCCGCGCTCGCGCCACGCCCGCAATTGACGCATCGCCCCGTTACCGCGGGCAGCCACGCGGTCGAGTTCGTCGATAACGCGGTCGTATTCGTCGAGCAACTCCAGCGCCGGGCGCGTGTGATCCACGAGCGCAGCCAACTGCTCGCGCGCCGGTACCGCTCCGCGCCCATGGATCAAATCGAGCGCCTGACCGGCTAACCCGTCGTGAGCGGCCTTCCAGTACGCCGCGCGTAGCGCACCGGGCGGCAGTTGTGCGATGGCATCGCCCCGGCCGCGCGAGTCCAGCGCCGTCATCACAGCCGCCCTGATCAGGGTGGCAAGCAGCACGGTTTCAGCCACCGTCGCCGGGACGTCAGCCACTCGAACCTCCACCGTGGGGAAGTCCGCCGAAGGGCGCACGTCCCAGTAGATCATGTCTTTATCCAGGATCACTCCGGTGTTGACGAGCATGCGCACGGCGCTGTCGTACTCGTCGGGCGAGGCGAAGAACGGCGGGGGTCCCGCCACCGGCCAGCGTCTCCACAAAATGCTGCGCCAGCTTGCAAAACCGCTGTCGGAGTTGCGGTACAGCGGCGAATTGGCCGACAGCGCAAGCAGTGACGGCAGCCACGGCCTCAGCCAATTGCTGACGTGGACGGCGGCCTCCCGGTCTGGAACCTGTACGTGCACATGGCATCCGCAGATGCCTTGCTCGTGCGCGACCATCCCGAACTCCGCCCCGATCCGCCGGTAGCGCGGGGTGTCGGTGACTGGAAACTCGTGCGGGGTCGATGGCGGAAGCCCCGAGGCCAGCAGCCGAACGCCGACGGCCTCGGCTGCGAGCGCAGAGGTACTCCGCAACCGGCTTAGTTCCTCGCCGAGTTCGGTACTGGTGGCGGCCACGCTGGACGTGGTTTCCACCTGGCAGCTGCTCAATTCCAGCTGTAGCTTCACGCCGCGACGCGCGGCCTCCGCGGCCACATCGGCGTTCCGTCCCGCCGGCTCGCCGGTTCGCGTGTCGACGAGCAGGAATTCCTCCTCCGCGCCGAAGGTGGGGAGATCGCTCATCTGGCCACTGACGGCCGATCGGTGCGGCTTCTTACCGGCGAGCCGCCCCCGCGAGTGCGGAATCGACGGTCGGATAGATCGGCAGAACGCCGCTGAGCCCACACGCATCGACAATTCGGGCGACGACGGGCTCGCGGTTCACCAGGCGCAATTCGAAGCCGCGATGATGGCAGCGCTTCGCCTCATCGGCCAGTACCGCGAATGCACAGCAACCCATGAAATCGAGCCCGGTGACGTCGACGACGAAGGGCCCAGGCGCCGTGACGCCGTTGCCCGCCTCGCTGACCAGGTGACGCCACGTGTGTTCATTGCAGGCGTCGACCTCGCCGCCCGCATAGATCAGTACGGCCGATCCGCTGCGGTCGGTGGTCGCGCGCAGCGTGCTGTGGGGGTCTCCCAGCTCATAAACCAGCTTCGTGCTCAGCTTGAGACGGCTGGTGAACATCGGTTCAGCTATGACTGAGCTCATGATGGACCTCCTGGTCTGCCGGTGTCTACGACTCGGCGACGGACGTCCGTCCTGCTCCCTGAAGACGAACCGTTCGCGGATGCGAATCTCTTTTGTATAACGAGACAGGGCTGTCTGTCTACATAGGGTGCCTTAAGAGTACGTTGTGAGTAGTCATGACAATCTCGGACGCCGGACCACCCGTCGCCTCGGCTCGTGAACGCATCCTGAACGCCGCATATGAGCTGTTCAGCAGGCGTGGGATCCGCGCCGTCGGCACCGAAGAAGTCATCGAGCGGGCCGGCGTGGCCAAGGCCACGCTCTACCGCCATTTCGCCACCAAGGATGATCTCGTGCTGGCCGTCCTGCACCGCCGCGAACAGGTGTGGACTCATGGCCTTATCGAAGAGCAATCACGCCTGCGCGGCAATACTCCCGAGGAACAATTACTCGCGATCTTCGACGTCATGCACGACTGGTTCCAGCTTCGCGACGGGTACGAAGGCTGCTCGTTCATCAACGTGTTGCTCGAGCTCGGGGCGAAGCATCCGGTCGGCCGGGCCTGCATCGTCCATATCGACCACGTCCGCGATATCGTCCGGCACCGTGCCCTGGCAGCGGGGCTGTCCGACGTCGAGGATTTCGCCTCGTCCTGGCACATCCTGATGAAGGGCGCCATCATTCTGGCGGCCGTGGGCGACCTGGATGCCGCGCTGCGCGCTCGCAGTATGGCCCGCGGGCTGATCGAAGAGCACCGGCCGGCGCAACCGGAGGACATCGGCGAAGCGGTGGGCTAGCCCGCGGAGAGTCTCAGACGGTGTCGGCGGACGTGGTACCGGCCTTGCGGTAATGCTCGGCTTCCAGTTCGGCGATCATCCGTGATGTCCGTTCGCGCAGCAGGATTGCGGCGGCAAGGCCTGCCACGACCGCGATCACCAACCCGATCCAGGAGAATCGCTCCAGCCAGCGTTCAGCGGCCATGCCGGCGTAATACACCAGGGCGGTGGTGCCGCCCGCCCAGCAGATGGCCCCCGAGACGTTGGCCGCGAGGAAACGCGGGTAGTGCATTTTCAGCGCCCCGGCCAACGGGCCCGCGAGAATCCGCAGCAGTGCGATGAACCGGCCCAGGAAGACCGCCCGAACTCCCCAGCGGCTGAACAACTTTTCGGCGAGCGCGACGTGTCCGGGACCGAAATGCTTCGGGAACCGCCGGCCAAGCCGGTCGAACAGCGGCATCCCGAACCGGCGCCCGATCGTGTAGCCGATCGAGTCTCCCACCACCGCGCCGATCACCGCGGCGACGCCGACCCCGACCGGATTGACGGCCAGGTGGTCATGCGACGACATCAGCGCGGCGGTGACCAGCACGATTTCCCCGGGAAGGGGAACGCCCAGACTCTCGATCCCGACCACGCCAGCGACCACGAGGTAGACCGCGAGTGGCGGAATCGAGTGCAGCAGGCCCTCCACATCCATGCGTCAAGGATGCCTGACCGACATTCGATCCGCGCCCTTATGCCTGGCCTTGCATCGGTGTCGCGGTTGAGGGAGCGCTCGGCAGACTGACAACTTCCAGCTGCGGACGCTTGGGTTCGCGCCCGTCGGCGGACGACAGGCCGCGCAGGCGGCGCCAGATCCACGGAAAGAAACTCTCCTGGGTCCAGCGCAGCTGCTCGTAAGCCCCGGCCCGCAGTGTCCGCTGCGTGGGGCCCAGGCCCCCTTCAGCCCAATCATGGTTGCTGTCAGGCAGATTGAGGGCTTCTGCGGCTGCGGCCGCGAACAACATGTGACCTTTGGTGGAGGCGTGCACCCGGTCGATGGCCCAGGTGTCCAATTCGCGCATCGAGGGCGCGTTGTACAGGTCGACCAGCCGGAACCCGTAGCGCTGGGCGGCCAAGCTGATCACGCTGTTGATCTGGGCGAGCCGCGTCGACACCAGCCGCCCGAGGGGAAGGAACTGCGCGACGTTGGGGAAGGTCGTCGTCACCACCGTCGCCCCCGATCCGGCCAGCGCGGCGTAGACACGCTCCAGGTCGACAAGGGCGGGCCCGAAGGAACGTCCGGGCTGGATGACGTCGTTCATGCCGGCGCACACCGTGATCAGATCCGGCCGCATCGCCAGGGCCCGCGGAACCTGCTCGTTGAGCACGTGGCCGACCCGCTTGCCACGGATCGCCAGGTTGGCGTATTTCAGGCCCGGCCAGAGCGAATCGACCATCGCGGCGAGCCGGTCGGCGAATCCGAGAAGGCCGAGAACGTCGTCGCCGTCCCACAAGCCCTCGGTCTGACTGTCACCGATGGCGACGTAACGGCGATACCCAGCATCGATAGCCGCGCTCACGATGCCGAGAATAATGCCGATCTCGATTCCGCGGGGCGCTGGCGTGGCCCTTTCGGCCGAGAGAATTCATGTGGAATTTGACATCGGCGTCGATCGCGGGATTGCACTAGCGTTCTTGACCATGGCTACGCCGTTGGAGGTCAATGCAATTCGCCGCCGGCGTCAGCCGAGTGTCGCGATTGGTGTGTTCTTCACCCTTGCGGTCTTCGTGGCGGGGTTGCTATGGGCCAAGTGGATGCCTTACCTGGCCAAAGCCGTGCGGGCCCAACGCACCCATCATTGGTCGGCGTCGAGCATCCTCGGGATCGGTGGGGTGCATGCCGGGGACCGTCCGACCTGGCACGCCGCCACCACGTTCTTTCATGCGTATACGTCGTCGATCTGGCCTGCGCTGGTGGTGGCGCTGCTGATCAGCGCGTCGGTTCAGGCGCTGATGCCGCGACCGTGGCTACCGTACGTGTTCAACCGCCGCGGCCCGGTGTCGAGCGCGCTGGTCGGCGGCGTTGCCAGCATGCCGTCGATGATGTGCACGTGCTGTGCAGCCCCGGTGGCCGTGACTTTGCGGCGCAACGGCGTCTCCGCCCCCGCGGCCGTCGCGTACTGGCTGGGGAATCCCTTGCTGAACCCGGCCGTGCTCGTCTTCTTGTTCTTCGTGGCTCCCTGGCAGTGGACGCTGACCAGGATGCTGGTCGGCGTCGTCACTGTGGTTGGCGCCGCCGCGTTGGTGGGGCTGGTCACCCGTGCGCGCGGCAGCGCAGCACCGACAACGCCGATCAGCGCGCCCGGTGACGACGAGTCCGCTGCGAGGCCGCGCAGGTTCGTGCGGGCGTTGCTGTACCTGAGCCTGTTCCTGCTGCCCGAATACGCGATCTTGGTGCTCCTGGTGGGCTCGGTTCGGGGCTGGCTGCTCACCTTGGGCCAGCCCGCGCACCACGGCCTGCTGATTGTCGTGCTGGTCGCGATCGTGGGCACGCTGATGGTCATCCCGACCGCGGGGGAGATTCCGGTGCTGCAGGGCCTGGCGCTGCTCGGTGTCTCGGCGGGGACGCTCGGTGCGCTCCTGATCACCCTTCCCGCCGTCAGCATTCCGGGGGCCGCGATGGTCGCCCGCAGCTTCGGCTGGAAGGCCACCGCGGTCACGACGGCCGTGGTGATGGCGGCGGGATTGCTCGGTGCGGGCGTATTGAGCGTGCTGTGAATTTGCGCACTCGGTGCGCGTTGGCCCAGGTACCGTCACTGTCATGCCGAAAAAGCGGGATGTGGCACCGGCCGCCGATTCGCTTGCGCCGCAGTACCCGATCGAGTCGGTCGACAACGCGCTCAAACTGCTGTTGCTGTTGGGTGAGCAGCCCCAGATCCGGTTGAGCGAGGCGACCCGCTACCTGGGGGTGGCGTCGTCCACCGCGCACCGGTTGCTCGCGATGCTGGCCTACCGCGGGTTCGTCCGCCAAGACCCGGTGTCGAAGGCGTACCTACCCGGTCCATCGTTGAGCGGTGTGGCGTTCGCCATCTTTGGCCGCATCGACATTGCGGCATCGGCCGTGCCGATCATGCGCGGCCTGTCCGAACAGCTGCGCGAGACGATTCACGTCGGGATGCTGGACGGCGCGAGCGTCCGTTTTGTCGCCGCGGTCGAGGGGCCGACCGCGGTTCGGGTGGCGTCCCGGTTGGGCCGCACCATGCCTGCGCATTGCACGTCGACGGGCAAGGCGATGCTGGCCCAGTTGTCCCAGCCGGAACTGCGTCAGCTGCTGCCGGACGAGCGATTGCACAAGATCACCGCGCACTCGATCGGCACCCGCTCAAAGTTGGAAGCCGAGCTTTCCGGCATCCGCGAGCGCGGCTACGCCACCAATCGCGAGGAGAGCGAAGAAGGCGTCGCATCGGTCGCCGTGCCGATACCGACGCGGGCGCCCGGTCTGCGGCTGGCGCTCAATGCCGCCGCGCCACAAAACCGGCTGGACAGCTCGCGGTCCTCCGCGGTGGCCGCCGCACTTATGGCGGGGGCCAAGGAGATTGGCGATCAGCTCGGCTGAGCTTCGAGCCGAGCCAGTTCGTGGCGCCACGCGGCCTCGGCGGTGAACGAAGTCCCCAGGTCGGGCAGCTCATCCCAGTCCGCGCCGTCGATGTCGTGCAGCGTGCCGCCCGCCGCGCGCACCCGAAGCGACATCCGGGCGAGCTCGTCGAGGCTGATCGCCTGCAACACGGCCTGCGGCACGGTGGCAGCGGCGCTGGTGATTCCGTGTCCGCGGCAGATCACCAGCGGCCGGCCGCGCATCGCCGCCACCATCTCCTTGCCCAGCCGCGAGTTGCGGATCAGCACGGCGCGTTCGTAGACGGGTACGCGGCCGCGCGCCAGCCAGGCGCCGGGAATGTCGTAGGCGCCGTAAATCGGGCGGATCGTGATCCCGGCGAGGTCGGCGGCCACGACGGCGGGCGGGTGCAGATGCGCGACGGCCCGGTGCCGGGCGTCGGCGAGCATGGTTTCGACATGGATCGGCAGTTCGTTGGGAACGCGGTATCCGTCGAGTTCGCCTGGGGCGCCGGCGGTCCCGTCGAAGGTGATCAGCCGGACATCGGCGGGACGGGTGAATGCCACGCCGGTGTCGGTGTCGCTGCGGCAGCGGATCAGCAGGCGCTCGTCGTCGATTCGCAGGCTCAGGTGACCGAGGATGCCGTCAACCAGACCGCGGGCGGCCGCGACGCGACAGCCCTGCGCCAGCTCGGCGCGTTGCCGACCCAGGTGATCGGTCATGTCCGCTCTTTTCGTCCGAGCCCGAATCCGCCATCGGGGCGCACGATTTCACCGCTGATGCCGCGGGACCGGTCGGACGCCAGGAACACGAACGCCCAGGCGTGGTCTTCGCCGGACAGCGCGACGTTGAGGGGAGTGCGTGCTGCCACCTCGCGCGCCCGGTCGGGCGTGTCGTCCAATCGAGTGCTCTGCTGCCCGAGGCTGGCCAGGCCGCGCAGGTCGGTGTTCAGCGTGCCGCCCGGCGCCACCGCGTTGACCCGGATCCGTGGCGCCAGTTCGTGTGCCAGCGAGGTCACCAGGCCGCGCACCGCGAATTTCGACGACACGTACAGCACACCACCCCGCCCGGGATAGAACGACGAGGCCGACGCGGTCAGCACGATGGAGGACCCGGCTGCCTCCCGCAACGACGGGACGGCGGCTTTCACCGACTGCAGGTGGCTCAGCACGTTGGTGCGAAACATTTCGTCGAAGGCGGCCGACAGGTCGTCGCCGTCGATGTCGTCGACGCCTTGATAGAAGTCGAACACGCCGACGCAGTTGACCAGGATGTCCAGACCGCCATAAGAATCCACCGCGGCGGCGACGGCCCGCTCGTTGGCTTCCCGGGTTACGGCGTCGCCTTCGACCACCTCGACGGCGGGCAACTCGTCGCGCAACCGGTCACACTTGGGTCGATCTCGTTCCAGGGCAGTGACTCTCGCACCCTCACCGAGGAAGGCGTCGACGACGGCACGGCCGATCCCCGAGCCGGCACCGACGACCAGTGCGCGCTTGCCGTCAAGCCAGCCTGTCATCGCCCTCCTCGGGGTCGTCGGGCAGCAGTGGCGCCTGGGGATTGCCGACCATCGCCGCAAGCGTACGAGTGTTCTGCCACGTAAGGGCCTCGATCTCGAGTGCGTCCAGGCTGATCCAGCGCCCGGTTCGGGGTGTGCTGATCAGGAGTCGCGACCCGTTGCGGGTGTCGACCCGGCGCACCACGACTTCGGTGAATTCATTTGCGACCGTGAGTGGTTCGCCGACGGCGCCCTGGAGTAAGCGTTCGAGTTCTTTCACAGGAACACCGCCAGGTTCTGCATCCGCAGTACCGACTCGTCGGCGATGATCGTGCGGCGGGCCAGTTTCCATCGATCGTCGCACCAGCGAAGCACATCCTCACGTCCGCAGGACACCCACGCGTTCTCGTTGACGTCGCCGCGGCTCCGGAACAGCAATTCGGCGGATTCGACCAGTAGGTGCGCGCTGTCGTCGCATTCGAAAGTGCGCACATTGGTGATGAAGTGGCGCAGTCGCGACGGCGGATCCTCCGCCCAAGCGTGTTCGGTGCCCATCCGCGCCACCCGCTGGCTCAACGAGTACTTGTCCTCGTCGAAGTGGGCCATCCCCGGCGACGTGTCGAACCCGGCGCCGCGTGCGGTGGTGACGCGCACCGGCATGACGTAGCAGACATCGTCGGTCAGCGTGTCCAGCCACATCTCATATCGCTGGGCATCCAGCAGGTAGGCCTCGTCCACCAGAAACTGGTGCGCCGCGAGGTGCCGAGTGTCATCAAAAGGCAGTGACGGCAATGGCTTTCTCATGCCGGGATCCCCTGCAGGTAATCGGCCCACATGTTCAGTAGCGCGCGCTGATTGTGCTCGTTGTAGCCGACCTGCGCGCGTCCGGGCCCGTGGAACAAGTCGGCGGGCAGCGCGTCGACGACCGCACGGTCGTCGGACAGCAAACCCATCCGGCTGTTCAGCAGGAGCCGCCGCGCCATGGAACCACCGGCCGTGGTGGTCAGCGACACCCAGTTCTCCACGTCGTCCTGCTCGAACATCCCGGTCGAGCCGAAGCACATCAAATACGCCTTGTACGAATCCTTTTTGTACTGCGGGGGAGCGGCGGAGTCCACGGCGAACCACGAGCACACCTCGGTCTCGTTTTCACTGATCGGTTGCCACAGCCGGATCGAGATGAAGGGCAGCACCTCATCGGCACGGTCGTGCACGCGGGGCCAGTTGTGCACGAGGCTCAGGTTCGGGAAACAGGTGGCCGCCGAGATCATGAATCCGTCCTCGCCGACCACCTGTTGCTGCTGCGGGGTCCACACGTTTTTGATCCGGCCGATCATGTCGTCGGGGTAGCCGACGTAACGCATTCGCTCGTCGAAGCTGCCCGGCGGGAGTTTATAGGTGGTTCCGCCGCCGCGGTGCGCCCAATAGGTGGCACCGTCCTTGCGCTTCTGGGCCTTTGGCTCACGGAAGAGGCCGATCTCGACGATCGAGGCATGGGTGTGCGGGGTGTGGTACATGTCCCCGGCAAAATTCTCCGCGCCGATCTTCCAGTTCGCCTTGATGCGCCAGCGCTGCGGCCCGCGCACTTCCAGGCCGCTGGTGCTCTGTTTGGTGTAGAAGTCCAGATAGAACCGGAAGTCGCCGAGGAAGTCTTCCAGCGGTTCGGCATTCGGATCCAGGCTGATGAACAGCAGTCCGTTGTAACTCGCGAAACTTGGTGCAGGTAGCAGGTTTTGGCCGGTCTTGGCGAACCCCTTGTCGCCCCCGTAGGCCTCCCGATGAAACGGGAGGCCGGTGAGCCGGCCGTCGTTGCGGTACGTCCAGCCGTGGTAGGGGCACCGAAAGTTGGAGGCGTTCCCCATCTCTGCGCGACACACCTGCATTCCCCGGTGCAGGCACATATTAAAAAGGGCCAGCACGGTGCTTTCTGGGCCCTCCCCATCCCGGGTGATGATGAACGAGTCGTCGAGAACCCGCCGCACGACGTAGTCGCCGTCCTGGGGGATCTCGGACTCGTGCGCCACGAAGGTCCACGCCCGGGGAAACAAACGTTCCTTCTCCAGCGCGAACAGCTCCGCGTCGTTGTAGATGTGGGCCGGGATCATCCCGCGGCGCACATTCTCGAAGACTTTCACAGGTTCTCCGCGCTGGTCCGGCATGACTCCTCTGTCCTACAGAAATACTCTCCGCTCAGTAGAATCTCGCAGTCTTCGGCGACGGTCAATCACCAGGTGGCCGCGTCGCCAGGTTTTTACAAGAATGCTTTGTGCTAATTCACAGGTGGCACACAATTGAAAGGCCGAAACGCGAGGCTACCGTGGGTCACGACAGCCATTGGGCGCCTGTGAGCGCCAAGTAACAACGGGTAATCGTTCGGTTTCTGGGGACAGCGGCCGGCGTCTGTCTCAAGTAACCGAGGAAGGACTGGTGCCATGGTTGGTCGGCCACGGGCGGGTCGATTGCAGAGGGTCGGATCACGATTCGTGGCGGCCATCGGGCGCCAGGAATGGCTGGATCGACCGAGCTATCGGTTCGAACACCTGCTCAGCTTCGCCTACAACAGTCTGGGTGGCGCCCGCAACACCGTCACCAACGCGCTCAACGGCGTCTGGTTGGGGCATCCGGTGCACCCACCGTTGGCTTCGCTGACCAGCGGCGCGCTCGGGACGACGGTGGCGCTGGATGCGCTCAGCCTGCTGCCGGGTCAGCCCGCCTCCGAAGTCGTCGACGCATCGCGGTTCGCCTCCCGCGCACTCGGGGTGGGCATCCTGGCCAGCATCGGCTCGGCCGTCACCGGCGTCACCGACTGGCAGCACACCCACGAGGAGGACCGCCGCGTTGGAGCGGTGCACGGCCTGGTGAACCTGGCCGCCACCGCGCTGTACGCGTGGTCCTGGTGGGATCGCCGGCAAGGGCGGCACGGCCGCGGCATCGCGTTCACCGCGCTCGGCTACGGCATCACCGTCGTCGGCAGCTACCTCGGCGGGGCGCTGGTCTTCGACTCCGGAATCGGAATCGACCAGTCTGGCGCGCGACTGCGCACCAGAGAATGGACACCGGTGCTGTCAGCCAGCTCGTTGAACGGCAAGCCGGTGCGGGTCGAGGTCGACGGAGTCGGCCTCGTGGTATGTCAGACCCAGCCGGGGGAGGTCGCGGCGTTCGGTGAGCTGTGCCCGCACCTGGCGGCCCCGATGGCCGACGGCTGGTTGGACCGTGGCCGGCTCGTATGCCCTTGGCACGGTTCATGGTTCGCGGCCGAGTCGGGCGACGTGTTGCGTGGCCCGGCGGCCGCTCCGCTGCCGTGTTACGAGGCGAGGCTGGTCAACGGAATGATCGAAGTTCGCGGCGAAGCCGAGCCCGCGCTCGGCGGAGCGGTGGGAATTGGAGAAGGGGAATCCAAGTGAACGCCTACGACGTGTTGAAAGAACACCACATCGTGATCAAGGGCCTGGGCCGCAAGATCAGCGAGGCCCCGGTGAATTCCGAAGAGCGGCATGCCCTTTTCGATGACATGCTGATCGAATTGGACATTCACTTCCGCATCGAGGACGACCTGTACTACCCGGCCCTCAAAGACGCCAGCAAGCTGATCGCGGTCGCCCATGCTGAGCATCGCCAGGTGGTCGACCAGCTTTCCGTGCTGCTGAGGACCCCACAGAGCTCGCCGAATTACGAGGACGAGTGGAACTCCTTCAAGACGGTGCTCGAGGCCCACGCCGACGAAGAGGAACGCGACATGATTCCCGCCCCTCCGGAGGTGAAGATCACCGACGGGGAGCTCGAGGAACTCGGCAACAAGATGGCCGCGAGGATGGAGCAGTACCGCGGCTCCGCGGCGTACAAGATGCGCACCAAGGGCCGCGCGGCGCTGGTGCGCTCCCTCTAGTCCCGACGGGGGGTCGCGTCGGCGATCGAGAGTAGCGTCACGGCTCATGAACTCCGAGTGTGTCGCCTCACAGGGTGACATCACGGCGGAGATGGCCCGCATTGCAGCCGAGTACTGCGGCGAACAACGACAGCCGCGGCTCGACTACCCGCCATATCGCAGCAGCATCCTGCGTCATCCGAAACATCCGCTGGTGGTCGTCGACCCCGAAGAGATCGAACGCAGTGCGCCGTGCTTCGGTCACCAGGATGTCGACTCGCTCGACGCCGACCTGACGTCCGGCCATGAGAGTGAGCCCATCGGGGAGCGCACCATCGTGACGGGGCGAATCCTCGACGACCTGGGCAGGCCGGTGGCCGGTCAGCTGATCGAGATCTGGCAGGCCAACGCCGCCGGTCGCTACCGCCACCAGCGCGATCAGCACCCCGCCCCGCTCGACCCGAACTTCATCGGCGCGGGCCGGTGCTTGACGGGGCCGGACGGCTCGTATCGCTTCCTGACCATCAAGCCCGGCCCCTACCCGTGGCGCAATCACCACAACGCGTGGCGGCCCGCCCACATCCACTTCTCGATCTTCGGCACCGCCTTCCCGCAGCGCCTGGTCACCCAGATGTACTTTCCGGGTGATCCGCTGTTCGAGTTGGATCCGATCTTTCAGTCAATCCTCGATCCCGCCGCCCGCCAGCGCCTGATCGCCCGTTACGACCACGACCTCACCCAGTCGGAGTACGCGACCGGCTACCGATGGGACATCGTGCTCGGCGGGCTGCAAAGAACCCCGGCCGACGACCATGATGGCTGAATCAGCTTGCACGCCAGGACAAACGGTCGGGCCGTTCCTCGATCTGGGACTGCCATTTCGCGGTGACCGCAACCTCGTCGACCACGGGCATCCGCACGCCGTGAGGTTGCACGGCACGGTGTACGACGGCGCCGGTGACGCCGTCGTAGACGCTCTGATCGAGCTCTGGCAACCCGATGGCGCAGGCCGCATTTCGCGACAGGCCGGTTCGCTGCGTCGAGGCGAAGCCGCATTCACCGGGTGGGGCCGATGTGGAACCGACGCCGACGGGCATTACGCCTTCACGACGGTGACGCCCGGTTCGGCGTTCTTCGCCGTGACCGTTTTCGCGCGCGGCCTGCTGGACCGGTTGTTCACGCGTGCCTACCTGCCCGGCGCCGACCTGGACGCTGACCCACTGCTGGCGGCCGTGGACGCCGCACGGCGGTCAACCCTACTGTGCGTCGCCGAAAACGGCGGTCCGTCATACCGTTTCGACATTCACCTGCAGGGTCCGCGGGAGACCGTGTTTCTGGCGTACCGGGATGCTCGGCGATGACCAACCTGTTGTGGCCCGGTGATCCGCGGGCCGGCGAGCACATGACCGATCGGACGCTGCTCGGTTCGATGGTGGCGGTGGAATCCGCCTGGCTGGGTGCGTTGGCCGGCGCCGGTCTGGCACCGGGCCAATGCGCCGACGCGGACCTGTCGTGTCTGCTGGCCCGCGACGATGCCGCGACGGTGGCCGCTGCCGCCGAGGATGGCGGCAACCCGGTCATTCCCCTGGTGCAGCTGCTGCGCGGGCGGGCCGATCCGGCGATCGCGCCGTGGATCCATCGCGGGCTCACCAGCCAGGACGTTCTGGACAGCGGCCTGATGCTCGCTGTAAGCTCCGTCGTCGCTGACCTGACATCGCAACTGAGGCAACAGATTTCAAAGCTTATCAAGCTTGCGACGCTGCACCGGGCAACACCCATGGTGGCGCGTACCCTTACGCAACACGCGGCGCCCACCACGTTCGGGGCGAAGGTGGCCGGCTGGTTGAACGGAGTCCTCGACGCCACCGAGCGGCTGACCGCCCTGGTCATTCCGATCCAGATCGGGGGTGCCGCCGGGACGTTGGCCGGCGCAGCGGAGTTGGCCGCGCTCTCCGACGCGCTCGATCCGGCCGCGGTCGCCATCGAGTTAGTGCGAAGCACGGCAAGCACTTTGGGCCTGGCGGTCCGTTCGCCCTGGCATACCACGCGGACGCCGGTGACGGCCGTCGCCGACGCGCTCGTCGGCTGCACCGATTGCTGGGGCCGCATTGCCTCGGACGTCGTCACGCTTGCCCGTCCCGAGATCGGCGAACTCAGAGAGCCGGCGGGCGAGGGTCGCGGGGGATCGTCATCGATGCCACACAAGCAGAACCCGGTCTTGTCCATCCTCATCCGGCGGGCGGCCATAACGGCGCCGGCCTTGGCGGCGACGATGCACACCGCGGCCGCGCTGGCCAACGACGAACGGCCCGACGGCGCGTGGCATGCCGAATGGGACACTCTGCGCACCCTGTGCCGGCGCACCGTCGTGGCAGGCTCCCAGTGCGGCGAGCTGCTGGCGGGCCTGGCCGTCAATGCGGAGCGGATGGCCGAAAACTTGGGGGCAGCGGACGTTTTCGGTGAGCAACGGGCGATCGCGGACCTGGCAGGCAAGCAACCGGCGGCAACCTACTTCGGTGCGGCCGCCAACCTGATCGACGAGAGCTTGCAGCGCGCGCGGCAGAGCCTCGGTCAGTCCGCGTAGATGCTGGAAAGCCAGATGTGCAGCAGGGCGTCGATGACCCGCTGTTCGGGGATCGCGTGCTCCTCCGCGGTGAAGGTCGCGGCCATGACGCGCTCGCTGAGCATGTTGAGCGCGATCGACAGGTCCTCGGCCGGGACGGTGTCGGGGGCGGCGCCCCGACCGCGCTCGGCTTTGATCGCCAACGTGGTGTAAGAGACCCACTTCTGCATCAGCGTCGACCACAGCTGCCGGACCTCGGGGTTGGTCGCCTTTGCGGCGGCGCCGGCCACCGCGACCGCCCGGTGAGATCCCGATACCTCGAAAAACGATTCGATGTGCGCCCGCCAGACCGTTGCGGGTTCGCCGGAAGATATGCCACCGAGTTCTCGCAGCGCCGCGTGCGCCTTGTTGTTCATCTGGTCCAGCAACGACAGCAACACCGCGTTCTTCGATTGGAAATAAAAGTAGAAGGTGGGGCGGGAGATTCCCGCGCCTTTTGCAAGGTCGTCGACGGAGAAGTCGGCGAGTGGCCGTTCCTGCAGGAGTCGCTCGGCCGTGGCAAGTATCGCCTGTTCGCGCTCGTCTCCTGAGTGGTTCGACGAACGCCGGCTGCGCGAGGCATGCAAATACCTGGTTTGTGTCGGAAGGTCGGACACGCCCGCTACCTTGGGGCAAGTCGATATACGTCAGCGAAACTGTTGATTAAAACCAGCAATCATGTCGATTAAGATCGACGCCTTTCGCGCAGGAATCCCCCGAATTTGTCCTCCAGTCGACGATCAGTCGAAATTCCTTCTACGCCAACGTTTGGCGACGACCGCCGGAGGAACAATGGTCGCATGCCATACATCGATCGCCGTACCATGCTGTGCGCCGTTGCCGGGGGCGTGCTGGCGGCCATGACTCGCACTCCGTCGGCCACCGCGTCTCCGCTTCGTCCACCGATCCCGTTGGGCCCGGTAGCGCCCTCGATCGTCATCACCCGCCTGCCCGGGGATGGCAACCGGATAGCGCTCACCGTCGACGACGGCGCGAGCGTCCCCGTTGTCGGTGCATTCGCGCAATTCGCCCGCGACAGCGGCACCCGACTCACCTTCTTCGTGAACGGAGCCAACCCCTCGTGGGCGGCCAATGCGCCGGCGCTTCGGCCGTTGGTCGACTCCGGCCAGGTTCTGATGGCCAACCACACGTGGTCGCATCCGCGGCTCGATCGCATCGGTCAGGGCGCGGCGGCCGACCAGATCCGCCGCAACGCCGATTTCCTGCGAAACACTTACGGTTCCGACGGCACTCCGTTTTTCCGTCCGCCCTTCGGGGTCCACAACCCCGACATCGACCGGGTGGCCGCGGACCAGGGTTACACCTCGATCACCATGTGGAGCGGGGACGTCGGCGATTCGGCTCCCGAGAACGAAGCAAACCTGATGAATCGCGCGACGAATTCTTTTCAACCGGGCCAGATTGTGCTCATGCATGCCAACCTGCCCACCGTCACGCATTGTTATGGACAACTGCTGGATCTCATCGGCAGCCGCAACCTGCAGACCGTCACCCTGAGAGATGCGTTTACCTGATCGAGCGGGATTAGGGACTTCCGCCCCTACCGCGGCTGGTCGCAGAGATGATCGCATCGATAGCGTCGGCGAATCGACCGGCACCACAGGGAAACTGACCGGCGAGCACAGCGCCGGGTAGGCGACCTGAGAGCCGCGGCGGCCCCGGAACCCCCCGTTCGGGGCCGCCGCCCCCAAACGGCACCCAAACGCACTCAGCCGGCTACGGCGATCTCCCCGGCCACGGCGATCTCAATGGATAAGCAGTCACCCAACGCGTGCACCGCCGCCCAATCGCCTTCGCTGACCGCTCTCGCGAGGTCGTCGACCAACGGGCTCTTCGCTCCGACCTCCGCCAGCCACCCGGAGACCGTGGCGCTGATCTGGTGTGCCGGCACCCGAGCCATATGCCCGTGCAGCCGATCGGTCAGCTGGTACAGCGTGGTCCTCGCCTTGCGCAGTGGCCAATGAGCGCGCCAGCTAGCCCCGTTTATCGTCCTGTCCCCGTTACCCATAAATGCTATTCCACCAGTGCTGTGCGCCGGGGCGTAGCGATTGTGCGCATCACTATCGAAACACTTTGATCACGCTGCCCGAGCGCCGAAGCCCCAGTGCGACAACTTTTTCCAGTGCCGTGGCTTTGCTAACCCCGGGCCGGCTGTGACGCGCGGCTCACGTGCGCCATGATGCGCTCCAGGACATGGTTGGACAGGTCGCCGTCGTCGGCGACACGGGAGAGGCCACGCCGGCGCAAGAAGGTGTCGAGGCGTCGATCGGGTGACCAATCGGCGTAGATCGAGCCGAGGTAACGGGACTCGAGGAAATCCGAAGCCAGGGCATCCACGTCAGAGTCGGTCAACATCAACGGTGGGGTGGGACCCATAGCCGTTTTACTCCCTTGTTCAGCCGTAACCGCCTCAGCCAAGCTACGTCAGACGGCCTCATTATTCCGTCACGCGCAGATTGCGGAAAGGGCCCAAAGTCATTACCGGGCGGGGCCTTGACCCGGTTTATACAACTGGTGTTGATTAAAAGTGATCGAATTTAACCCACGTGAACCGGCGCACACGCGGCGGTCTGTCTGCCCACCCGGCCGACAATGAGGCATCCTTTGCTGAGGGCCTGCCGGGTCGCGACGCACATCGCTGCGGAAGGAGCGAGAGTTCTTGAAGTTCCAGCCGACGTCAAGCGGGGAGTCCGCCAGCCGGCGTCGCGAGGTGCTGCGACTGTTGCGAAAGTCGCCGGATCCGATGAGCATCGCCGCGATCGCCGAAGTGCTGGGCGTGCATCCGAACACGGTCCGCTTTCACCTCGACACCCTCGTCGGTGATGGGCAAGTGGAACACGTCGAACTCGACCGCAAGGGTCCGGGCCGGCCGCCGCTGATGTTCCAAGCCGTCCGGCAGATGGATCGGGGTGGGACGCGGCACTATCGATTGCTGGCCGAGGTGCTGGCTACGGCGTTCGCGAACGAACCGGATGCCGGCGCCAAGGCGCTGGCCGCCGGGCGCGCGTGGGGACGAAAATTGGATTCAGGTATCGAGGCGCCGCCGGCGGACGCCACCAGTGCCGACGACGCGATCAACCACCTGGTCGACGTGCTCGACGACCTCGGCTTTGCCCCCGAGCGCCAAGAGGTCGACGGGCAGCAACGGGTCGGCCTGCGGCACTGCCCATTTCTGGAACTGGCAGAGAACCGAACCAGCGTCGTCTGTCCCGTTCACCTCGGCCTGATGCAAGGCGCCATGGAAACCTGGAAGGCGCCGGTCTCGGTCGACCGGCTCGAGGCGTTCGTCGAACCGGATCTCTGCGTGGCCCATTTGGTGCGGCGAAAAGCCACCAAGTGAGCGGCGGACCGGCGGTTGAGGTCGCGGTCACCTTCATCTGGTTCGGCATGGTGCTGGCCATCTCGTTCCTGGAAGCTCCGCTGAAATTCCGCGCGCCCAACGTGACGTTGCAGATCGGGCTGAGCATCGGGCGCCTGGTCTTTCGCGCGCTCAACACCGTGGAGGTCGGATTCGCCCTCGTCATTTTGGCGATCGTGGTGTCCGGCCCGGCACCGGCACGCGTCGTCGCGGCGTTCGCTGTCGCCGTCGGTGCACTGGCCGTCCAGGTGATCGCGGTTCGGCCCCGATTGACCCGCCGTTCCGACCAGGTGCTCGCCGGATCGGATGGACCGCGCTCTCGGGCGCACTACGTGTATATCGGTTTCGAGGCGGGCAAAGTCGTCGGGCTGGCCGTGGCGGGAATACTGCTATTGACGGGCTCATGAGGGTCCTCCAATCGCTGCCCTGGCCCGCCCGGTTCCCGTCGCGGGTGTTGGCCAACGACTTCGTCGCGCGCTGGATGGGCAACGAGGAGGCGCTCGCGACCGATCGGCCGGCCCGCGACGAGCTCGCCGATTCGATCGCGCCGACAACCGCCGGATCGCGCCGGTGGATGCGGGACAGGGCGTCGGGATGATCCGCGACGACGCGACGGTCGCCGAGGTCATCCACGAGATGTGTACTGACGCACAAGCTTTGCTGGCCGGCTGGAGCGGGTAGCGCCCCGAAGGTCAAACCCCGCGCAGATAGCGTTTGGCGATGACGCGTTGGGCCACCGTCACGATCGGCCCACCCACCTTGCTCCACCAGGTCGCGGGGCGGGAAAACGCGGTCACCTCCGCGAATACCGCGCCGTTCGCGGGGTCGCGGCGGACCACGAAGCGTTCCTCACCCGACTCGGGATGGCCCTGCAGGGTGCCGTAGGCGAATCCGCGAATGTCGGGTTCGTCGATGGTGTAAACCACGCGGCACGGCGCGGGCAGAAAACCCATCCGGACCAACACCACGGCGTCCACGGCGGCGACGTCGGAACTGGTGCGCACCCGCAGTCCGGCCCCGCGCTGCATGCCCCAGTGCATGACCGCGTCGGCGGCCCGCTCGAACCGCTGCGGCCCCGTGCCGATCTGGGTTTCCACGTGCAGGTGCCCGTATCCCTCGGGCAGCTGGGCGGATGCGGTGGCACCCACGTCCGGGTACGTCAGCGGAAGTTCCTCGAGCGCTGCTAAGTCCACCTCTTCAGCTTGCCACGCCAAGACCGTGCACAGATGCACGGCCACTCGCGGCCATCCCGCTCAGGATCATGAACAACTCGGGTCCTGAAGCGATGACGTCGACGGCGCTAGACATAGTTCTCGTGGACGTAGCACCATCGCCACGATTCTCGGGGCTGCAAGGATTGCACGATCGGATGGTCGGTGGAAAGGAAGTGCGCGGTGGCGTGCCGCATCGGTGACGAATCGCAGCAGCCGACATGTCCGCATGTCATGCATAACCGCAGGTGCACCCACGGTGTGCCAAGCCGCAGGCACTCTTCGCAGCCCTTGTGAGTGCGCGGGCTCACGGGCCTGATAGTGACAATGTCGGGGTCCGTCTCGGTTGAGGTCATGAATGCGCCTCCTTGGCGGTGTTTTCTGAGTGATTTGTCAAGCCAATGTCGCAGCGCCGCAACGTGAGCGGCGCCCGATTGCTGGGATGGCGAAGCCCGGTCCGGCGGAATTCATAACGCACTGACCGGAACTGGCTCCGTGACCACTGTGCCAATCTCGGGTCGTTGATGCGTGCGCCCGGTGGGTTGAAATTTTTGGCCATGGTTAGGCCTGTGAGCACGATTGCCCGGATCGGCTGGCATCGGACGTCATCGGATGACATTGGATGTGCGCGAAACGCCGCTTCCGGTAACTGATGAACACTTTTCGCGTTGTCGACCAAGGGTTCTCGACGTCAGCGATTCACCGGCATCGCCGGGCGTAGGGCACGCTGCGCGCGTGGACCGACCACTTCCTTTGCCACGCAGTATATCTCGTCGCATCATCGCGCTGGCAACACAGCCAGCCGGTCCGACGGGTGCTCGGTCTCCTCGGCTGACGCCGAAACGGCCTGAGCGGCCAAGCGGGCGAATTCCTCGACGATTGTGCTGTAGAAAGCACGCAGGACCTGCGACGAGATCAGTCCGCCATCCAGTACGGCTGAGCCGGTCTTCCGCAAAGCTCGCATCGTCAAATACGACGGGATGGTCCTGCCCCTGGCTACCCCCGCTTCGAGCAGGGTCCAGGCGCCGTGGCAGACGACAGCGACCGGTTTCCCCGAAATGATGAAGTCGCCGACGAACGCAACGACGGTGTCGTCGCTGGAAAGCTGGTTGGGTTTCACCATCCCGGGTACCAGCAATAAGGCGTCGTACTGGTCGACCGTCGCGTGGGACACCGTCTGCTCGACGGTATACGTGCCGGCCGGATCGAGGTCTTCATTGAGCGATTCGATCTGCCCGGCTCGCAGCGATAAAAGCTCCGTTTGTGCCCCCGCCTGTCGCACCGCCTCGCTGGGCGCTTCCAATTCGATTTGCCCAGCGCCGTCCGCCGCGAGCAATGCAATTCTCCAGCCTTGCAAACGTTCGGCCACCTCGGACTCCGCTCGGCAGTGGGTGTAAAGCGGATTCTCCCGCTGATCCCAGCGTCGCTGTTACGGACGTCGATTTCCTGCTCCCGGGAGAGCGAACGTATCAAGCGGTTTTCGCCCCGCTATGACGGGGCGGCTCGTGCGCCGATCGGGCAGGCGCGGGTGGACAGCACGTCGGGCGCAGGACCAGTCCGGCCCCGATCAGCGTGGGTTGCTGCGTCGGAAAGCGGTCATGTAGCGCACGATTTCGCTGCGTGTGAGTCCCATATAAGCGCCCTTTTCGAGAATGTCCTCCACTGAATAGCCCTGGCTTTGCAGAGCATGAACGAACTTAATTCTGTTCGGCGAGTACTGCTGCGGCCTCGGCTTGCGGAACTCGGCTTTCGGAACGTCGAATTGGGCTGCCTGGCTTTCTCGTTTGACCACAACGGGATCGCGGCGGTATTTGCCTTCTCTCATGTCCCGAAGGGCTCTTTCCCCGGCTTCGCCCTTCAGGATAACGTACTCGGCATTTGTCTTATGCTGGGCAATCTCTGCCACTATCAGGCCTTCAGCATTGTCACGGACGCATTCTCGCTCGGTGCAGTAGGTGAACCCCAATTGCGCTCGTTCAAGCAGAATTTCGTCTCCGCAGGTAACGCATTTCACTTGTCGTCCTTCGTTCATCGCACGCCACCGGCGAAATCGGTGGCATATAGACAAACGATTGGTGAACCGCGCTAGTTCCTGGTCAACTCGGAGCCGTCCCTCTGGTGGGTCCGGTTAGTCGGCCCGGGGCGACCCGCCGAGTGACGAAATGATGGCCGGCACAGTCGAATCGGACGCGATATCGGTCCACTCCGCCGGCGCCCGGGGAACAATCGAGGCATGGCGAATGAGTACGCATCGGCGCTGACGGTGCGGCCCCGTGACCGAGTCGCCCTCTATGCGGGGAATTTTTTCATGGCCGACATGGAGGCCGGGATGGGTCCGTTCCTGGGCGTGCTGCTGCAGGGGCGTGGCTGGAGCACGGGTTCCATCGGCGCGGTCATCACGCTGGGCGCTATCGTCGGCATGCTTGCCGTCACGCCAGCCGGTGCGCTAATTTA
>DASYBR010000112.1:0-13248 GCA_036500645.1 Mycobacterium sp. | reverse complement strand
CCGAGGAACTGGAAGGCCTGGCCCTGGGAGGTTCCACGCGGCAGGTTGTGCTGGATGAAGTCGGCCGACTTGTACGGGTCGGTGTCCAGGCCCCGGTTGATCCGGTCACAGCTGATCTTGCCCATCCAGGCGAGCTGGTCCTGCGGAGCGTAGATGCCGAACCCGTTGACGGTGTTCTTGAACGGGGCGTCGTAGTCGCTGGGGGGCGACGGTGTCCTCGGCGTCGGGTACGGCGCCGTGGGCGGCGGGTCGGCCAGAGCCGGTGCGGACAGCGCGAAAGTGGCAGCGGCGGCGGCACTGATACCAGCAGCGGCCGCGGCACTTATAGTAGCCAGCATCGTTCCCTTCATTAGCCGGACTATACACCCCTGAATCTGTGGCCGCAGACGATCGCCGGCAGTCCTCCGACGACCCTACTCAGCTGAACGGCGTCCGACGATCGATCAATCGTGACAGCCGCCCGCCACCCCGCCAGGCCCGTGCCACCCAGTCGGCATCGTCGTCGGTGACCAGGTTGGCCATCACCCGCACAGCGATCGTCATCAGCGTCGTCGAGCGCATCGCGATCGGTCCGGTCGTGGGCAGGAACCGCTGGAATGTCAGCAACAGCGCCAGCCTGCGCGCGACCGAGAACCCGCGACCGTAGTGCTCGCGTAGCAGCGACGGCCACACCTGCGAAAGGTCGGGGCTGTCCAGCAGCTCGACCGCCAGGCGCCCCGTTTCGAGCCCGTAGTCGATGCCCTCGCCGTTGAGTGGGTTGACACAGCCCGCGGCGTCGCCGATCAGAATCCAGTTGGGTCCGGCCACCCCGGAGACGGCGCCGCCCATCGGCAGCAGTGCCGACGACACCGCGCGCGGCTGGCCGTTGAAGCCCCATTCGTCGCGCTGCAGATCGGTGTAGTAGGAGATCAGCGGCCGCAGCGCCAGATCTGCCGGTCGCTTCGACGTCGACAGAGCCCCGACGCCGATGTTCACCTCGCCGGTGCCGAGCGGAAAAATCCAGCCGTAGCCGGGCAGCACCGCGCCGTCGGGGGAGCGCAGTTCCAGATGCGATGTCAGCCACGGATCGTCGGCGCGCGGAGTCCGCAGATACCCACGGACGGCGACGCCGTACACCGTCTCCTGGTGCCAACGGCGGCCCAGCTTGCGCCCCAACGAGGACCGCGCGCCGTCGGCCACGATCAATTGCCGGCAGCTCACGTCGGTGCCGTCGGCCAACACGAGCGACGTCACCCGCCTTGACGAATCATGATGTACTGCAACGGCTTTGGTGCCCAACATCATCCGCGCCCCGGCGTCCTCCGCGACTTTGCGGATCCGGTCGTCCAGCTCGAGGCGGGCCACCGCGCTGCCGGTCGTGGGGAACGACGGGCCCGGCCAGTCGACCTCCACCTCGCCGCCGAACCCGCTCATCCGCAGCCCCCGGTGCCGGATGCGGGTGTCCAGCCAGTCGCCCAGCCCCAGGCTTTCGAGCTCGGCGACCGCCCGCGGGGTCAGCCCGTCACCGCACGCCTTGTCGCGGGGAAAGCTCGCCGAGTCGATGACGAGCACGTCATAGCCCGCGCGGGCAGCCCAGGCGGCCGCCGCCGAACCGGCAGGTCCGGCACCCACCACCACCACGTCAGCGCCGGGCGCTCTCGACTCCATGTACACCAGTATGTTTGGTCGGGTGAAGACTCCGGCGACGGTGGTGGCGGGCGTTGATCTCGGCGACGCTGCCTTCGCGGCGACCGTGCGGGACGGTGTCGCACGGATCGAGCAGCTTATGGACACGGAGCTGAACAGCGCCGACGACGTGATGACCGATTCGCTGACGCACTTGTTCAAGGCCGGCGGCAAGCGGTTCCGCCCGCTATTCACCGTGTTGTCGGCACAGCTTGGGCCGAACCCCGACGCGATCGAGGTGACGACCGCGGGCGCAGTGATCGAACTGGTCCATCTGGCCACGCTCTACCACGACGACGTGATGGATGAGGCCGAGGTTCGGCGCGGCACGCCCACCGCCAATGTGCGCTGGAGCAACAACGTCGCGATCCTGGCCGGGGATTACCTGTTCGCCACGGCATCACGGCTGGTGTCGCGGCTGGGCCCGGAGGCGGTGCGGCTGATTGCCGAGACGTTCGCCCAGCTGGTGACCGGGCAGATGCGCGAGACCCGCGGCCAAAGAGATGCGGCCGATGGTGCTGACCCCATCGAGCACTACCTGAAAGTGGTCTACGAGAAGACGGCGTGCCTGATCGCCGCGGCGGGCCGATTCGGCGCGATGTTCTCGGGTGCCGACGCCGATCAGGTGGAGCGGCTG
Source organism: Mycobacterium sp. (assembly GCA_036500645.1). Taxonomy (GTDB): domain Bacteria; phylum Actinomycetota; class Actinomycetes; order Mycobacteriales; family Mycobacteriaceae; genus Mycobacterium. Next base: position 10,946 of record DASYBR010000112.1, on the reverse strand, counting down.
AGCCGCCTCGGCGGCATTGTGGGCACCGCCTTTCAGATCTCCGACGACATCATCGACATCGACAGCGACTCCCAGGAGTCCGGCAAGCTCCCCGGAACCGACGTGCGCGAAGGGGTGCACACCCTGCCGATGGTCTACGCGCTGCGCGAACCCGGGCCCGAGGCGGCGCGGCTGCGCGAGCTGCTGACCGGGCCGATCGAAGACGACGAGGCCGTGGCGGAGGCTTTGACACTGTTGCGGGTGTCCCCGGGCATGGCGAAGGCCAAGCACTCGTTGGAGGAGTACGCCGAGCAGGCGCACCGGGAGCTGGCCCTGCTGCCCGACGTCCCGGGCCGTTACGCCCTGCAAACGCTGATCGACTACACCATCAGTCGGCACGGCTAGCGCCTGAGGAACCTTAAAGGTCCTCTCAAGCGTTCAATTGCAGTAATCGGCAATAGCCGTGTTCGTAGGAGGACGCTGATGACCTGGCATCCGCACCACAACACGTTCAAGACGTTCATGTTGTTGGTTGGCATGTCCGCATTGATCGTGTTCGTGGGATCGCTGTTCGGTAAGACGGCGATGTTCATCGCGGTGTTGTTCGCCATCGGTATGAACGTCTACACATACTTCAACAGCGACAAGCTGGCGCTGCGGGCGATGCACGCACAACCGGTCTCCGAGCTGCAGGCGCCGGCGATGTATCGGATCGTGCGCGAGCTGGCCACCACCGCACACCAGCCGATGCCGCGGCTGTACATCAGCGACACCAACGCCCCGAATGCGTTCGCCACCGGGCGCAACCCCCGTAACGCCGCGGTGTGCTGCACGACCGGCATCCTGGACATCCTCGACGAGCGTGAGCTGCGCGCCGTGCTCGGACATGAGCTTTCCCACGTCTACAACCGCGACATCCTGATCTCGTGCATCGCCGGCGCGCTGGCCTCGGTGATCACCGCGCTGGCCAACATGGCAATGTTCGCTGGCATGTTCGGCGGTAACAACCGAGACGGCGAGAATCCCTTTGCGCTGCTGCTGGTTTCGCTGCTCGGCCCCATCGCCGCGATGGTGGTCCGGCTGGCGGTGTCACGCTCGCGCGAGTACCAGGCGGACGAATCCGGTGCGCTGTTGACGGGTGATCCGCTGGCCCTGGCGTCGGCTCTGCGCAAGATCTCCGGTGGGGTGCAGGCCGCCCCGCTGCCGCCGGAGCCGAAGCTGGCCAGCCAGGCACACCTGATGATCGCCAATCCATTCCGCGCGGGCGAGCGGATCGGATCGATGTTCTCGACGCACCCGCCCATCGAAGACCGCATCCGCCGGCTGCAGGAGATGGCGGGCGGCTGATTCATTTCGGCGTTGGCCACATGCTTTTAGAGCGGCGCTTTCCTTGGGGATGGGCGCCAATCAAGCAGCGGCCTCGGGCCTTTCGGGTTCGATTAACACGGCGCGGTGGCCCGGCTCCGTCAAACCCCGGACCCGCACCGTGCCGCCGGTGGCCTCAAACTGCCGCTGCCAGTCGCTGATCGCCTGTTCGGCAGCATGATCGAGGTAGTGAACCGAAATATCCACCGTGACAACCGCTCCGGAAGGTAACGAGCCCAACACACGGGCCAGTCGGGGCAGCGCGAGGAACGTGCACGCCGCACCCTCGATGGCGACGCTCCATTCGTCATCGACGGATTTGGCGTCGATCCTGGCCCGGATCACCCGCCATCCGGTCAGCGCGATGGCCAGTGCGAGCCCGATCATCACGCCGTGCAACAGATTCAGGAAGACGACGCTGACGGCGGTCACCACGTAGACTGCGAGATCGCCTTGTTTCATTGCGGTTTCGATGTGGGCGGGCTTCAGCAGCTGGGCGCCGATGACGATGAGCAGGCCGGCCAGTGCCGCGGTTGGGATCTCGTCGACCAGACCCGCAAACGGGATGGTGAACAGCAGGATCCACACACCGTGCATGATCGCCGAGGCGCGTGACCTGGCGCCCGCGTTGACATTGGTCGAGCTGCGGACGATGACGCCGGTGACCGGCAGCCCGCCGATCATCCCCGACACGACGTTAGCGGCACCCTGTCCCACCAACTCGCGGTTGAAGTCGGTGCGCGGCCCGTTATGCATCCTGTCGACCGACACCGCCGACAGCAGGCTCTCGACGCTGGCGATAAGGGCGACGGTGATCACGCCGATCGCCACGCCACCCCAGTCGTCGTACGGGATTTCGGGCAGCCGCAACGCATCCAGCGGCGAACCATCGAGGTCGATCCGGCGTACGTGAAACGGGAACACCACCGAAATCAGCGTCACGGCCACGATGGCCACCAGCGGGCCCGGGATGCGCCGCACTTTGGCCGGAACCCATCGCCAGGCGACCAGGATGACGATCACCAGCACGCCGAGGATCACGCCGGGACGATGTGCGCCGATGATTTGACCCGGTAGGCCAATGACGTTGTGCCAGGCCGTGCTCTTGGACTTCCCGCCCAGCAGCACGTGTACCTGCTGCAACGCGATCGTGATCCCGATGCCCGCCAGCATGGCGTGCACGACGACGGGCGAAATCGCCAGCGCGGCCCGCGCAACACGGCTGAGCCCCAGCAGAACCTGCAGGACACCCGCGGCTACGGTGATCAAACACGTTATGCCCCAGCCGAAGTCGGAGACAAGGTCGGCGACAACGACCGTCAGCCCGGCCGCGGGTCCGCTGACTTGCAGCGGCGAGCCCCCAAGCGAGCCGACGATGATTCCCCCGACGATCGCGGCGATCAGGCCGGCGAGCACGGGAGCGTTGGAAGCGATCGCGATCCCCAACGAGAGCGGCAACGCGACCAGGAAGACCACGAGTGACGACGGCAATTCGTGCCGGATAACCGACCGCAGGCCTTCGGTGCCGACCCGTTCAATGTTTTGCATCGGTCGCGTCCCTCGTTAGGTGTTAGCGGGGGATGATGGGAATATCCACCCCGACTTGCGCTTGATTACGTCAACGTAACCTGTTGGTACACAGACGATTACGGCTGTAACCGCTGACATGATCGCGCGCGGGAACGCCTGGCTACCTGGATTGACGGTATTTTGCCGGCAAAGCGTGGGTCAAGGTGAGAAGCCCGGCCCATATCGAATGCAAAGATTTAAATTGCGCCCGGCTCGTGACCAGGTCAGAATCCCGAACCGTGCACCTCGTGGCCCGGGACCTCGGCAATCAGGCCCTCGTAGGCCTCCTCGACCGTCGACCCGTGGTTGACCACTCCGTCGACTTCGCGGGCGATCGGCATGTTCAGGCCGAACTCGTTGGCAAACTCCATGATCACGCTGGCGGCCTTGACGCCCTCGGCGACCTGGTTCATCGAGGCGATGATCTCGTCGATCGGCTTGCCGGCGCCGAGTTGTTCACCGACGTGACGGTTGCGGCTGCGCTGGCTGGTGCACGTGACGATGAGGTCGCCCAAGCCGGCCAGTCCGGGGAACGTCTCGGGATTGCCGCCCATGGCCACCCCCAGCTTTGTCATCTCGCGCAGCGCGCGGGCGATCACCAGCGCGCGGGTGTTTTCTCCGATGCCCAGCGAGTAACCCATCCCGACGGCGATGGCGTAGACGTTCTTCAGCGCGCCCGACATTTCGACGCCGATGACGTCGTCGGTGGTGTACACGCGAAAACGGCGGGTGCGGAACAACGCCGACAGCCGGGTCGCCAGGTGTTGGTCGGGCATGGCCAGCACGGCCGCGGCCGCGTAGCCCTCGCCCACCTCGCGCGCGATGTTCGGTCCGGCCAGGATGCCCGCCGGGTGGCCGGGCAGGACCTCCTCGACGATCTGCGACATCCGCATGTTGGTGCCCTGCTCGAGCCCCTTGACCAGTGAAACCACCGGCACCCATGGCCGCAGCTCCTTGGCCAGCTCGGTGAGCACGCCCCGGAAGCCATGCGATGGCACGCCCATGATGACGATGTCGGCACTGTTCGCCGCCTCGGCGAAGTCGTTTGTGGCACTCAAGGTGTCGCTCAGCACCACGTCGTTGCCCAGGTAGCGGCTGTTGCGGTGGTGGGAGTTGATGTCCTTCGCGGTCTCCTCCGAGCGCACCCACTGCAGCGTCGGTCCGCGGCGTGCACAGATTGACGCCACGGTGGTCCCCCAGGAACCGCCACCGAGGACAACAACTTTGGGTTCGCGCTTCTCAGGTGCCATGGAAGTCAGCGTATTGCTGACACCTCACATTTAGTAGCAGTTCACGAAGTCTCGCTCGCTTATCCCGCCAGCGGCGTCGGGTCGGAGACTCGGCCGAACACCATCGCCTCTTCGATGCGGTCGAAGCGGTAGTCGATGGCGTCGGCGAGGTAGTTCTGCCGCACGTTCCACGGCCGCCTGGTGCCCGATTTCGGCAGCAGGTGCGCCGACCGCTGCACGTAGCCGGCGTTGATGTCCCAGGACGGCTTCTCGGTCATCGGCTCGTTACCGCGGTGCGGGTAGGCGTGCGTGTAGCCGTGAGAGGTCATGTGCGCCAGCAGCTTTGCCGTAGCCCGGGAGGTGATGTCGGCGCGCAGCGTCCACGACGCCTTGGTATAGCCGACGCTCCAGAACAGGTTGGGCACATCTTCGAGCATGTGCGCCTTGTAGACGAAACGGTCGTTGACCTTGATCTCGGTGCCGTCCAGGCTGATTGCCGTCCCGCCCAATGCCTGCAGCTGAAGGCCGGTCGCGGTGACGATGACGTCGGCGTCGAGGTGGTCGCCGGATTGCAGCGCAATGCCGGTGGCGTCGAATCGGTCGATCTGGTCGGTGACCACATCCGCCTGGCCCGCGTTGATGGCGTCGAACAGGTCGGCGTCGGGGATAAGGCACATCCGCTGGTCCCACGGTTTGTAGTTCGGCTTGAAGTGGGTGTCGACGTCATAACCGTCGGGCAGGCTCTTGATCGCCTTGCGCCGCAGCTGGTGTTTCACCAGCCTCGGTGCCATGCGGCACAGGAGAATGAACACCGCCTCGGTCAACGCGGTGTACAACCGGATGATGAGGTGAGAAGCTGTGCGGGGCAGCATTTTACGAGTGACGGCCGCGAGCCTGCCGTACTTCGACGCGGCGACGAGGTAGGTCGGCGAGCGCTGCAGCATGGTCACCTTGGCGGCTTTTTCCGACAGCGAGGGGAGCAGCGTGACCGCGGTTGCCCCGCTGCCGATCACCACGACCTTCTTGCCGGTGTGGTCGAGGTCTTCCGGCCAGTGCTGGGGATGCACGACGATTCCGCCGAACTCCTCGATACCCGGGAAGTCGGGGGTGTAGCCCTCGTCGTAGTTGTAGTAGCCGCTGGCGAAGAACACGAACCTGGCGCGGTAGTGCTTCTGGTCGCCGTCCTCGTCGACGGTCACTGTCCAGGTGTCGGTGGACGAGTCCCAATCCGCGCCGCGGACGTAACTGTTGAACCGGATGTGGCGGTCGATGCCGTACTTGTGCGCGGTGGCCGTCAGATACTCGCGGATGTGGGCGCCGTCAGCGACACCCTCTTTCCGGGTCCACGGCTCGAACGGAAAGGACAGCGTGAACATGCTGCTGTCGGAGCGCACACCGGGATAGCGGAACAAGTCCCACGTCCCGCCGATCTGCGCGCGCCGCTCCAGGATGGTGTAGGTCAGCTGCGGGTTGCGCTCGGCGATCCGGTAGGCCGCATCGATGCCGGAAATGCCGGCGCCGACGATGATGACGTCGAAGTTGCCGGCCTCGGTCGGGGCGCGGTCGTCGGCTTCGTGGGGAGCCACGGTCATCGTGATCCTCGCTCAAATTGTGGGACTCATCACCAGCTTAGAGACCGACCGGTTGGTCGAGGCGGCAAACCCTGCGGTCTGTCACGAAGGTTCCATGAGCACGTCGACGTGCAGGGGCGCGCAGCGGTCGATCAGCCAGATCTGGTCGGCGGGACTGGCGAAGATGCGCGCGTGCAAAGGATCTTGCTCGAAGCTGTCGGTGCAGCGGTCGCCGAAGAAGACGTAGGCCTTGGTGTCGTTGCATTGCCGCGACATCCACACCAGCCCGTCCAGCCCGGCGCCGTGCGCGGCCTCGGCCCACCGCACCGTGCTGGCGTAGCTGGATGCCGGGCTCGTGGTGAGCTCGCCGGCGGTGACCTTGAGCCGTCGCAGCCCGGTGCCGTGCAGAACGCCCAGGCGCACGCCGCGGGTCACTTTCAGCCGGACGAGCACTTTGGTCGCGTATTGGTCGTACGGGAGCAGCCCGCCCGCGGCGGGGATGTCGTGCAGCAACGTCTCGGCGATCGCCGCGTCCTCGGTGTCGGCGGCATACATGATCGGCACCTTGGGTTTGCCGAAGAAGCCGAATCGGGTGCGGCCGCCGAAACCGGGGTTGAAATCTGTGGCGGTGCGGGTCGCCGACAGCACGCGGTAGAGCAGGTGTCCCGTCGGCAAGGTGGCGGTGGCCGCGTCGAACGGATCCGGCGGTCGCCGCACTGATCCGCTTACCAACTGACTGCCAGAGCCTCCGCGGCTACCGCGACGACGCCGTCGGGATCGGTGAGGAGGCGGTCGACGGGCCGGTCGTCATCCAGGTAGGTCGTGGGCGAGCACAGCCATTGCACCAGGCCGGCCTCCGACCAGCCGTTTTCCTCCGCGACCTCGCGCAGCCGGGCGATGACCGCCAACGGTTTCCCGTCCGCCCCGAACTGGAACCCTGGGTAGGCGAGGTAGTTTCCCCGGCGGACGGCGACCAACGCCTTGTTTCGGTGTGCCGTGGTGGCCAGGTTGCGTGGCGCACTTGACCGCGACCCCATCCGCTTTCCGGCGTCCGTACTGCTCAACAGCCCGTACTCCGCCTCGATACGGGCATACAGGTTCTGCTCGGCCTGCACGGCGCGCGCGACGGCGGGCTCCGTGTACACCGCGACCGACGACAGCGCGACGCCCACCGCATGAGCGCTCTCGCGCACGCGGCGGTTCGCCGCGTCCAGTTCGGCGACGGTGGTCGTGGGCGCCATGGAAACCTCCGAGTAAACCTCCGAGTTCGGTTCGTGCAGCTCAATTCTACCGCACGAACCGAATGGCCGTTGGCCTAGCGGTAGTTCACGAACTGCAGCGCCACGTCCAGGTCGGCCTGCTTCAGCATCGCGATGACGGCCTGCAGATCGTCGCGCTTTTTGCTGGTGACGCGAATTTCGTCGCCCTGGATCTGGGTTTTGACGGCCTTGGGTCCGTCATCGCGGATCAGCTTGGTGATCTTCTTCGCGCTCTCGCTGTTGATGCCCTGCTTCAGGGTCCCGGTGACCTTGTAGGTCTTGCCGGACGCCTGTGGCTCGCCGGCGTCGAACGCCTTCATCGAGATGTCCCGGCGAATCAGCTTCTCCTTGAATACGTCGACGGCGGCCTTGACGCGCTCCTCGGTGGACGAGATCAGCTCGATAGCCTCGTCACCCTTCCATGCGATCTTGGTGTCGGTGCCGCGGAAATCGAAGCGGGTGGCCAACTCCTTGGCGGCCTGATTGAGCGCGTTGTCGACCTCTTGGTGGTCGATCTTGCTGACGATGTCGAACGATGAGTCCGCCATACGCTTCGTCCCTTCATCCGGTGATAGCCGTTTGTGCTTTGTCTACCCGCTCGTTGTAACCTCCTATGCGGCAGGTTGCCCGAGCGGCCAATGGGAGCGGACTGTAAATCCGTCGCGAAAGCTTCACTGGTTCGAATCCAGTACCTGCCACCACAGTTCAGAGGCTGTTTGGTCGCTGGCTACGCCGTTAAGTACGCCCGAGTTGTCACGCTTTGTCACAGCCCGAGCGAAACTCGGCGCACACGGGAACACCGGGACGCTGGGATTCCATCCGTGTCAATGTGTTTCGCGTAACTGGACTGGTTGGGTAATCCGGCGGCGTGGCCTGGACGACGTCGGCCGTCAAGTCGAGGCGTCGGTGGACGCCTCCACGCAATTGCAGCCGCCAGACGTGCGTTTCGGGATTCTCAAGAACGTCGCGACTCACTCACCGACGCGGTCGAAGCTCTGCGCGGCGAGCGTCAGCGCCTGCGGGCTGTGAGTGCACGTATGTGGCCATCGTGAAGGCCTTCGAAGCGTGCCCGAGCCAAGCAGAAATCACTGCAATCGGCACATCTTGCAGATGCATCAGCGTCCCACAGGTGCGCCGAGCGTCGTGGAACCGAATATGCCGTCGTACGTCGGAGGTCAAACTCCTTCCTTCGCCCAGTACACTTGTCGTGTTCGTTGCGGCTACGGTTGGCGGCAGTCAGCTTGGTTGTCCCGAACTAGCCGAGCTGACGAGCTGTCGACAATCGGTTCAGTGGTGACTCAGTATCAGGAGCGTGCCAGCGGTGGGCAACCGTCGCCATGGGCACCGTTGCGCGGCCGTGTGTACCGCGACCTGTTTATCGCGCAGTGCGTCTCCAACATCGGGACGTGGATGCAAAGCGTGGCGGCCCAATGGTTCTTGGTCGAAAAACACAGCAGCCCCACCATCGTGGCACTGGTCCAGACGGCGAGTCTCGGGCCGACGCTGGTTTTGGGATTGTTCGCCGGAGTGCTTGCCGACCTGTTCGACCGGCGGCGGTACCTGATATTCCTGCAGTCGTATGCAGTATTAGTGGCGCTAGCCCTGGCAGTACTGACATACCTCGGAAGGCTCGGCACGGCATCACTATTGATGTTTACCGTGGCCATTGGCTGTGCTTCTGCACTGACTGGACCGGCCTGGCAGGCGATTCAGCCCGAGGTTGTCCCGCGCGAACAGATACCGGCCGCCGCGACTTTGGCGAGCGTCTCAGCAAATGCCGCGCGAGCGATTGGACCGGCAATAGGCGGCGTTGTCGTGGCGTTGGCCGGCCCCGGAGCAGTCTTCGCGATCAACGCAGTATCGTTCGCGGGAATAATCGTTGCCCTGGCGGCGTGGAAACACCCCGTGCAAAGGGCGCCAATCGAACGAGAACACCTCGGCCAGGCCATCGTCACCGGACTGCTATACGTTAGTAACGCTCCGATTTTCCGCAGGATCTTGTTGCGCGCAACCCTTTTCCTGCTTCCCGCCTCGGCCCTGTTGGCGCTTTTGCCGGTGGCTGCCGTCCGCAGATGGCACCTAGGAGCAAGTGGCTATGGCGTTGCACTAGGGGCTATCGGTTTTGGCGCGACGCTTGCTGTCGTGGTTGCCCCACCGTTACGCAAGAGAGTGTCAGCCAACGTGCTGCTGGCAGCGTGCGCCGCCGCGTACGGTTTTGCGCCGCTGGCGGTGGCCTGGCTGCCGTTCGCTGCAGCGACGCCTTTTTTGGTGTTGTCGGGGATGTCCTGGCTGATCACTTTGACGACGTTGAACGCAGCAGCGCAGATGCAGTTGCCGGGATGGGTTCGGGCCCGCGGATTGTCGATGTATTTGCTGGTCTTCACGGGATCTCAGGCACTCGGCGCGTATGTCTGGGGGGTCGTTGCCACCCGGGCCGGGCTTAACGTCGCGCTGATTTGCTCGGCGGTGTTGCTGGGTGCTGCTGCGCTCAGCGTCGCCGCGCTTCCGCTGCGGCCGCACACCGGGATGGTGAGCCCCGACCTTTCCACTGGCTGGGCGTCGCCGACGGTCGTGTTCGAACCACGTCCTAACGATGGACCAGTGCTTGTGACCAGGCGCTACCGAGTGTCGGCCGAGAACCTCCCACACTTCGTCGAGGCGATGAGCGCAGTCAGGCGATCACGGCTGCGAACGGGCGGCCATAGTTGGCGGCTTTATCGCAGTGTCGAACATCCCGACACGGTCATCGAGAGGTTCACCGTCGCGTCCTGGAGCGAATTCGAACGCCAGCGCACCCAGCGCTGGTTGGATTATGACCATGATGGTATCGAGAAGGCGGTGGGCTATACCGTCGACAGCACCCGATGGCGCGAGCACTATCTCTCTTTGCGGGTGCCCCGATGAGGTCTCGTCGTCGTCACGCGTAGCGCCCGGCCGGGGTCCGCGGACGGCTTTGCTGCATACCACGCCCGGTAGTTCTCATGCGTTCAGCGGTTCAGCCCTTCAGAAGCTCACCAACATGAGCGGTGACCGAATCCGCGTAGCCCCTGAAGGTCATTCCCACCTTCGACGCCGACTGGCACTGCCCCGAGGGAATGGCCGAACTACGCGATACTCGTTCGCTCTCGGCGGCGCGTACGCAACGGCGCGATCGACCACTGGCACGGATACCTTCTGACGCACCGGCTCGGGAAAGCTCCGCAGCTGATCCATCCGAGGCGCTAGCCGCGCCCTGCCGTCCGCCCCGCGATTGTTCATCACGTCTATTCACTTTTCTGGTGTGCCATGGCCGCCCTCGTGGTGTCGGGCTCATCACGGCGTTGGGTCGGGCAAAGCTGTGGGTAGCGACCAGTGAGGTCGTGGAGATAGTGCGTTGATGTGCGTCGGGCAACCTCGATGAAGCGCCAGAGGCTGGGCGATTGGTTTCCGGATCGCCAGGCCAGCGCCAGTGGGCGATACGGCAGTGGTTCGCGCAATGGCCGGAACTGCACCCCGTGACGTTGCAAATTGATGAATGAGGTGGGCAACAGCGCGATCCCGGCCCCTGAAGCGACCAGGGCCAGGATCGTTTGGATCCGCGGGATCTCGTCGACGACTTGCGGCTGGACTTTGTGTTGGCGAAACAGCTCGACAATATCGCCGTAGGTGGTAGGAGCGGCTGATCGTGTCCACAAGAGGATCGGCTCGTCGGCCAGCAGCGCCGGGTCGATCCGGTGGTGCTCGACAAGGGGATGGTCGTCACAGATCACGGCGGCCAGCGGGTCTTCGATCAGCGTTTCCACCGTCAGTGCGGGTTCGTCGACCGGGCCGCGTAGGAATCCGATGTCAAGCCGGTGCTCAATGAGCTGCCCGATCTGGTCGGTGGTGCTCAGCTCGTCCAATTGCAGCTTCACGTCGGGGTTTTCGCGTCGGTGCGCGCGCATCACGTAGGACAGCACGCCGTCGACGGCCGCCTGCAGGGCACCGATGCGCAG
>DASYBR010000111.1:0-11247 GCA_036500645.1 Mycobacterium sp. | reverse complement strand
GCTCGATCAGGTAGTGATCCTGCAGCAGGATCGGGCCGTCGGGACCGATCGTCAAGGACTGTTCGTCGCTTGGCGCAGCGATCCCGGCGTCGGTGGTGGTGAAACGATCCGTCATTTCGCTATCTCCTCGCTAACTGGGCTTATTTAAACGGCTTATTGAAACGAGATCCGAGTGCACGCCGTCCTAACTCCCCGCACGCCAAGCACTTTCATTCCCCCGACGCGCGTCCCCAGGCCGAATGCCCGCTACGGACGCGGCGCCGGTGGACGGGGAGAGGGGCTGACGGCGCTGCTTGGCGGCTGACCCGGGCCGCTGAGGCCGGGCCCGCCAGAGGTGGGCCCACCCGGCCCACCGGGACCACCGGGACCACCGGGAACGAACCCGGGGCCGCCCGGCCCGCCACCCGGTCCGCCGAAGCCCCACGGCCCGTTGTCTGGTCCGGGGCCACCCGGCCCGTACTGCCACGGCGGCGGCCCAGGGGGACCTCCGGGACCGCCGGGCCCGTACTGCCACGGTCCGGGGCCGCCCGGCCCGCCGGGGGGACCTCCTGGCGAACCCCCGGGACCCCCCGGTTTGAACATCATGCCGTGGTGGTGGTGGCAGTACTCATGTCCGAAAATGAAGGCACCGGCGAAAAAAACGGTCGAGATGATGAACACGAGCCCCGCGACGATCACCACCCACGCGGCCGCGGTATAGAGGCGTGGCGGTCTCACCTGATGCGCTGGTGGCGGCGGTGGCGACACCGGCGGAGGGGTCGCGGCAGCGGCGGTGGTCGGCTCGGCTCTCGGTTCGGGTGTCTCGCTCATGCCTTCAATAGTGCCCGGCACACCAGGGCATTAACAGGTTCGCGGCACTAAAATGCTGTGAATCGAGATGCGGCAGATATCGACATCGACTTCAAACGGGTAGCCCGGCGCTCATCGTGAGCGCCGGGCTACTGGCTATTGAGTTTGGTCGGCCGAGAGGTCTTACCTCGTCAGCACGATGACCGCTGGGGCTCCTCCCGTGGCACCAGGTGTGATTGCAGCAGAACGGAACACCGAGGGCGGAAGCAGACCCGGGGCCATGCTGGGACGCACGCCCGAAGGAGCGCCCGGCGTGGTGCTGGGTGCGCTGCTCTGTCCACCCGGTCCGCCCGGGCCACCAGGCCCACCCGGACCGAACGAACCCGGACCACCGGGGCCACCCGGGCCGCGGTGCGAGTGCATCCACGCCGCGTGGTGTTTGTGGTGGTGGTGATGACCGCCGTGGTGCCCCAACGCCATTCCGGTGAAGAAGATGACGGAGATAATGAAGACGATCCCCGCGACGATGGCAACCCATGCCGCGGCAAGGAAGACCCGAGGGGTCCTGAATGGCGCTGCCTCTACAGCAGCAGGAGCAGGCGCCGGCGCAGTTGCGGTGGAAGTCCGCACAGTGGGGGTTTCAGATGTTTCACTCATGAGACAAATGATGCAGGCGTTAACAATAGTCGCGGCTATGCGCTACTTATGTAGCAGCTATGAGCCGAAAAACCGCTTCCTAGCTGGCGTATTCGGCTGACTTAGGTCGCGTACATGCCGGCCGAATCCACCCAGGACAACCATTCGGTCGACGCCGTAGCGGACTGTCCCCTCGCTCGAGGGTATTGCGGACGAAGGGGCCGGAATTAGCCCTCTGCCCACGGCTTGAACGGGTTGACGGCGAACTGAATCACCCGGTACGGCGCGCTCACCCGGGCGCGGGTGTCCCACTGGCTGACGAAGATACGCAACTCATCGAGGGTGGAGCCGGGCGAGATGTAGCCCCCATAGGGTTGCGCGAGCCGGTTGTCATACGGCGGCGGCAGGCTTTCCGCGGGATCCGGCCACTCGTCGTGCTGCACGACCGTGGTCACCGGCGCGTCACCAAGCCCGGTCGGGTCGTTGGCGACCCGCACCTCCATGTTGCCGGTGGCGGCGTTGAAGTACGACAGCACGCTCTTGCCGTCGACCTGTCTGATGCACAACTCGCCCACCGCGTCGGGCCACAGCGGTGTCGGCCGCTTATTCCAGCCGCCGTTCGGCCCGGCGGCCCAGCCCTGCCACCGCGATCGGTCGGTGAAGTTCTGCGGCGCGGCCCGGTACAGCACCACCGGCTGGCTGCGCGTGAAACTGTTGGCCACGATGTACACCCAGCCGCTCGGCGAATCGGCGGTCGGGATCGGGTCGTAGTACCCGCTGATCTGTGTCTGCGAGCCGCCCTGGTAGGCGCCTTCGCGTTTCGACCCCGGCACCGTCTGCCACCCGGCGTGCGCCGGTTCGGCCGTCACCAGCCGCGAGCTCTGCGGTTTCAAGTCCTTCGTCGTCGTCACCATCAGATAGTTGCGCCGATTGATCTGCACCACGCCGGCCGGCAGCTGCGAGTCCCCCGACGGCGCAGCGTCGGCCAGCAGCGGTTTGCTGATCCCGGTGACGCCGGTGTAGCGCACCCCGGCGGGATCATCGACCGAGGCGGTGTCGACGTGCAACGCGACCGGCGAGTGCCAGCCGCCGAATCCCACGCCCTGCCCGGCGAAGCTGTCGCCGCAGACCTGTAGCAATTCGGTTGGGAATTCCAGGAATTCGCAGAGATCAGTGGCGCCGATGCCGTAATCCTTTGTGGGCGTGCCCGTTCCGGCAGTCGGGCCGATGCGCATCACCTGACCGGGTGCCAGCGGCCCCAGGACGGGCCCGGGAGCGGGCGCCGGCGGATCGGCATGCGCATTGCAAACCGGTTGTGAGACAACCAAACACACTACCGAAGCGATCAGCAGCGAGCACCGTGTGATCAAGCGAGTGTGCGCGGTGCTCACCCGCGGGTCACAGCTGGGCGGCCAGCAGCTCGGCGATCTGGATGGTGTTCAGCGCCGCCCCCTTGCGCAGGTTGTCTCCCGAAATGAACAGCGCCAGGCCGCGCCCCTCGGGCACGCCCGGGTCGTGCCGGATGCGGCCGACCAGGGAGTCGTCGACGCCGGCGGCGGCCAACGGGGTCGGCACGTCGACCAGCTTGACGCCGGGTGCGCCGTCGAGCAGCTCCCGGGCGCGCTCGGGCGACAGGGGCCGCGCGAATTCGGCGTTGACGGACAACGAGTGCCCGGTGAACACCGGCACCCGGACACAGGTGCCGCTTACCAGCAGCTCGGGGATGCCCAGGATCTTGCGGCTCTCATACCGCAGCTTCTGGTCCTCGTCGGTCTCCCCGGAACCGTCGTCCACCAGCGACCCCGCCAGCGGCAACACGTTGAACGCGATGGGCGCGACGTAGGTCTTCGGCTCCGGGAACTCCACCGCGCTGCCGTCGTGCACCAGCTGCTCGGCGTCGTCGATGACGGCGCGCGCCTGGTTGGCCAGCTCGTCCACCCCGGCCAGCCCGCTGCCGGACACCGCCTGATAGCTGGACACCACCAGGCGCACCAGCTCGGCTTCGTCGTGCAGCACCTTGAGCACCGGCATCGCGGCCATCGTTGTGCAGTTCGGGTTGGCGATGATGCCCTTCGGCCGGTTGGCGGCGTCTCGCTCGAAGTTCACCTCGGAAACCACCAGCGGCACATCCGGGTCTTTGCGCCACGCCGACGAGTTGTCGATGACCGTCACCCCGGCCGCCGCGAACCGCGGTGCCTGCACCAGCGACATCGTCTTGCCGGCGGAGAACAGCGCGATGTCCAGGCCGGTCGGGTCCGCCGTCGCGGCGTCCTCGACCTCGATCTCCTGGCCGCGGAATTCCAGCTTGCGGCCTTGTGAGCGCGACGACGCGAAGAACCGCACCGAGGTCGCCGGGAAGTCACGCTCGTCTAGCAACCTGCGCATCACCTGGCCGACCTGGCCGGTGGCGCCCACAACGCCTATCGAAATCCGATTGGTACCCAATCTATCTACCCGTCCCCGCGTACACCGTCGCCGACTCTTCGCCGCCGAGCCCGAACGCCTCATGCAACGCAACGACGGCCTTGTCTAGTTCGGTGTCGCGGCACAACACCGAGATGCGGATCTCGGAGGTGGAGATGAGCTCGATGTTGACACCCACCTGGGCCAGGGCCTCACAGAAGGTGGCGGTGACCCCGGGGTGGCTGCGCATGCCGGCCCCGATCAGCGACACCTTGCCGATGTGGTCGTCGTAGAGCAGCTGGCTGAACCCGATCTCCTCTTTCAGCGCGTCCAGCTTGGCCACCGCGGTGGGCCCGCTGTCGCGCGAGCAGGTGAAGGTGATGTCGGTCTTGCCGTCCTCGACCTTGGAGACGTTCTGCAGCACCATGTCGATGTTCACGTCGGCGTCGGCGAGCGCGCGGAAGACCCGAGCGGCGTATCCGGGGATGTCAGGAATGCCGACGACGGTCACCTTGGCCTCGCTGCGGTCGTGCGCGACTCCGGTCAGGATGGGGTCTTCCATTGCTATGTCCTTCATCGATCCGACGACGACGGTGCCTGGATTTTCCGAATACGAAGATCGGACATGCACCGGAATGTTGTAACGACGGGCGTATTCCACGCAGCGCAGCATCAGCACCTTGGCGCCGCAGGCCGCCATCTCGAGCATCTCCTCGAAGGTGACGGTGTCGAGCTTGCGGGCGTTGTGCACGATCCGCGGGTCCGCGCTGAAGATGCCGTCGACATCCGTGTAGATCTCGCAGACGTCGGCGTGCAGCGCCGCGGCCAAGGCAACCGCGGTGGTGTCCGAGCCACCGCGGCCGAGGGTGGTGACGTCACGGGTGTCCTGGCTGACGCCCTGGAATCCGGCCACCAACACGATCCGCCCTTCGTCGAGCGCGGTTTGCAGCCGCCCCGGCGTGACGTCGATGATCTTGGCGTTGCCGTGCGTGCCGGTGGTGATCACCCCGGCCTGCGAACCGGTGAACGAGCGAGCCTGGGCGCCCAGCGATTCGATCGCCATGGCCACCAGCGCATTCGATATCCGCTCGCCGGCGGTCAGCAGCATGTCGAGTTCTCGCGGCGGCGGCGCCGGGCATACCTGTTGCGCCAGATCCATCAGGTCGTCGGTGGTGTCGCCCATCGCCGAAACCACGACTACGACGTCATTTCCCTGTTTCTTGGCGGCGACGATGCGCTCGGCAACACGACGGATTCGGTCGGCATCGGCCACCGAGGATCCGCCGTACTTCTGTACGACGAGCGCCACGTTTGTCTTCCCGCCCTTCTAGAGCATCGATTTTTTCCAGGTCGATTCAAGTCCACAACAGAATACGTGGCTACGGATGTCGATTTACGTCGTGCTGGCGGGGCCCGCAGCCTGCGGTTTGGTGCGGTTTGCCCGGATTTTATCCAAGGCGTAAATCACGGTAGAGTGCAGTACGTGCAGCGGGTGCTCCTCCTCGGACGCCGCGACGGGGTCTGATCCAGACCGGCTTCCCGTCGCGGGTGTTCGCGATGTGCCGGTCTGAGGTCCCCCAGAGCCCCCCGGAGTGATTACCGTGACAACCAATCCCGACGCTTTCACATCAGCACAGATGATCGTCAAACCCGCGGGCCCGCCCGCCCCGGGCCAACCCGCGTGGAATCCCCAGCGCGGTTCGTCGATGCCGGTCAACCGGTACCGGCCGTTCGCCGAAGAAGTCGAGCCCATCCGGGTGCCCGACCGCACCTGGCCCGACCGGGTGATCGAGAAGGCACCCCTGTGGTGCGCGGTGGACCTGCGCGACGGCAACCAGGCGCTGATCGATCCGATGAGCCCGGCCCGCAAGCGCCGCATGTTCGACCTCTTGGTCCGCATGGGCTACAAGGAGATAGAGGTCGGATTCCCGTCGGCCAGCCAGACCGACTTCGACTTCGTGCGCGAGATCATCACCGAGGGTGCGATTCCCGAAGACGTGACCATTCAGGTGCTGACCCAGTGCCGGCCCGAGCTGATCGAGCGGACGTTCCTGGCCTGCGAGGGTGTGCACCGCGCGATCGTGCACTTCTACAACTCGACGTCAATCCTGCAACGCCGCGTGGTTTTTCGCGCCGACCGCGACGCGGTGCAAGCCATCGCGACCGACGGCGCCCGCAAGTGCGTCGAGGAGGCTGCGAAGTATCCGGGCACGCAGTGGCGCTTTGAATATTCGCCGGAGTCCTACACCGGGACCGAGCTCGAGTACGCCAAGCGGGTGTGCGACGCCGTCGGCGAGATCATCGCCCCGACGCCCGAAAACCCGATCATCTTCAACCTGCCCGCGACCGTCGAGATGGCCACGCCCAACGTCTACGCCGACTCGATCGAGTGGATGAGCCGCAATCTGGCCAACCGGGGGTCCGTCATCCTGAGCCTGCATCCGCACAACGATCGCGGAACCGCCGTTGCCGCAGCCGAATTGGGCTTCGCCGCCGGCGCCGACCGGATCGAGGGCTGCCTGTTCGGCAACGGGGAGCGCACCGGCAACGTGTGCCTGGTGACGTTGGGGCTCAACCTGTTCTCCCGGGGGGTGGACCCACAGATCGACTTCTCCAATATCGACGAGATCCGTCGCACGGTGGAGTACTGCAACCAGCTGCCCGTGCCCGAGCGTCATCCGTACGGCGGCGACCTGGTGTACACCGCATTCTCCGGCAGCCATCAGGACGCCATCAACAAGGGCCTGGACGCGATGAAGGTCGACGCGGACGCGGCGGACACCGACGTCGAGGACATGCTCTGGCAGGTGCCATACCTGCCCATCGACCCGCGCGACGTCGGGCGCAATTACGAGGCGGTGATCCGGGTCAACTCGCAGTCCGGCAAGGGCGGCGTGGCCTACATCATGAAGGCCGATCACGGCCTGGCACTGCCGCGCCGGCTGCAGATCGAGTTCTCCAAGGCAATTCAGCAGATCACCGAGGGTGAGGGCGGGGAAGTCTCACCCAAGGAGATGTGGGACGTGTTCTCCGAGGAGTACCTGGCCCCGGTGTTGCCGCTGGAGCGGATCAAGCAGCGCGTCGATGCCTCGGAGGAAGACGGTGGCGCGACCAGCATCACCGCGACCGTCAAGATCAATGGCGTGGATACCGAGGTCAAGGGCACCGGCAACGGCCCGCTCGCCGCGTTCGTCCACGCGCTGGGCGGTGTCGGGTTCGACGTGGCCGTCCTGGATTACTCGGAGCACGCGATGAGTTCTGGCGACGACGCCCAGGCGGCGGCGTACGTGGAGGCCTCGGTGTCCGGGAAGGTCTTCTGGGGCGTGGGCATCGCCCCGTCGATCACCGTCGCGTCGCTGCGCGCGGTCGTTTCGGCGGTCAACCGGGCGTCCCGCGGCTAGGCGCTCACACGGCCAGTAGCCGCTCGAAGAACTCTCGGTAGTGCATCAGCGCCACGCGCAGGCTCTCGGTGTTCGCCTCCTCGCCGCGAGCCCACTGGTCTTCGAGGCGCGAGCGCGCGTTCGCGAAACCGGTCGTGAGCTGATCCACCAGATCGGACACAAGGACGTCGGCCTTCTGGACACACTCCTTGGGATCGTCGACGAAAGCGGCCTGCACGGCGCCCCACCGTGCGCGGAGATCGGCGAGTTCTTCATCTGCGAAAAGCAAGTTATCCGATGACGATTCGCGTTCATTGCCGGCATGCTGCGTCGGTGGCGCCGACGTCTCACGAATCGGCGTCTCACGATTGGGTGTTGTCGCGGCGGAAGCGGCCGAAGGATCCGCCGGCTCGGTCAACGCCGTGTCTTCGTTGACCGGCGCTGCGGCGTCGGCGGTCTGCGTCGAATCGTGCGAACCGGTCACTATCGGCTGGTCATGCGTTGTCATTTCCGTGCCTCCTGCGATGCGTCGTCGTCTGTTGTGGTCTCGAGCAATCGCTCGAAGAGCGCCCGATAGTGCACGAACGCCTCGCGTTGCTGCTCGGTGCCGATATCACCGTGCTGTTGAGAAAGATGAATGCTGTGCGCGGCGCGGTAATTCTCGACGATCTGCGGATGGTCCACCGAGATGTCGGCCGCCCGCTGATCGAAGTCGTCGACCGGATATCCCCGTTTACGCATCACCTCGGTCACCAGGCGATCGGCAACGCCGACGGCGGTTGCCGGATCATCGACGAATCCTGTCTGCACCTGCTGCCAACGGGTGGTGAAATCAGAAAAGGCCGGCGCCGTCAACGGAACGATGTCGAGCTTCCCGCGCCGGCGTTCCCGGGTTGTGAGTTCTTTCTCCGCCGCCTTCTGGCCGCCAGTTTCAGAGACCAGACGTTCGTATTCGCTGCCGTAGTGCTGCTGAAGTCGCTGAGTTTTCTTGCGGCGGCTCAACATGCCGGCGGCGATGATCAGTGCCACGACCACTATGACGACAAAGGCCGCGATCAAAATCCATTCCCAAGTGGGCATCTCGTGCTCCTCTCGTACTCATGTCAAATAGCCCGACCGATGCCTACCCAAACGCCGTTTTGTGACTTGCGACACGACACGCGGCGCGACACACCGGTCTTCGCGGGTCTAGAAGTAGTGCCGGCGTCCGCCGACCGCGCGTCCCATGTTGCCGAGGACCGCGAGGATGGCGCCGATGACGACCAGGATGATTCCGATGGTCCACAGGATGGAGATTTTGAACAGGAATCCCACGACGAGCAGGACGATTCCGAGAATGATCATGACGAGCCTTCTCCCTTCAGTGATGACTGTTCTCCCAGTCGATCACCCCTAAGGGGGGTGGCAATACACCCTTAGGTAGGTAATGTTCCCACCATGTCACCGCCGACTTCTCGCCCCCCGATCACGGTCGCGTTGGTCGACGACTACGACGTCGTCGTGAAGGGTGTGGCCAACATGCTCGAGCCGTACCGCGACCGCGTCGTGATCGCTGAACTCGACTCCACCATGCCTGTCGAAGACTCGGTCGACATCGTCTTGTACGACTCCTTCGCCCAGCCCGAATCCGATCACGAAGAGATCGGTGTCCTCGTCGCGAATCCGCAAGCACATCGGGTTGTGGTGTACACCTGGAACTTTCACCCCGACCTCGTCGAGAGCGCGCGCCGGCACGGAGCCCACGGGTACCTGTCCAAAACCCTGCCCGCCCGCGAGCTCGTCGCCGCATTGGAGGCCGTGCATTCCGGAGAGATCGTCATCAGCGAGACCGGCGCCCGGGCCCGCAGTGCGCCCGGGCAGGACTGGCCCGGGCGCGGCGAAGGGCTCAGCGACCGCGAAGCGGAAATCCTGGCATTGATCACCCAAGGCAAAAGCAACGCCGACGTCGCGCGGCTCACCTACTTGAGCCCCAACACCGTCAAGTCCTACATACGAACGATTTATCGGAAGTTAGGCGTCACCAGTCGCACCCAGGCCGTGTTGTGGGGGGTAGAGCACGGATTCACCCCCGACCACCACCGCATCGAGCACTGGCGGGGCGGGCCCTAGAACAGCGCCAGCTGCTGGTCGAGTTCGGTGGCGTCGGTGAATTCCTCCATACCGGTGCCACCGATCACGGCGCGAACACCGTCCATGAACGCCGCGTCGGAGATCACCGGAACCCCCAATTTGCGGGCCAGATAGCCCTTTCCCTGCTCAGGGGTGGGGTCATTGCAGACCACCAGCGAGGTTTCCTTATCGACGGCGTCGCTGTAGGCCAGCCCGGCGTGCAGGATGCGCTCAACGAGTTCCTCGTGGGTGCGGCCGACTTCGGCGGCCAACGCCACCCGCATGCCCTGGACCAGTGGCCTGCCACCGACATAGGGCCCCGGATTGAGATACGGGCAGGGCATCCGGGAAGCCAGCACCTTCAGCGGCCGCAGCTCGTCGTGGGTGACCCGGCCGTTCGGCCACCGGCGCCGCGTCACCGGACGCACCGGTAGCCAGATGTCGCATTGGCGGGCCCGATCGAGCGCCGACGCCAGCACGCCGGTCAGCACCAACGCGTCGTCGAAGGCGTCGTGCGGCCGTTCCTGGGTGACGCCCCAGTGCGCCGCGAGCGTCTCCAGACGCAGGTTGTCGATGCCGAGGTCGAGGCGGCGGGCCAGCTCGACCGTGCACATGACGCTGTCGACGGGCAGTTCGGCGCCGGCGAGCTCGGCTTCCGCTGCGAGGAACGCGTAGTCGAACGCAACGTTGTGGGCCACCAGGGTGCGGCCGCGCAGCACCTCGACCACGTCACCGACGATGTCGGCGAACTGCGGTTGGTCCTCCAGCATGGCGGCGGTCAGGCCGTGCACGTGGGTGGGACCGGGGTCGACGCCTGGATTGAGCAGGCTGACGACGGATTGCTCGACCCGGCCGTCGGCGGCGAGGCCGAGCACCGCGAGGCTAATGACCCGTGCCTGACCCGGCCGAAAGCCCGAGGTCTCGACGTCGATGACGGCCCAGCCCGGGTCCGGCTCGGTGACCGGCCGACCCCAGGTGTCGCTCATGGCTTGAGGATGGCACGACCGGCCGACACCAGACGGACACTGCGCGCCGTGTCGCCGCTCGAATCGATGAGGCCGACCCCCTGCGCCCGGCGCTCTGCGCCGCGCTGGCGATCGTCCTAATAAACTGCGCGGGTGGTTACCCCCCGCGCACGCCTGGCCCTCGCCGCGGGAACGAGCGCACGCTGGGCATCGCGGGTCACCGGACGCGGAGCCGGGGCGATGATCGGCGGTCTGATCGCGATGACGCTGGACCGCTCGGTTCTGCGTCAGCTCGCGACCGGACGACGCACGGTCGTCATCACCGGAACCAACGGAAAGTCGACCACCACGCGAATGACCGCGGCGGCGCTCGGCACGCTGGGGCCGGTCGCCACCAACGCCGAGGGCGCCAACATGGACGCCGGGCTGGTAGCCGCGTTGGCCGCGAACCGCCAGGCGACGCTGGCGGCCCTGGAAGTCGACGAGATGCACGTGCCGCACGTAGCCGACGCGGTGGAACCCAGCGTCATCGTCCTGCTCAACCTGTCGCGCGACCAGCTGGACCGGGTCGGCGAGATCAATGTCATCGAGCGGGCGCTGCGGGCCGGGCTGTCCCAGCACCCGAAGGCAATCGTCGTCGCCAACTGCGACGACGTGCTGATGACCTCCGCGGCGTACGACAGCCCGAACGTGGTGTGGGTGGCGGCGGGTGGTTCCTGGGCG
The DNA here is from genome assembly GCA_036500645.1 of Mycobacterium sp. Taxonomy (GTDB): domain Bacteria; phylum Actinomycetota; class Actinomycetes; order Mycobacteriales; family Mycobacteriaceae; genus Mycobacterium. The sequence goes on along the minus strand of DASYBR010000111.1, from coordinate 242 downwards.
AACGACTCGGTCAGCTGTCCGCGCACCGGAGAGGTCATCGTCCGCGAGAGCGACCATTGGTACTCCACCGGCGCCGACTTCAAGCGACCCAGCCCGCGATGGTGGTTCGACGACGACACCCTGCACGGGCCCGACGGCCTGGCGCTGCCGATGCAACTGGCGCTGCCGGGCGCGGTGAATCGGGGCAACGCCGCCCAGGCGGTGGCCGCCGCGGTCGCGCTCGGCGCCGACCCGGTCCGAGC
>DASYBR010000110.1:0-9224 GCA_036500645.1 Mycobacterium sp. | reverse complement strand
GTCGATGGCCGCGTCGACAAGATCGTCGAGAACACCGGGGTGGTCAAGCCGACGTTCATGGGCGCCGCGCCGCGGATTTTCGAGAAGGCCTACTCCAAGATCGTCACGCAACAGAGCGGCCTCAAAGCCGTCTTGTTCAACTGGGCATTCGCGGTGGGCAAAGAGGTCGCCCGTCGCCGCCGCGAGGGCAAATTCGTGTGGCCGCATCTGCAGTTGCAGCAGAGGCTGTTCGACCAGTTGGTGTTCGCCAAGATCCGCGACGTGTTCGGGGGAAGGATCCGGTTCTTCGTGTCCGGCTCCGCGCCGCTCAACCGCGACATCGCCGAATGGTTCGAGGCCGCCGGCCTGCTGATTCTGGAGGGCTACGGGCTCACCGAGTCGTCCGGCGCCGGCTTCATCAACCGCCCCGACAACTACAAGCTCGGCACCGTCGGTCTACCCTTCGAGGGCACCGACGTCCGCATCAGCGATGCCGGCGAGGTCCAGTTCCGCAGCGACTGCGTGATGGCCGGCTACCACCACCTCGACGACGCCACCGCCAAGGCGCTCAGCGACGACGGCTGGCTGTCCACCGGGGATCAGGGCAAGCTCGACGACGACGGCTTCCTGACCATCACCGGCCGGATCAAGGAACTGTTCAAGCTGTCCAACGGCAAGTACGTCGCACCGCCGGCGGTCGAGGCGAAGTTCGCGACGCTGTGCCCGTACGCCAGCCAGTTCCTGGTGTTCGGCGAGGGACGCAACTTCGCCGTCGCCCTGGTCACCCTGGATGCGGACTCGATCAGCGGGTGGGCCAAAGACAACGGACTGGGTGACAAACCCTACAAGGAGCTCACGCGGTCCGACGCCGTGCACGACATGATCGACGGGCACGTTCAGAAGCTCAACGCCAGCCTGAATCGGTGGGAGACAATCAAGAAGTGGGCGGTGCTCAGCGAGGACCTCTCTGTCGAGGGAGGCCAGCTGACACCGTCGTTGAAGGTCAAGCGCGGGGTGGTCGCCGAGCAGAATAAGGAAACTTTGGATGACTTCTATTCCTGATGTTCCCGAGCCCGCTGAACTCGAAGCCGAGCAATCAGCTCAGTTGCCCGACGCCGTCAACGCGGCGCCGCCGGGGCATCTGCTGCGCACGCTGGAGTGGCGGACCGGCGTCGAGTACCTCACTGCGCTCGCGGCTGCGCGGCGCATCGCCGACTGGCCCCGCGGCGACGGCCATCCCGTTCTGGTGATCCCGGGATTTCTGGCTGGCGCGCTCTCGACGCAGTTGCTGCGTAATGTGTTGCGCCGCTTGGGCTACCGGGTCTACGACTGGGGCTTGGGTTACAACGTCGGATACCGCGCCAGCATGAAGGAGACGCTGCCTGCACGCCTGCGCCATATCCGCGAACGGTCCGATGGGCGCAAAGTGAGCATCATCGGCTGGAGCGCCGGCGGCATCTATGCGCGCGAACTTGCGCGCGCCTTGCCCGACGATGTCCGGTCGGTGATCACGTTGGGATCCCCGTTCCGCGGCAACCATCAGGCCAGCACCGCTTGGAAGGTGTGGCGGCTGGTCAACCGCGGCGCCGAGGCCACCGACGCCGTCTCCGAATCGGCTCTGGAGCGCCGCGCCCAACCGTTGTCCGTGCCGACTACCTGCATCTACAGCAGAAGCGACGGCATCGTGGCCTGGCAGTGCTGCACCAGCTTGCCGGCACCGGAGACCGAGAACGTCGAAGTGCGCAGCAGCCACCTCGGGTATGGCCATAACGTGGAAACGCTGTCGGTGATCGCCGACCGGCTCGCCCAGCCGGAAAACAGCTGGCAGCCGTTCCATCGTCGAATTACCGGTTAGCTGGGCAGCTCCTTTCGTAAAACCTTGCCGGCCGGATTTCGTGGCAGGCTGGGCAAAAAGTGGACATCCCGCGGTTGTTCGAAGCGGGAAACCCGGTTCTGCAAGTACTCTCGCAGGGCTTCCTCGTCTACGTTGCTGTCCGGGCGCAGCACTACATAGGCCGCTAGCCGGTGACCGAACCGCTCATCGCTGACACCGACGACCGCGTTGTCGGCGACGTCTGGGTGCTCGGCTAGCGCGTTTTCCACCGCACGCGGGTAGACGTTCTCTCCCCCGGAAATGATCATGTCGTCTTCGCGGCCAACGATGAACAACCGACCCGAGGCATCGAGATAGCCCATGTCTCCGGTGCTGGTCATGCCGTTGATAATGGCCTTGGCGCCGCCGCCGGTGTAACCCTCAGACGCCAGATCGCCACCGACGAATACTCGCCCTGTCACGTGCGGCCCGACGGATTCGTCGTTGTCGTCGAAGATCCGCACCGGACAGCCCGCGACCGGCTTACCGACCGTTTCCGGGGCAGCCCGCAAATCGGCCGGCGTGGCCAACGCGCCGATACCGACCTCTGTAGAGCCGTATCCGTTGTAGAGGATGTCGCCGTAGCTGTCCATAAACCGTTGCGCGAGAGACGGATCGAGGCGATCGCCGCTGGACATCACCACTCGCAGCGCTGGCACCGGGTTTCGCGCTCGTGCGGCCTCGGGCAGGTCGAGGATGCGGGCCAACACGACCGGCACCGCCGTAAACGCGTCGGCGCGATATAGCGAAGCTTGCGCGAGTGTCGCTTCGGCATCGAAATGGCGGTGAGTGAGCACCGTGCCGCCAAGGCCGAGGGTGAACATCAGCATACCCAGCCCCAACCCGTGGAACATCGGCATTGCCACCGAGATTCGCGAACCAGTAGTCAACCTGGTGCGATCCAGGATGGTCACCCAGACGCCCACCGCTGAGCGCATCCGCGGCGTGCGGGGCACACCCTTCGGCTTACCTGTGGTGCCCGAGGTGAGGAGAATGATCCGCCCAGACACCGCCACCTTGGGCCGCGGACCCCGTTTGCGCATCTTGACCAAGGCCACATCGGCAACCATGACCGCAACATCGGCCGCATGCACCCTATCGACGAATTCAGCGTCAGAGAGCATCATTTGGATTTGGTGTGCGCTCAACGCCGACGCCAGCGCGTCGGCACGAAAGTCCGTATTGACCAGCACGACATCGGCCCCGACCAAGGCTGCGGCGAACACCGCCCGAACGAAGCCCCGCCCGTTGCGGCACATGACGCCTACCGCCTGCCCGGGCGCGACACCCTCGTCCAAGAGCTGACCGGCGAGAGTGTCGGTCTCCGACTGCAACTCGCGATAACTCACAGTGCCGTCGTCATCGATGATCGCCGCCCGGTTAGGCCACCGAGCCGCCGCGACCGCTAGGAGCGTGTAGGGGTTAATGCCACCTCGGCTGACTTCGCCGATCAGCCGTACCAGTGCCGCGGGGCCAGGCGGGCTGAATAGTCCAGAGCGCAGTAACGCCCGGGCCGCGGTCGTGGTCACCTTTTCGGTCATCGGGGTCTTCAGTTGCCGGCGGTTTCTTTGAAGAATCTGCGGTACCAGATCCGCGCGGCATGATCCGCGGGCCCGGCCAACAGCACCGAAGCAAGCTCGACCGGCCCCACCCATGGCGGCGCGATAGTCCGTGGTCGTTGAATGATCGCCTTCGCGATGACGTCGGCGGCTTCATCGGGGTCCAGTCCCGGAAGTTTGCGCAGAATCGGTGTGGGCTCGATCATCCTGGTGCGGACGAGCGCGAAGTAGATCGAGGTGACGGCGACACCGTCGGCATGTAATTCCGGTGCGACGCTCCGCAGCCAGCGGTCGAAGGCCCCTTTGGATGCCTGATAAACACCCCACTGCGGACCCGGCGGGACGCGCACACCCACGCTTGAGACGTTGACGATGTGCCCGCCGCCGCGCTCACGCATGGCCGGAAGCACACCCAGCAACAGCTGGATCGGACCGAGGTAGTTGATGGCGATCGTGCGCTGGAAGTCGTGGGGCCGGTCGTACTGGTCGTGCAACGAGCGGCGCAACGACTTACCGGCATTGCTCACCACGATGTCCAGCGCGCCGTGGTGCTCGCCGATCTTGTTCGTCAACTCGGAGACGGCGGCCTCATCGGTCAGGTCCGTCGGATACGCAACCGCTTTTCCGCCCCCGGTGTTGATCGACGCCGCCAGCTCATGCAGCCTGTCCGCCGACCGCGCGACGACCAGGACGGTGGCTCCAGCCGCCGCAACCTTGCGGGCCGTCGCCTCCCCGACACCGTACGACGCTCCGGTCACCAGGACGGTCTTGCCCGAAATCGCGCTGCACAGCTTGTCTGGATTCGAGACCCGCGCCGGGTTCGCGAGCAGGTCGATGGCTTTGGTTGCCACATTCATCGGGCGACTGCCCTTTCCAGGTCGGGTTGAATATCCTCTGCTCTGTCTGTACCCCGCCCGGCACCCGCTTGATCGCGAAGAGTCAGCTCACCAGGCCGCGGCCCGGGACAGGTCGTGTTTCCATCCTCGCCGTCCGGTTTCTCAACTGTCTCGTTAACCTTTCATTCATCTTTGATTCACTCCGGCGCGTGTCGCCGCCGGTGCTGGTGCTCCCGGCCGGTGCGATGACGAGGTCCGGTAAATGTCGGCCTGACGAATTGTGCTGCTACTACCAGTAAACGGTGTACGAAAAACCGTCCCGTTAAGCCGATTGGCCGCCCGTCGATTGCTCGGCCGATCTGGCCTGCGACATGATCGGTGGCATGGCCGATATCGATTTTTCGTTGCTGGATGTGCCGCGATCGGCGCCGGTCGAGGACCCGGAGGCATACCTGCGTGCCGCGATCGCCTGGCACTTCGGCGAAGATACCGGCTGCACGTTCTGGTTGCGGGCCGCCCGCACGCTGAACTTCAACCCGTTGACCGATGTGAACACGTTCGCCGATTTGCGGCTGTTTCCCAACCTGCTGAACGAACTGCGAAACGTGCCCATCGAAGAGCTGATTCCGCGCGGTTACGGGTCCCCACCGCCGATTCCGCAGATATTCGAGTCCGGTGGCACCACGGGTGCGCCCAAAAGAACTGTGCAGCTGCCAGATTGGTGCGAACAAGTTATCCAATGGCAAACCGAGGACTTCGCCAACGGCGGTTTTCTCCCACGCCGCGGCTTCGCCTGCATGATGCCGAGCGGGCCGCACGGCGTTGGCTACTTTTCTCGACTGGTCTCCGAACGGCTCGGATCGGTTTTTCACGCGATCGACTTGGATCCGCGCTGGGTCAAGAAGATTACCGCCCGCCATGCCACCTCCGAAGTCTCGGCCTATGTCGACCATCTGATCGAGCAGACCGTCCACATCCTGCAGACCCAAGACGTGGCGAATCTGCACACGACTCCGCCGCTGCTCGAGGCCATCGCCCGCAACGATGATGTCGCGAACCTGGTCAATGAGAAGATCCGCTTCACGCTGCTCAGCGGCGCCCATGTGGACGTCGACACGCTCGACTTGCTGCGCGATATCTTCCCGAATACCACGATCACCATGGTGTTCGGCAGCACCATGATTCTTTCGCAGGCGACGACTCGCCACGACGGCGACGATGAGCCCTTCGTCTTCGATCCGCGCACCCCCTACGTCGTCTTCTCGGTGGTGAATCCCGACACCGGTGCAGAAGTGCCTTACGGACAACGCGGCCAGGTCGTGATGAACCACATCAGCAAGGGCATGTTTTTGCCGAACAACCTGGAGCGCGACAGCGCGCTGCGGATGCCGGGACCCGAAGGCCAAGTTGGGGATTCGCTTAGCGAGGTTCACCCCGTCGCAGCCTTCGAAGGCGAGCCTGTCATCGAAGGTGTCTACTGACATGGCGTCCGGCTCGCCCGAACTGCTGCGCATCGATGCGCTCGGCCCCACCGGGGCGTACCAGACGCGTAACCGCGAAATCGTGACCACTACCGCCGGCGTCGCGGTTGTCGACCTCAGTATTGTTCCCCCGCTGTATGTCTCGCGCACCATCAACATTGCACGCAACACGCGACCGTTGCCGGCCGAACAACGCGAAGCCGCGTTGGCCAAGGCCGCCGACGCTTTCGCCTCCGGGGTGATCGCGGGGCTGGACTTCGACGCTTACGTCGAGCTGGCCAGCCGGATTTCCGGGGTCCCGATCGCGGTAACCCGTGCGGGAGCTCGCGGTGTTGTCGACGGTGTCGCTTCGGCGTTCCGCGTGGCGCAGCTGGCCCGGCCGGCGGGCGCCGTGCTGGATTGGCGCGACGAGCGGAGCCGCGACGGTAGTGCGGTGTGGGCGCGGCGGGGGGAACTGTTCGCGGTACTGGCCTCGGGAAACGGACCGGGCGTGCACGGGCTGTGGCCGCAGGCGCTCGCGCTCGGGTACCGGGTGGCGGTTCGCCCGTCACGGCGCGAGCCGCTCACCGCGCACCGGCTGGTTCATACGTTGCGGGAAGCCGGATTTCGCCCGCAGGACGTGGTGTACCTGCCCACAGATCATCGCGGGGCCGACGAGATCAGCCGGTCGGCCGATCTCACCATGGTCTACGGGAGCCAGGACGTCGTCGACATGTACGCCAACGACCCGACGGTGTTCGTCAACGGCCCGGGCCGGGCGAAGATCGTCATCACCGCCGACCACGACTGGCGGGACTACCTTGACGTCATCACCGAATCGATCGCCAACCTGGGCGGCATCGCGTGCGTCAACACCACCGCTGTGCTCTACGAGGGCGATCCCTCCGCGTTGGCCCAGGCGATCGGTGAACGGTTGTCGGCGATTCCGGCGCTGCCGACTGAGGATGAGCGAGCGGTCCTGCCCACCCAAACCATCGACCAGGCAACGGCTTTGGCGAATCATCTGGCAGCCACCGCTGCGGGGACCACGCCGGTGCTCGGCGCCGATCAGGTGGTCGCCGCGCTGGCCGACGGCTGCGCCGCACTGCGCCCGGCCGTGCACCTGTTGGCCACGCCCGACGTCGCCAAGCTCAATGTCGAGCTGCCGTTCCCGTGTGTTTGGGTTTCGCCGTGGTCGCGCTCCGACGGTTTGGAGCCGCTGCGGCATTCGTTGGTGATCAACGCGATCACCAACGACGACGACCTGATCGACGATCTGCTCGCCGAGCCGTCCATCGCCAACGTGTACCGCGGCCGCCACCCGACTTATTACGGGGCACCCGAGATCCCGCACGACGGGTTTCTCGCCGATTTCCTGATGCGCAACAAAGGCTTTGTTCGCGACTGACCTGACTAACGTTGTGGCCCTTGGGTTCCACGACTACGACGGCCGCTGGCCGTATCGTCGGTAGAACTTTTCCACCCGGCCGGCGGTATCGAGCGTGCGCCGGGCGCCGGTCCAAAATGGGTGCGAGTCGGAGGACACCTCTACCACCACCAACGGATAGGTCTGCACGCCGGTGGGGGTTTCCCACTCGATGGTGCGCGAACTGGTGACCGTCGAGCGGGTGAGAAATAGCGCGCCCGTGTTGGCATCTTGGAATACCACCGGATGGTAGTCGGGATGGATGTCGGGTTTCATCGACCTTCTCCGTCGGTGTTGCGGTGTGCCGAGAATTCGCCTGCCATATCGGGTGTTTCGTAGCACGGGTCTTCGTGCCAGTCACCGAACGGGTCATCGTAGCGACACCAGTTCTGCGGGCTGGCCATCTCGTCGTCGGTGAGCAGCGCGGCATTCAAGCCATCGACGATCTCGGTAGGGGCGGCGCCGCACACCAGGATCGTCATCGAGGTGTGCCGGTCGCCAAACCGGTGCTCCCACATCAAGTCGGCGAACGCCCGCCGTTCCGGGTCGACATATGCCACCTCCGAAGCGGTCATGGCCGCCAACCACTTTCCGGCGGACGCGACCCGCAGGCCGCCGCCTGCTGATTCGAGCCACATGACTTGGTCGGCCCGGTTGGCCAGCCACAGTCGACCACGGGTGCGAACCACGCCGTCGAGCAGCAGGTCGACCGCGGCGTGCAGGCGTTCGGGATGAAATGGGCGGCGGGCGCTGAACTCCAGAATCCGGATTGCCCCGTCAGCCGCCAGTGGAGGCAAGCCGGCCAGCAGCGGGGCATGCGGATGATCGCTGCGGCCGCGGCGCGAGTCGTCGTCAAGGTGCGCCAGCGCCAGCTCGACGCGGTCCACGCCGACGGTGATCCGCGCCCGCGGGGCCAGGCGCTGCAAAACGGCCAGCATCGCCGGCTCGGGGTGCGTCAGCACAACAACGTCGGCGAACTCGGTCTGACCGACCGCCACTTGAGCGACCGTGCGTCCGTCGGGCAGTTCGTCAGCACCCAATGCATGCGCCAGCCAGTCGAAGGTCTCCACGCAGGTCACCACCGCGGCAATCACCACATCGCGCGCGGCCGGGCCATCGGGGTAACCGGGGCCGACGCGAACTCGGGTGTAATTGATCGCCCAGCAGATGGGCTCGGGTTCCAGCCACTGCTCCAGGTGCACGACGATCCGGTTGACATTCTCGCGGCGGTGCAGTTTGCGCAGCAGCACCAGCAGGTCGTTGCGGATCGTGCACGCCACACAGCCGTGTGCCAGCTCTAAAGCTTCCTCGGTGGTGATCAGTTCACCGTCTCGCAGCATCACCGTCGTCCGGCGCACCACGAGGCCGTCAAATCGGTGCTCGACCACCAGCGTTCCCGGCCGGCGCAACAGGGCGCCGGCCACCGCGTCGGTGTCGCCCTGGCCCGCAACGAGAACGACGGGTGTCCGCATCACCGCTCCTTGTTGAAAACGATTTCCAATAAGCCCCGACTCAGGCTACAGTGCCACGCTAGGCTTGTCGAAAACGATTTTCATTATCCTCAGCAGGCCGGAAAGGAGAGCTGTGTCCGCACGCTGCCAAGTCACCGGCCGCACGCCGGGTTTTGGGAACGCGGTGTCGCACTCACACCGACGCACGAAGCGGCGTTGGTCACCGAACATCCAGGTCAAGACCTATTACCTTCCGTCGGAGCACCGTCGCATCAAGTTGCGGGTCAGCGCCAAGGGGATCAAGGTCATCGACCGCGACGGAATCGAGGCCGTCGTCGCACGGCTGCGCCAAGCGGGCGAGCGGATCTGATGGCGCGCAACGAGATTCGCCCCATCGTGAAGCTGCGGTCCACCGCGGGTACCGGCTACACGTACGTCACGCGCAAGAACCGACGCAACGACCCCGACCGGCTCAGGCTGAAAAAATATGACCCGGTGATCCGCCGGCACGTCGAATTCCGGGAAGAACGCTGAATGGCCAAGAAATCCAAGATCGTCAAGAACGACCAGCGGCGCGCCGTCGTCGCCCGCTACGCGGAACGGCGGGCCGAACTCAAACGGATTATTCGCTCACCGGGTA
>DASYBR010000109.1:0-11254 GCA_036500645.1 Mycobacterium sp. | reverse complement strand
ACACCCACCGGCACGTCGATGTCGAAGATCTCGCGCAGCAGGTTGCCGAATGTCAACGCCGACAACGAGTCTCCGCCCAGGTCGGTGAAGTGCGCGTCGGGGGTCAGCTCGGTGCTCGCGGTACCCAGCATGGCGGCCGCGGCCCGGCTCACGGTCTGCAGCACCGGCGCGTTGGCGCCGTTGCGGCGCAGCTCGGCCAGTTCGTTGGCCTGTCCCTGAGCCAAGTCGGCGTAGAGCCGCTCGAGCCGTTCGCCGTAGTGCTGCTTCAGCTTCGGCCACGCCAGCTTGCGAATCCCGGTCAGCAGGCCGTTCTCCAGGGTGAACGGCGTCGTCTCGATGATGAAGTCGCGCGGCACCTCGTAGGACTGCAGGTTGGCTTGGCGCGCAACGTTTTGCAGCGAGTCGGCGATCTTCGGCTTGAGCGCCTCGAGGTCTCCGTTGGCCAACGCCTCCTCGGTGGGCACGACGACGGCCAGCAGGTAAGGCTGCGCGCTGTTGCCGTAGACGTAGATCTGGCGGATGAGCGGGCTGTTGCCGAACTCGGCCTCCAGCTTCGCCAGGGTGACGAACTCGCCCTGCGCGAGCTTCAAGACGTTGTTGCGGCGGTCGACGTACACCAGTCGGTCGGGAGCGATCTCGGCGAACACGTCGCCGGTTCGGTAGTAGTGGTCCTCGTCGAATACGTGGGCCGTGGTCTCGGCCCGCTTGTAGTAGCCGGGGAACATGTTCTGCGTCCGGAGCAGCAGTTCGCCGCGCGGGTGCGGCCGGTCGGTACTGAAGTAGCCCAGGTCCGGGACGTCGACGAGCTTGTAGTCGACCACCGGCGGACGCTGAATCTCGCCGTCGAACAACACCATTCCGGCCTCGGTGGAGCCGTAGCCGTCCATAAGATGCATTTCGAGCAGCGACTCGACCCAGGTCTTCAGTTCGGGAGAGGTGGGCGCCGAGCCGGTCATCGCGAAGATGAACCGTCCGCCCAGCAGGTACTGGCGCTGTTCGTCGAGCACCTGCGCCTCGACGGCGGCGCGGTCGGCGCCATCGGACAGCCGGCGCTCGACCTGCCGCTGGAATTCGCCGAAGAGCGTCTCCCAGATCCGCGGGACGAAGTTGAGTTCGGTGGGTCGCACCAGCTCGAGGTCTTCGAGCAGCGTCGACAGGTCGCTCTTGGCCGCGAAGTAGGCGGTGCCGCCGTTGCCGAGCGTGCCGTAGAGGATGCCGCGGCCCATCACGTGGCTCATCGGCATGAAGTTGAGGGTGATCGACGCGGCGCTCTCCCCGAACCAGTTTTTGCTGCCGCGGCGCCACATCTTGCCGACGTTGCTCTGCGGGTACATCGCGCCCTTGGGTGCGCCGGTGCTGCCGGAGGTATAGATCAGCAGCGCCAGCGGGTCCTCGTCTGCGCCGGTCGTAACCGGGGCGTCCGGTAGTTCCTTGCCGCGCTGCAGGACGTCCGCCAGGGTTTCAACGCCGATGCCGCTCAGTCGCGCCCGGGCGTCCTCGACGGCCTCGCGCTCGTCGTCTACCTGTGGGTGGTAGTCGAACACGACCAGCTTGGACGGCTTGTGGTCGCCGCTGCGGATCAGCTCAACGGCGTCGCGCAGTTGGGCGACGCTCGACGCGATCAGGCTGGGCTCGGTCTCGGCCACGATGGGCTGCAACTGGGTCAGCGACGCGCTGGTCTGAAGCGGGACGGACACCGCGCCGATCTGGCCCAGCGCGATGTCGATGGTGGCGTAGTCGACGCTGTTGAACCCGAGCACGCACACCCGGTCGCCGGCATGCACGGACTCGTTGGCCCAGGCGCGGCCCAGTGCTCCCACCCGCTCGTTCAGCTCTCCGTAGGTGACGGTCTCGTAGCGGGAGACCAGTTCCATGCGGGTGCGCCCGGTCGCGGGGTCGGTGACGTAGTCCACCACGCGCTGCCCCAGGGCAGGCCGGTCCGCGTAACCGCCCAGCACCGTCTTGATGATCTGCTGCAACGGCATTCCGGGCTGCTCGACGGCTTGGGTGATCGCCGGGTTCGGGCGGGCGGCGGCGAATTGGGGGTCGTTGGCGGTGAGATCTTCGACGCGGCGGGCAATCCGGGCGTCCTGAGTGGTGGTCGACATAAATTCCCCTACAAATCAAATATATTGAGATCAATTTGCGCCATGTGCGCTGGTGGTTAAAACGTTAGCGAAAGTAACGTTATTCCTCCACGACCTAGCTCTGCTGGCGATTGTGAGATTGCCCACGAGGGCGGCCGGAGCCCCCGGGTCTAGAGTTCGCCCAGCAGGCCGGTCAAGACGTCGAGCCCCTCGGCCAGCAGCTCGTCGCTGATGGTCAGCGGTGGCAGCAGCCGGATGATGTTGCCGAACATGCCGCAAGTCAGAATTACGACACCGGCCGCGTGGGCCGCGGTGGACAGCTTCTTCGTCAGTTCCGCGTCCGGCTCCGAGGTTCCCGACTTCACCAATTCAATGGCGATCATCGCGCCGCGGCCGCGGACGTCGCCGATACGGTCGTCGCCGGCCTGCAGACGCAACAGCGGCTCGGTAATCAGCCGTTCCAGGTGTTGCGCCCGTTCGATCAGTCCGTCGCTCTCGATGGTGGCGATTGTGGCCAGTGCCGCCGCACACGCAACGGGGTTTCCGCCGAAGGTCCCGCCCAAACCACCGAGGTGGGAGGCGTCCATCATGTCCGCCCGGCCGGTAACGGCCGACAGTGGCAGACCGTCGGCGATGCCCTTCGCGGTGCAGATCAGGTCGGGCTCGATGCCCTCGTGCTCGCAGGCGAACATCGCACCGGTGCGCGCGAAGCCGGTCTGCACCTCGTCGGCGATGAACACCACATTGTTCTGCCGGCACCAGCCGAGCAGCGCGGGCAGGAACCCCTCGGCGGGGACGATGAATCCGCCTTCGCCGGCGATCGGCTCGATGATGACCGCGGCCAAGTTGTCGGCGCCGACCTGATTGGTGATCACGTTGATGGCGCGCGCGGCGGCTTTGTCCCCGTCGGTGCCGAGTTCCTTGTCGATCAGCCCGTCGCGGTACGGGTAGGACATCGGCGCCCGGTAGATCTCCGGTGCGAACGGGCCGAAGCCGCTCTTGTAGGGCATGGACTTGGCGGTCAGCGCCATCGCCAGGTTGGTGCGGCCGTGGTAGGCGTGATTGAACGCCACGACGGCGGGCTTATGGGTGTGGGCGCGCGCGACCTTGACGGCGTTCTCGACGGCCTCGGCGCCGGAATTGAAAAGCACCGAACGTTTTTCGCCCGAGCCCGGCGTGATCCGGTTGAGCTCCTCGGCGACCGCAACGTATTGCTCGTACGGCGTCACCATGAAGCAGGTGTGGGTGAACTCGGCGACCTGCGCGCGTACCGCGTCCACGACCCGGGGCGACGAATTGCCGATCGTGGTCACCGCGATGCCCGACGCCAGGTCGATCAGCCGGTTGCCGTCGACGTCCTCGATGATGCCGCCGCCGGCGCGTGCCACGAACACGGGCAGGGAGACGTTCACTCCGTGCGAAACCGCGGCGGCGCGGCGTTTGGTCAGTTCCAGCGATGCGGGACCGGGGATCTCGGTGACCAGCTGGCGCGTCTGCTCGAGGCTGGCCACGTCTTCCTCCTCCTCACCGCGGCGCCCTGCCACGTCGCGGTCCAAGCCTATCTGGGTTGGCGCCCACCGGCCTGCCAGACTAAACGGGCACACTGGACCCTTGCGGAACCTCCGCGGGGCGCGCGACACCTCCCGGTCGCCCTTGCGGGATGCCCGAAAAGCCAGCCCGACTAACACGACGAAAGACAGGCGCCTATATGGAAAGTTTGGTCTTGTTCTTGCCGTTCCTGCTCATCATGGGCGGGTTCATGTACTTCGCATCGCGCCGCCAGAAGCGCTCGATGCAGGCCACCATCGACCTGCACGACTCGCTGCGTCCGGGGGATCGGGTGCACACGACCTCTGGCATGGAGGCCACGGTCGTCACGATCACCGACGACATCGTCGAACTCGAAATTGCCCCCGGAGTGGTGACCACCTGGATGAAGCTGGCAATCCGCGACCGGATCCTGCCCGACGACCCCGAGGACCTCACCGACGGCGAGGACCCCGCCGACGAGAGCCATCTGAGCAACGATTCCTGACCGGAATCACCGAACCGACCGACGGCTTGCGCAAAGGGCGTGTGAACGGCACGTAGGCTCTGTCGGGGTAAGAAACCGATTTTCGAGGAGATAAAAGGAACGTGGCATCGTCTTCGGCGCCGGTGCACCCAGCCCGCTACCTGTCGGTTTTCTTGTTACTGCTCGTCGGCGTCTATCTACTGGTGTTCCTCACCGGTGACAAACGAGCTGCCCCCAAGCTCGGAATAGATCTGCAGGGCGGCACCCGTGTCACCCTGACTGCGCGCACGCCGGACGGCTCACGCCCGAGCCGGGAGGCGCTGGGCCAGGCGCAGCAGATCATCAGTTCCCGGGTCAACGGGCTGGGCGTCTCCGGTTCTGAGGTCGTCGTCGACGGCGACAACCTCGTCATCACCGTCCCCGGAAACGACGGCAGCCAAGCCCGCAACCTGGGGCAGACCGCCCGGCTGTACATCCGGCCGGTGCTCAACTCGATGCCCGCCCAGGGCACTCAACCCAAGCCGCGCCAGCCCGCCGGTGCCCCTCCCGGCCCGGGTGGGGCCGGCCAGCCGGCCCCCGGTGAGCCCGCCCCCGCGCCCGGCCAACCGGCCCCTGCCCCCGGTCAGCCCGCCCCGCCGCCAGCCGGCCAGCCCGCACCGGGCGTCCAGCCCAGGCCGTACCCGCAGGATCCGCCGCCCTCGCCGAGTCCCGCGCCGCCTGCGCCTGCGCCGGCGCCCGGCGGCCCGGCTCCCGCACCCGCTCCCGGCGCGCCGGCGGGGGAGGCGCCGCCGGCTGAAGCGCCCGCGCCCCCCGACCCGCGCAAGGATCTCGCCGAACGCATCTCCGACGAGAAGAAGTGGCGGCAGAGCCCCCGTCAGGGCATCCAATTCCTCGCCCTGCAGTTCCAGGCGACGCGCTGCGACAAGGACGACATCCTGGCCGGCAACGACGACCCGGCCCTGCCCCTGGTGACCTGCTCGACCGATCACAAGACGGCGTACCTGCTGGGGCCGTCGATCATCAGCGGCGACCAGATCCAGGACGCCTCGTCGGGCATGAACCAGCACGGCATCGGTTATGTCGTCGACCTGCAATTCAAACCCTCGGCGGCGAACACCTGGGCCGACTTCACCGCCGCCCACGTCGGCACCCAGACCGCGTTCACCCTCGACTCGCAGGTCGTCAGCGCCCCGCTGATCCAGGAAGCCATCCCGGGCGGCCGGACCCAGATCACCGGCGGGGACCCGCCGTTCACCGCATCGAGCGCGCGCCAGCTGGCCAACGTCCTCAAATACGGGTCGCTGCCGTTGTCCTTCCAGTCCTCGGAAGCCCAAACCGTCTCCGCCACACTGGGATTGACCTCGTTGCGCGCGGGCCTGATCGGTGGCGCGATCGGCCTGGTCCTGGTGTTGGTGTATTCGCTGCTGTATTACCGGGTGCTGGGTTTGCTCACGGCTCTGTCGCTAACCGCTTCCGGTGCAATGGTTTTCGCGATCCTGGTGCTGCTGGGCCGATACATCAACTACACGCTGGACCTGGCCGGCATCGCGGGTCTGATCATCGGTATCGGTACCACCGCCGACTCGTTCGTGGTGTTCTTCGAACGCATCAAAGACGAGATCCGGGAAGGCCGTTCGTTCCGCTCGGCGGTGCCGCGTGGCTGGGTGCGGGCGCGCAAGACGATCGTCTCGGGCAACGCGGTCACCTTCCTGGCCGCCGCGGTGCTGTACTTCCTGGCCATCGGCCAGGTGAAGGGATTCGCCTTCACGTTGGGCCTCACCACGATCCTTGACCTGGTGGTGGTGTTCCTGGTGACCTGGCCGCTGGTGTACCTGGCCTCCAAGTCGCCAACGCTGGCCAAACCGGCCTACAACGGCCTGGGGGCCGTTCAGCAGGTCGCCCGCGAACGGCGGGCTTCGTCGCAGGTCAAGACGGGACGGGGATAACGCATGACTCCTTCCAAGCCCTCGAAGGACGCGACCGAAATCACCGAAGCCTCTGACGACGCCTCCGAGGCTGGCGTGGCGTTCACCGACAGCTCCGCCCAGTTGCCGCGGCACAGCTTCCTGTCGCGGCTCTACACCGGTACCGGCGCGTTCGAGGTGGTCGGACGGCGGCGGCTGTGGTTCGGCATCAGCGGCGCGATCGTCGCGATCGCGATCGTCAGCATCATCGTGCGGGGCTTCACCTTCGGGATCGACTTCAAAGGCGGCACCACGGTGTCGATGCCCGCCGCGGGCGCCACCGGCACCGTCCACACCTCGCAGGTGTCCGACGTGTTCAGGAAAACCCTCGGCAACGATCCGGAATCGGTGGTCATCGTCGGCAGTGGCGCGTCGGCGACGGTGCAGATCCGCTCCGAGGCGTTGTCCAACGACCAGACGACGAAGCTACGCAACGCGCTGTTCGATGCGTTCGCGCCCAAGGGGAACGACGGCAAGCCGAGCAAGGCGGCCATCAGCGACTCGGCGGTATCGGAGACGTGGGGTGACCAGATCACCAAGAAGGCGCTCATCGCGCTGGTGGTGTTTTTGGTGCTGGTCGGCCTGTACATCACGGTTCGCTACGAGCGATACATGACGCTGGCCGCGATCGCGGCCATGTTCTTCGACCTGACCGTCACCGCGGGCGTGTACTCGCTGGTGGGCTTCGAGGTCACGCCGGCCACGGTCATCGGCCTGCTGACGATCCTCGGCTTCTCCCTCTATGACACCGTCATCGTCTTCGACAAAGTCGAGGAGAACACCCACGGCTTCCAGCACACGACACGGCGCACCTTCGCCGAGCAGGCCAACCTGGCGATCAACCAGACGTTCATGCGTTCCATCAACACCAGCCTGATCGGTGTCTTGCCGGTGCTGGCTCTGATGGTGGTGGCGGTGTGGTTGCTGGGCGTCGGCACCCTCAAGGATCTCGCGCTGGTGCAGCTGATCGGCATCATGATCGGCACCTATTCGTCGATCTTCTTCGCCACCCCGCTGCTGGTCACCATGCGTGAGCGCACCGAATTGGTGCGCACCCACACCCGCCGGGTCATGCGGCGGCGCAGCCCCGGCAAGGTCTCCTCCGAGAAGGCGCCCGAAGAGACGCCCGACGACGAAGAGACCACCGAAGAAACCTCCGCCGCCGGTCGCGACACCACCTCGTCCAGCAAGCCCGCGCCGAGCAAGCCCGCACCGGGTGCGCGTCCAGTGCGGCCCTCCGGAACCCGCCGTCCGACCGGCAAGCGCAACGCCGGCCGGCGGTAGACGCGGTGGCCATCAGGTTCCGGGATCGCCGCTGGCGTGTGACCCGGTGGGTGGCCCTTGGATTTGTCGCGGTGCTGGCGGCGGCTCTCACGGCGACCGCATGTTCGGGTAGCGCCGCCTCGCAGATCGACTACGTGGTCGACGGCCCGCTGGTCAGCTACAACACCAACACCGTCGTCGGCGCCGCGTCGGCGGGGGCACAGGCGTTTGCCCGCACGCTCGCCGGGTTCAGCTACCACGGCCCGGACGGGCAAATCGTCGCCGACCGCGACTTCGGCTCCGTCTCGGTCGTCGGCGGTTCGCCGTTGGTGCTGGACTACCAGATCGCCGACGACGCCGTCTATTCCGACGGCAAGCCGGTGACCTGCGACGACCTGGTACTCGCCTGGGCCGCCCAGTCCGGCAAGTTTCCCGACTTCAACGCCGCCACCCAGGCCGGTTACATCGACATCGCCAACGTCGAGTGCATCCCGGGACAAAAAAAGGCGCGGGTGTCGTTCATCCCGGACCGCGGCGTCGTCGACTACAACCAGCTGTTCACCGCGACCTCGCTGATGCCGTCGCACGTCATCGCCGACCAGCTCAATGTCGACGTGACCGCGGCGCTGCTGAGCAACAACGCGCCGCTGGTGGCCCAGATCGCCAAGCTGTGGAACACCATCTGGGACCTCAAGCCCGGTATCGACCTGAAGCGGTTCCCGTCGTCGGGGCCGTACAAGATCGACGCCATCCTGGACGGCGGCGCGGTGGTGCTCGCCGCCAACGACCGGTGGTGGGGCCCCAGGGCGCTCACCAAGCGGATCACCGTCTGGCCGCAGGGCCCCGACATCCAGGACCGGGTCAACAGCCGCAACGTCGACGTGGTCGACGTTGCCTCCGGTTCCTCGGGAACGCTGACCACCCCGGACAACTACGAGCGCACCGACTCGCCGTCGGCCGGCATCGAGCAGCTGATCTTCGCGCCGCAGGGGCCGCTGTCACAGCCCAAGGCCCGTCGGGCCTTCGCGCTGTGCGTGCCGCGCGACAGCCTGGCGCACGACGCCGGCGCGCCGATCGCCAATTCCCGCCTGGACCCGGCCACCGACGACGCCGTGACCGCCAATGACGGTGCCGCCGACGCCGCCCCGTTCGCCAAGGCCGACCCCGGCGCCGCCCGCGACGCGCTGGGCGGCGGCGCGCCGCTGACGGTCCGGATCGGCTATCAGGGGCCCAACGCACGGCTCGCCGTCAACGTCGGCGTCATCACCAAGTCGTGCGCGGCGGCGGGGATCACCGTCACCAACGTCTCCCTGGACACCTCGGGTCCGCAGGCGCTCAAGGACGGAAAGATCGACGCGCTGCTCGCCAGCACCGGTGGGGCCACCGGCAGCGGCTCGACGGGGTCCTCGGCGATGGACGCCTACGACCTGCACAGCGGCAACGGCAACAACCTGTCCGGATACGCCAATCAGCAGATCGACGGCATCATCGGCGCGCTGGCGGTGTCGGCAGATCCCGCCGAACGAGTCAGGCTGCTGGCCGAAGGTGCGCCGGTACTGTGGGGCGATATGCCCACCTTGCCGCTCTACCGGCAACAGCGCACGCTGCTGATGTCGAAGAAGATGTACGCGGTCAGCAAGAACCCGACCCGCTGGGGTGCGGGCTGGAACATGGACCGATGGGCATCCATCCAGTGACCAGCGTCAGCGGTACCACTCCTGTGGCGGACCTCATCGCGTCGCTGACCCGGAAGGTGGCCGACTTTCCGAAGCGGGGTGTCCAGTTCAAGGACCTCACACCGTTGTTCGCCGACGGGGAGGCGATGGGCGCCGTCGTCGACGCGCTGGCCGGCATCGCGTCCGAAGCCGACCTGGTGGCCGGCATCGAGTCGCGCGGCTTCCTGGTGGCGGCGGCCGTCGCCGGCCGGTTGCGCGGCGGTGTGCTGGCCGTTCGCAAGGGCGGAAAGCTGCCGCCGCCGGTGCACGCCGAGCACTATGACCTGGAATACGGCAGCGCAACACTGGAAATCCCGGCCGACGGCATCGACCTGCGTGGCCGCAAGGTCCTGATCGTCGACGACGTGCTGGCCACCGGCGGCACCCTGGCCGCGGCGACCCGGTTGCTCGAGCGCACCGGGGCCATCGTGACCGGCGCGGCGGTGGTCATGGAACTGGTCGCGCTCGACGGTCGCAGAGCCGTCGCGCCGTTGCCAGTGCACAGCCTCAGTCACGCCTAGCGGCGCGATATAAGCGATATCCTCGAAGTCGGAGGTGACCAAAGTGGCGGATGATCAGGGCACGACGCAGGCTCTGCAGGCGCCTGCTGAGCCGGTCATCGAGGCCGTTACCGATACGCCGGAGCCGCCGGTCGAGTCGCTGAAGACTTCCAGCAGCGCGTCTCGCCGGGTGCGGGCCAGGCTGGCCCGGCGGATGACCGCCCAGCGCAGCACCCTCAATCCGGTGCTCGAGCCGCTGGTGGCGGTGCACCGGGAGATCTATCCCAAGGCGAACCTGTCGTTGCTGCAGCGCGCCTTCGAGGTCGCCGACTCCCGGCACGCAACGCAGTTGCGCCACTCCGGTGATCCCTACATCACCCACCCGCTGGCCGTCGCCTCCATTCTGGCCGAATTAGGAATGGATACAACGACTTTGGTGGCCGCGCTGTTGCACGACACCGTCGAGGACACCGGCTACACGATCGAGGCGCTGAGCGAGGAATTCGGTGAAGAGGTCGGCCATCTGGTGGACGGCGTGACCAAGTTGGACCGGGTGGTGCTGGGCAGCGCCGCCGAAGGCGAGACCATCCGCAAGATGATCACCGCCATGGCCCGCGACCCCCGGGTGCTGGTGATCAAAGTCGCCGACCGGCTGCACAACATGCGCACCATGCGGTTCCTGCCACCGGAAAAGCAGGCGCGCAAAGCTCGCGAGACGCTGGAAGTCATTGCGCCGCTTGCGCACCGGCTGGGTATGGCGAGCGTCAAGTGGGAACTGGAAGACCTGTCGTTCGCGATCCTGCACCCCAAGAAGTACGAGGAGATCGTGCGCCTGGTCGCCGGCCGCGCGCCCTCCCGCGATACCTACCTGGCCAAGGTCCGCGCCGAGATCACCAACACCCTGGGCGCGTCGAAGATCAAAGCGACGGTCGAAGGCCGGCCCAAGCATTACTGGTCGATCTACCAGAAGATGATCGTCAAGGGGCGAGACTTCGACGACATCCACGACCTGGTCGGCATTCGCATCCTGTGCGACGAGATTCGCGACTGCTACGCCGCCGTCGGCGTGGTGCACTCGCTGTGGCAGCCGATGGCCGGACGGTTCAAGGATTACATCGCCCAGCCCAGATATAGCGTGTACCAGTCGTTGCACACCACGGTGGTGGGCCCGGAAGGCAAGCCGCTCGAGGTGCAGATCCGCACTCGCGACATGCACCGCACCGCCGAGTACGGCATCGCCGCGCACTGGCGCTACAAGGAAGCCAAGGGCCGCAACGGGGTTCCCCATCTGCACGCCGCCGCCGAGATCGACGACATGGCCTGGATGCGCCAGCTGCTCGACTGGCAGCGGGAGGCCGCCGACCCGGGCGAGTTCTTAGAGTCGTTGCGTTACGACCTTGCGGTGCAAGAGATTTTCGTGTTCACCCCTAAGGGCGACGTGATCAACCTGCCGACCGGCTCGACGCCGGTGGACTTCGCCTACGCGGTCCACACCGAAGTAGGCCACCGCTGCATCGGCGCCCGGGTCAACGGCCGGCTGGTGGCGCTGGAACGCAAGCTGGAAAACGGCGAAGTCGTCGAGGTATTCACATCGAAGGCTCCCAACGCGGGGCCGTCGCGGGACTGGCAGCAGTTCGTGGTGTCGCCACGCGCCAAGGCGAAGATCCGGCAGTGGTTCGCCAAGGAGCGCCGCGAAGAGGCGCTCGAGACC
>DASYBR010000108.1:0-4655 GCA_036500645.1 Mycobacterium sp. | reverse complement strand
GACCGACCTCTTCTTCAACCAGCCGACCTACGACATCTTCGTCCCCGACATCGCCAACCCCACCGAGCAGGACTTCCGCAGGCGGCTCGACGAGCTCGACTACGGCCTCAACGGGGTGCGGTTCCTGCAGCCCGAGGATGTTTCGCGTGCCCTGCTGTACCTGGTCACCGACCGGGGTTTGATGACTGGGCAGGTGCTGGAGCTCGGCCTGGGTACGTCGGCCCGCGGCATCTACTGACGCGAGCATCCATGCGGTACACTTGTCAACATGTGCGTTGACGGTCGCGGTCAGTGCCGGCCGAGTGTCCGTCGTCGCGGGTCCAGACAGGAGCGCTGACAATGTTTTTCGGACGCACCGACCACTTCATCGCGGGTAGGTGGGTGGATGCCAAGGGTGGCGAGACCATCGACGTCATCTCACCGTCGACTGAACAGCTGGTTGGCCGGGTACCGGCGGCGCTACCCGAGGAGATCGATGCCGCCATCGCCGGTGCGCGCGAAGCGCTCGACATCGGACCGTGGCCGCGGCTCAGCGTCAGCGAGCGCGCGCAGTACCTGCGTCGGCTGGTCGCCGGGTTGGACGCCCGCCGCGATGCGATCGTGGGCACCCAGATCGATGAAATGGGTGCGCCCTTCGGGTTCGTCATTGAAAACTTCGACGCCATCGCGCCGTTTTTGGAACGGATGATCAAGGACGCCGAGCGGATCGCACTGCGCGAGGTGCGCGACGGAACGGTCGGCAAAGTGCTGGTGCTGCGGGAGCCGATCGGCGTCACCGCCGGGGTGACACCGTGGAATTCACCTGTGATGGTGGTGCTTTCGAAGCTGTTTCCTTCGCTGCTGATGGGCTGCCCCATCGTGCTCAAGCCCGCGCCAGAGGCCCCGCTCAGCGCTTACCTGATCGTCGACGCAGTCGTGGACGCGGGCATCCCCGAAGGCGTGGTCAGCATCGTCAACGGCGGCGTCAACGAAGGCGCCTACCTGGTGGGGCACCGCGGTATCGACCATGTGACGTTCACCGGCAGCGCCCAGGCAGGCAGGGAAATCGCTGCCGCCTGCGCCGAGCGGCTGTGCCGGGTGACCCTTGAGCTCGGCGGCAAGTCGGCGGCGATCATCCTGCCAGGGGTCGACATGACCCCGTTCTTGCCGGCGTTGATCGGCGGATCCCTGCGCAACAGCGGGCAGATCTGCGTCTCCACCAACCGCGTCATCGTCCAGGAGGACGACCGCGACCGGGTGGTCGCGCAGCTAGTCGACTACGTGTCGCAGATGAAGGTCGGCGACCCGCACGACACCGATACCGACTTCGGCCCATTGGCGGCGGCGCATCAGCGTCGGGTCGTCGAGCATTTCATCGAGTCGGGCATCGCCCAGGGGGGGCGGGTGGTACTGGGCGGTGGGCGCCCCGCCGATCAGCCCCGCGGTTGGTATGTCGAGCCGACCATCTTCGTCGACGTCGATCCCACGATGGCCATCGCCCAGGAGGAGATCTTCGGACCCGTGCTGTCGGTGATGACCTACCGCGACGAGCGGGAAGCCGTGGCCATCGCCAACGACAGCCGCTATGGCCTGGGCGGGGCCGTGTTTGCCCACGAACCCGAGCACGGCATCGAGATCGCCTCGCGCATCGTGACCGGAACCTGCTCGGTCAACGGCGGCCCTCCGTCGGGTGGTGGCGCGCCGTTCGGCGGCCGCAAGGACTCCGGGCTGGGCTATGAGCGCGACGTGGAGGGTCTGGAGAGTTTCCTCGAGCTCAAGTCCATCACGTTGCCCCCCGATTACCAGCCCGCCGGTCACTCGTACTGACGCTCCCGACGGCAATCATCCAGGAGGTATCCCATGTCCAAGTGCATCGTCGCCGCCCTGACCGACCTCGACGACGACACGCCGCTGATGCGGGTGGAGGCCAACGGGGTGCCCGTGTGCCTGGTCCGGCTGGCCGGCGGTGAGGTCTTCGCGATCAGCGATCTGTGCAGCCATGACGAGATCGAGCTCAGCGACGGCGAACTCGACGGCGAGGACGTCGAATGTCCAGCCCACGGTTCGCGTTTCAATGTGCGTACTGGCGAGGTAAGCGGTCTGCCCGCCGAGGATCCGGTGGCGACCTACCCGGTCACCACGGAGGACGGCAAGATCATCATCGACGTGTGAGCGGCGCGTCGGGCGCAGCGAGCAATTCGGTGCGGACCGCGGCGACGTACTTGGGCCGGTCAACGGCCAGCACCGCGGTCAGTTCGCCGGCGGCGTCGTACCATTGGGCTGTCCAGCCCGCCTCGGTGTCCTCGTCGATGGTGACCGTATCGGCCGGATAGTGGTGGCCGACGTATTCGACGCGGTGGCCGAACTGATCGCTCCAGAAGTAGGGCACGGGGTCGTGGACCAGTTGGGCGCCCGAGCCGTTGACGATCCCGTCGGCCACCACCGTCGGGGCGGTGTATGCGTCGTCCCAATGCTGCAGGTTCAGGCGGCGCCCATAGCGGCGTGACCACCAGGCTGCGCAGTCACCCAGTGCGAACACGCCGGTGTCGCCGTCGGCCCGCAGGTGCTCGTCGACCGCCACTGCCGGAAGCAGCTCCAGCCCGCTGCCCGCGAGCCAGCCGGTGGCGGGCCGCACCCCGACGCCGGTGACCACCACGTCGGCGGCGATCAGCTCGCCACCGGCGAGGTGCGCGCCGTCAGGTTCGACCGCAGTGACGCCCTGGCCGGTGCGCAGCTCGGCGCCGTCCCACCAGGAGGCGAACCGGCTACCGAGTGCGCTGCCAAGGGCCCGCGCCAGAGGCGCGGGGTGGTACTCCAGCCCGGTCACCCGGCAGCCACGCTGCAGCGCCGCGTGGGCCACCTCGGCGCCGATCCAGCTGGCGCCGATCACGACGACATGTGCCCCAGGAACTAACCTGTCGCGCAGGGCCACCGCCTCGGTGTCGGTGCGCAGCGTGAGCTGTTCGCCGTCGCCGGGCAGCCGCACCGGGGTGGCGCCGGTGGCGACCACCAGGCGTGAGAACTCAACGGGGCCAGCCGATGTCAGCACGCGCCGGCTGCTCAGCTCTAGTGATTCGGCCACCACCCCGAGCCGCACGTCAATACCCAGTTCTTCGTAGCGAACCTTAAGCGGTTTGGAGTCACGCTTACCTTGGATGACCGCTTTGGACAGCGGCGGCCGGTCGTAGGGCAGGTTGGGCTCGCCGCCGATCAACACGATCGACCCGGAGTAGCCGAGCCTGCGCAGCTCGGTGCACGTGCGGCTGCCCGCGAGGCCGGCGCCGACGACGACGACCGGTGTCTGGCTGTCCCGGGTCACGCCAGTCAACATAGCAGTTGACAGCGCCTCGGACGAGTGCCATTGTTCAAAAGTGAGTGAAGGAGGAATGTCCCATGACTGAGCCCGCTGCCGGCGATGAAGCGACCCCGGCGGAACCAGTGGCCGGCGCGAAATGTCCTTTCGCGCCGGTGAATCGGCTGGCCGACGTGTCGAAGCTGCTGCGCTCCAAGACTGCGGTCACGCACAGCCCCGACCTGTTCGCTGGCCGTAAGAGCGACGAGGTCAACGGCGAGATCAACGTCCGTGAATTCCTCGGCGCTTCGATGATGTTTCTCGAAGGCGAGTCGCACCGCCGCCGCCGCAAGCTGCTCAACCCGCTGGTCCGCGCCGACGCGCTGGACGGCATCCGCGAGGACATCGTGCTGCCCGAGGCCGACCGGCTGATGGCGCTGCGGCTGGCCGAACCCGATGCGAACGGCAAGCGCGGGATCGACCTCGTCGAATTCCTCGAGCGGGTGTTCATTCACTTCACCGCGCGGCTCATCGGCCTGATCGGCCTGGACACCGACGATCGGCTCGCGCTGATGCGCTCGTTCGCCGGACCGATCGCCGCAGGCACCAGCTCGGCCTTCCTTGACGACCGCGACCAGGTGAACCAGCGGGCGCTGCGAGCCAAGTCCGAGTATGTCAAGGAGTTCTTCGAACCCTCGCTGGCCTGGCACCGCGAACAGCGCGCCCGGATCGAGGTGGGCGAGCTCGCCGAGGACGACGTGCCCAACAGCCTGCTCAAGATGGTGGCTGCCGGCCTCGCGCCGGAGTGGGAGGACGAATCCAACGCCGTCGTCGAGTCGACGCTGCTGTTCGCGGCCTCGGTGAGCACCAGCACCCAGTCGATCGTGCACACCATCGATCTAGTCCAGACCTGGCTGGCCAGCCACCCGGAGGACATCCCGCGCAGGACCGATCCGACGTTCTTGCTGCACTCTCTGCAGGAGATCATCCGGATGCGCGCCACGTTCTCGCCGTACACCACGCGGCTGGCGCTGGAGGAGGACGAGCTGTCCGACGGTAGGAAAATCCACCCCGGCCAAGAGTTGCGGATCGAGTACGTGAAGGCCAACCGCGACACCGACGTGTTCGGACCGGACGCAATGGGATTCAACCCCAACCGGCCGACGCCGGCCAACGGCACGCCGCGCTACGGCCTCGGCTTCGGTGTCGGCACCCACCAGTGCTACGGGCTGCGTGTGGTGGTCGGTAACGACGGCCAGGGTGGCGCGCACCTGGAGCTGCTGCGCAAGCTGATGACCGCGGGAGTGCGTCCCGACCCCGACAACCCACCGGTCGGCCTCGACAAGGACATGAGCAAGTTCGAGGTGGAGGACATCCCCCGGTA
>DASYBR010000107.1:0-58156 GCA_036500645.1 Mycobacterium sp. | reverse complement strand
GCGGTCATCCGATTGGCGAAGCGATTTGGATCCTCGCCGGCATCGTCGTGCTGATGGCATTCGGCGACGAATTGGTGCTGCTGTCTCTCGCGTTGGCGATTGCCGCCATGACCGCGACTTGGTGGATTCGTCACCGAGCGAGCCGTCGCGCGCAGACCACTGACCCAGACTTGGCGCCCGTGACCCACCTAGGTCAACGCGGCGTCATCAAGGCCTCGGCGCACAAGTCCTTTCGGCATCCCAGCGCCGCGTAGCCGAACGCCCGCGGCAACATCACGCCTGATTGATTCTTCGAAAGAGAATGCTGAGTAAGCCATTTCGGCTACGAAGTCGTTTCAAGAATGCCGACGAGCGTGATGATCAGCGAAGTGTGCTCGGTGTAGTTGGGCCCTACGAAGACACGTGCTGTCGGAATGTTTCCAGCTTCATAGAAGAAATTGACAACTTGCGTCAGGTAACCGAGGGCGCGATCGCATTTCGTCACGAAGTACGCCACTTCGCCGGCGCCCTCCAGCACGATCACGTCGGCCGCGTCACCTAGCTGGGCCGAGACACTGGTGAGTTTCAACCGCTTTCCCACCGGCACCTGGGGAAAAGTGAAATAGCACTGCCCCTGAGGGCATGTCGACGCATCACCGACGGCGGCTTGCACCTGATAGGGGTCGGCGGTGCGGGCCATTGGTTTCTCCTTGCGTCCGCGGCCGGGCTGTGGTCATATCCGAAACCCGTTGTATTAGGCCGAAATTCGGACTTTCGGTCGAGCTGATCATTTCAGCGACTTGCGCCCGGTACACGAGTAATCCACTACTCGACTTGTCGCAACGACGGGCCACCTATCACTGAGGCTCGATGCCACAACGGGCTGATGGTGCTGACACAGTGGTGCGCCAGCAGTCGATGTGCCCTCAGCGCAACATTCAACCGGCCCAAGTGAGCGGTCGGGAAAAGTGTTCAGTGCTTTGGGGGATTTTCAATTCATTGAGAAATCTTTAGCGCCCAACCTGCGGATATGAACGGGCGCATGAACGAAGTATGAATTGTGGGGACGGTATGACGGCTCGCTAGCGCTGTTGATGCCACTGCCCGAGACTATTCCTGTGACGACAACCGCTTCCTCTAAGAAGGATCACAAGCACCACTTCTTCTGCTCGGTGATTCGCTGGCTGCAAGTCGGCTACCCCGACGGCGTGCCCGGCCCGGACCGAATACCGCTGATGGCCCTGCTGCGCAGCACACCCCTGACCGAAGACCAGATCAAAGAGGTGGTGCGCAATGTCACCGCCAAGGAGGG
Organism: Mycobacterium sp.; assembly: GCA_036500645.1. Lineage (GTDB taxonomy): Bacteria > Actinomycetota > Actinomycetes > Mycobacteriales > Mycobacteriaceae > Mycobacterium. The sequence goes on along the minus strand of DASYBR010000107.1, from coordinate 56,865 downwards.
ATCTCCGGAGACGATCGATCACCCGATCGACCGCGACGAGATCTCCGAGTTCATCTCCGACACGACCCACTACGACGCCGGTAAGGAAAACGTCATCCGGGTGGCCGCCACGCTGGCTGCCGCCGGCTGGCCGCTGGCCGGCATCGACGTCAGCGAGGTTGTTCCCGGCGACGAGGATGCGGAGTCAGCGGAGATCACGGCACGGGGCGAAACCCCCGAGGTTGCCTCATAGCTTTGAGATATCGATGACGAAGCGGTAGCGCACGTCGCTGGCCAGGACGCGTTCGTAGGCTTCGTTGATGTAATCGGGCTCGATCAGCTCGATTTCGGGCGTTACGTCGTGCTCGGCACAGAAGTCCAGCATTTCCTGCGTTTCGGCGATGCTGCCGATGTTGGATCCGGACAGGCTGCGCCGACTCAACGCCAACGAGAACGCCGGCACCTCCATCGGGTGTTCGGGAATGCCCAATTCCACTAGCGTCCCGTCGATGTCGAGCAAGTTGAGGTACTTGCGCAGATCCAGGTTCGCCGAGACAGTGTTGAGGAGCAGGTCGAAGCTGCCGTGCAAGTTGCGGAAGGTGTCGGGGTCGGCGGTCGCGTAGTAATCGCTGGCACCCAGGCGCAGGCCGTCCTCCATCTTCTTCAGCGATTGCGAAAGCACGGTCACCTTGGCGCCCATCGCGACGCCGAGCTTGACGCCCATGTGGCCCAGCCCGCCCAGGCCGACGATCGCCAGGCGGGTGTTCGCGTCGGCTTTCCAGTGCCGCAAAGGGGAGAACAGCGTGACACCGGCGCACAGCAGCGGCGCCGCCTTGTCCAGCGGTAGTGAATCGGGGATGCGCAGCACGTAGTTCTCGTCGACGACGATGGCTTGGCTGTAGCCGCCCTGCGTCGGCTGTCCGTCCTTGCCGACGCCGTTGTAAGTAGAGACGAAACCCTTCTTGCAGTACTGCTCGAGCCCGCCCACGCAGCTGCTGCATTCGCGGCAGGAGTCCACGAAGCAGCCCACGCCGACCCGGTCGCCCACCTTGTGCTTGGTGACGCCAGAGCCCACCGCGGTTACCACGCCGGCGATCTCGTGGCCGACGACCAACGGGTAATTCGGTTGACCCCATTCGCCTCTGACCGTGTGGATGTCCGAGTGGCAGATGCCGGCGAACTTGATCTCGACGGCCACGTCGTGCGGGCCGGGGTCGCGACGAGTGATGGTGGTCTTGGTCAGTGGTTCGGTCGCCGACGGTGCGGCGTAGGCCGAAACAGTGCTCATAGTTATTCCTCTTCAATGGTTTGCGCCTGAAATAACCTTAGCCAAAGTAATCTTTATGGGCCAACGGATGTGAGCTGGTTATCAGCTCATGGGGCAGGGTCAACCCCCGGATTTGCGGCACTAGTTGATCGGGGCGTTGACCCAGCGCAGATCGTCGACAATGCCGCGGGCGGCAATCGGCCCCTCGCCGGTCTGCCACACCTCGTCGTTGACGACGAACACCCGGTTGTCGTGGTTTGCCGAGAGCTTGCGCCATGGGTCGCTGTCCAGGACGGCGGCGGCGCGCTGAGAGGCGGCCGGCGAGTCGCACGACACGTAGATGATGTCTGCGTCGGCCGCAGCGAGGTTCGGGTTTTTCGCGAGGTCGGCATCGGTGGCGCCGATCTCGAGATACGGCTTATCGGTGAAGCGCTGCGCCGCCGGCCGGTCCACCCCGACCGCGCCGAGCACGCTGGCCGGGAAGTTGTTGGTCCCGTACACCCGAATCGTGCTGGCCGTCAGCTGCACGATCGACGCCTGGAAATGCGACGCGTCGTGTTTGGCGCCGATGTCGGTGGCCCGTTGGGTGAAGCCGTTGATCAGCGCGTCGACCGCTGCGCCGCGTGCCGTGGCGGCGCCGACGCGGCGGAGATTATCTCGCCAATCCGCGCCGGGCGCCGCGGTGAACAGCGTCGGGGCGAGCGCGGCCAGCTGCGGATAAAGGTTGGGCGTCAGCCCTTGCGAGCCGAGGATGAGGTCGGGGTGCAGCGCGGAGATCGCGCCCACGTCGGGGTTGGTGCGGGTACCGACACCGGGCAGGCCGTGCATCGCACCGCCCAGATATGAGGGCTGGCTCGACGAGCCGTCCGGCAGCGCCGCGGCGATCACCCGCGACTGCAGGCCCAACGCGCACAGGGCGTCGAGCTGGTCACCGGCGAGCACGACGATGCGCTTGGGCTCGGCGAGCACCTGCACCACGTCCGGGCTGACTCCCGCGGCGTTGTGAGCCTGCCGTGTCGCCGGCCCCGGGTCGGCCCCGGCGGCGTCCCGCGCGCAGGACTCATCCGGGTGACGGTCGTTTCCCAGCACGCCGGCCCCTGCGATTTGAGTGGTGGGGGTGACCAGAGAGCGGGCCGACGGGGCCGTGCCGGGTTTTCCGGATCCGCAGCCGCCGCATGCCACGACAACGGCCGCCGCCACGGCGGTGGCCACGAGCACCCGGGCGGCCCGGATCACGCCGAATTGCACGGGTTTGACGCTAACACCCGGCCGGCGGGGGCCGTTTTTTCGAGAAGAAACGGAGCAACACGCCGCACCGCCGAGGCATTTACGACAGTTTGTAGGACCAGCCCTGACGTCGGCATCATCGGCGGCTAAGATTCGAGTCAGTAGCCACTTTGGGCCCTTGTCCGACCCGGATGTTTGGAGAAGCTGTTGACAGCCGAAGCGCCCCCGTTGGGAGAACTTGAAGCCGTTCGCCCATACCCGGACCGCATGGGTCCCAAAGGGAACCTCGTCTACAAGCTGATCACCACCACCGATCACAAGATGATCGGAATCATGTACACGGTGACCTGCTTCGTCTTCTTCTTCATCGGCGGGCTGATGGCGCTGCTGATGCGCACGGAGTTGGCGGCACCCGGACTGCAGTTCCTGTCCAATGAGCAGTTCAACCAGCTATTCACCATGCACGGCACGATCATGCTGCTGCTGTATGCCACGCCGATCTTGTTCGGTTTCGCCAACCTCGTCCTGCCGCTACAGATCGGTGCGCCTGACGTGGCGTTCCCGCGACTCAACGCCTTCTCGTTCTGGCTGTTCCTCTTCGGTGGCCTGATCGTGGCGTCCGGCTTCCTCGTCCCCGGCGGGGCCGCGGACTTCGGCTGGACCGCCTATACGCCGCTGTCCGACGCCGTCCACTCACCCGGCGCCGGTGGAGACCTGTGGATCACGGGCCTGATCCTCGCGGGTCTGGGCACCATCTTGGGCGCGGTGAACATGATCACGACCGTGGTCTGCATGCGCGCCCCCGGAATGACGATGTTCCGGATGCCCATCTTCACCTGGAACATCCTGGTGACTTCGATCCTGATCCTGGTCGCGTTCCCGATCCTGACCGCGGCGCTGTTCGGACTGGCCGCCGACCGACACCTCGGAGCTCACGTCTTCGACGCCGCAAACGGCGGAGTCCTGTTGTGGCAGCACCTGTTCTGGTTCTTCGGCCATCCCGAGGTCTACATCATCGCCTTGCCGTTCTTCGGCATCATCACCGAGATCATTCCGGTGTTCTCGCGCAAGCCGATCTTCGGTTACACCACGCTGGTCTATGCGACGCTGTCGATCGCTGCCCTGTCGGTCGCGGTGTGGGCGCACCACATGTTCGCCACCGGAGCGGTTCTGCTGCCGTTCTTCTCGTTCATGACCTATCTGATCGCCGTGCCCACCGGGATCAAGTTCTTCAACTGGATCGGCACGATGTGGAAAGGCCAGATCACCTTCGAGACGCCGATGCTCTTCTGCGTGGGCTTCCTGATCACCTTCCTGCTGGGCGGCCTGACCGGCGTGATCCTGGCCAGCCCGCCGCTGGACTTCCACGTCACCGACACCTACTTCGTGGTGGCGCACTTCCACTACGTGCTGTTCGGCACCATCGTGTTCGCCACGTTCGGGGGCGTGTACTTCTGGTTCCCCAAGATGACCGGTCGGCTGCTTGACGACCGGCTGGGCAAGCTGCACTTCTGGCTGACGTTCATCGGGTTCCACACCACGTTCCTGGTACAGCACTGGCTGGGTGACATGGGCATGCCGCGCCGCTACGCCGACTACCTGCCCTCCGACGGTTTCCAGCCGTACAACATCGTCTCGACGGTCGGTGCCTTCATCCTGGGCGCGTCGATGTTCCCGTTCGTCTGGAACGTCTTCAAGAGCTGGCGCTACGGCGAGGTCGTTACCGTCGACGACCCGTGGGGCTACGGCAACTCGCTGGAGTGGGCGACCAGCTGCCCGCCGCCGCGACACAACTTCACCGAGCTGCCCCGAATCCGTTCGGAACGGCCGGCATTCGAGTTGCACTATCCACACATGGTGGAGCGGCTTCGCGCCGAGGCGCACGTGGGCCGAGCCCACGGCCCGACCGACAAAGACGTCACCCGACTGGACGACGTCCAAGTCCGCAGCTGATGGACTGACGGGCGGCTGCCGCGAGTGAACTCACCACCCAAGGTGTCGGTGCTGATCACCGTCACCGGCGTGGACCAGCCGGGCGTGACGTCGGCCCTCTTCGGGGCGTTGTCCCGGTACGGAATCGAGCTGCTCAACGTCGAACAGGTGGTCATCCGGCATCGGCTGACGCTCGGCGTGCTGGTGTGCTGCCCGGCCGACCTGGCCGACGGTGACGAGCTGCGCCGTGACGTCGAATCGGCGATCCGTGGGGTGGGTCTCGACGTCAGCATCGAGCACAGCGACGACGTGCCGATCATCCGCGACCCCTCGACCCACACCATCTTCGTGCTGGGCCGGCCCATCACTGCCGGTGCGTTCGGCGCGGTGGCCCGCGAGGTGGCGGCGCTGGGCGTCAACATCGACCTGATCCGTGGCGTTTCCGACTATCCGGTGACCGGCCTGGAGCTGCGGGTGTCGGTGCCGCCGGGAGCCGACGGCTCGCTGCGGACCGCCCTGAACCGGGTGTCCTCCGAGGAGCGGGTCGACGTTGCGGTCGAGGACTACAGCCTGGAACGGCGGGCCAAGCGGCTCATAGTGTTCGACGTCGACTCGACGCTGGTTCAGGGCGAGGTCATCGAGATGCTGGCCGCGCGGGCGGGCGCCGAAGGGCAGGTCGCGGCAATCACCGACGCCGCGATGCGCGGCGAGCTGGACTTCGCTGAGTCTCTCGAGCAGCGGGTGGCGACCCTGGAAGGCCTGCCCGCCACCGTGGTCGACGAGGTCGCCGACCAGCTGGAGCTGATGCCCGGCGCCCGCACCACGCTGCGGACGCTGCGACGGCTGGGCTATCACTGCGGCGTGGTCTCCGGAGGCTTCCGGCGGATCATCGAGCCGCTTGCCCACGAGCTGATGCTGGACTACGTCGCCGCCAACGAGCTGGAAATAGTCGACGGCAAACTCACCGGCCGGGTCATCGGCCCCATCGTGGACCGGCCCGGCAAAGCCATGGCGCTTCGGGACTTCGCGCAGCAAGCCGGGGTGCCGATGGCGCAGACCGTCGCTGTCGGCGACGGCGCCAACGACATCGACATGCTGGCCGCGGCGGGGTTGGGAATCGCATTCAACGCCAAGCCCGCGCTGCGCGAGGTCGCCGACGCGTCGTTGAGTCACCCGTATCTGGACACGGTGCTGTTTCTCCTAGGCGTCACGCGAGGTGAAATCGAGGCAGCCGACGCGGTCGACGGCGAAGTGCGGCGGGTCGAAATCCCGCCCGGCAGCCCGTAGCGATCGTGACCCGAGAGGCATTCCGACGTCGCGGTACGGCACGATGGTCGGGTGCCCGAAAACGGAAGCGAGCCAGCCGACCCCGATCTGCTGATCGACTTCAGGGGGGTATCGCTACGCCGTGGCGGCCGGGTTCTCGTCGGGCCTCTCGACTGGTCCGTCGAACTCGACGAGCGTTGGGTGATCGTCGGGCCGAACGGAGCCGGTAAGACGTCGCTGCTGCGCATCGCCGCGGCGACCGAACACCCGTCGTCCGGCGTCGCGTTCGTGCTCGGCGAGCGGCTGGGCCGGGTCGACATGGCCGAGCTGCGCGCGCGCATCGGGCTGAGTTCGTCGGCTCTGGCACAGCGCGTACCGGGCGACGAAGTCGTGCGCGACCTGGTGGTCTCGGCCGGCTACGCGGTGCTTGGCCGATGGCGGGAGCGCTATGAAGACGTCGACTACCGCCAGGCGGTCGACATGCTGGAGAGCCTGGGCGCCGAACACCTGGCGGACCGCACCTACGGGACGCTGTCCGAAGGTGAACGCAAACGGGTGCTGATCGCTCGCGCACTGATGACCGATCCGGAGCTGCTACTGCTCGACGAACCCGCCGCCGGCCTGGACCTCGGGGGCCGCGAGGAGCTGGTGGCGCGGCTGACCGATCTGGCCGCCGATCCCGATGCGCCGGCGTTGGTGCTGGTCACCCATCACGTCGAAGAGATTCCGCCTGGCTTCAGCCACTGCATGTTGCTGTCGGAGGGCCACGTGGTCGCCGCCGGGTTGCTGCCCGACGTGCTGACCGCCGAGAACCTGTCGACCGCATTCGGCCAGTCGATCGCCCTCGATGTCATCGACGGGCGTTATTTCGCGCGGCGCATCCGCACCCGCGCGGCCCATCGGAGGAGGCAGGAGTGAGCACCACCCCCGAGCCGCTGCCGACCCGACCGGCGGCCACCGTGATGCTGGTCCGCGACGTGCCCGGCGGCTTGAAGGTCTTCCTGATGCGCCGCCATTCGAAGATGGAGTTCGCCCCGGGCGTGATCGTGTTTCCCGGTGGCGGCGTCGACGACCGTGACCGCAACGCCGACTTGGGCGGGTTGGGGGCGTGGGCCGGTCCGCCGCCGGACTGGTGGGCGCAGCGGTTCGGCATCGAGACCGACCTGGCCGCCGCGCTGGTGTGCGCGGCGGCCCGCGAGACCTTCGAGGAGTCCGGAGTCTTGTTCGCCGGTCCGGCCGACGATCCGGACGGCATCGTGCGCGACGCCTCGGTCTACGCCGATGCCCGGCGCGCCCTGGACGACCGGACCCTGTCGTTCGCCGACTTCCTCCGCACCGAAAACCTGGTGCTGCGCTCCGACCTGCTGCGGCCGTGGGCCAATTGGGTCACCCCGGAGGCCGAGCGGACCCGCCGCTACGACACCTACTTCTTCGTGGCGGCCCTGCCCGAGGGTCAGCGCGCCGACGGGGAGAACACCGAATCGGACCGCGCCGGCTGGGCGTTGCCGCAGGACGCCATCGACGACTTCGAGGCCGGTCGCAGCATCCTGCTGCCGCCGACCTGGACCCAACTGGACTCGCTCGCCGGCCGTAGTGTCGCCGATGTGCTGGCCGTCGAACGCCAGATCGTGACCGTGCAGCCCCTTCTCGAAAAGCGGGGCGACAACTGGGTTTTCGAGTTCTTCGACTCCGACCGCTATCACCAGGCGCGCAAATCGGGCGGTTCCATGGAGTGGCCCTTGTGAACGCCCAAGTGAGCGAGTTTGTCAGCGTCGTCGTCAGCGACGGCTCGCAGGATGCCGGCCTGGCCATGTTGCTTCTGTCGCGGCCACCGACCAACGCGATGACCCGCCAGGTCTACCGGGAGATCGTGGCCGCGGCCGCCGAGCTCGGCAGCCGCGATGACGTGGCCGCGGTGATCCTGTTCGGCGGTCACGAGATCTTCTCCACCGGAGATGACATGCCCGAGCTGCGGACGCTCACGGCCTCCGAAGCCGAGACGGCCGCCCAGGTCCGGCAGGACGCCATCGACGCCGTCGCGCGAATCCCCAAGCCGACCGTGGCCGCGATCACCGGGTACGCGCTGGGCGCCGGGCTCACGCTGGCCCTGGCCGCCGATTGGCGGGTCAGCGGCGACAACGTGAAGTTCGGGGCCACCGAAATCCTGGCCGGCCTCATCCCCGGCGGCGGCGGCCTGGACCGTCTGACGCGCGTGACCGGAGCCAGCAGGGCCAAGGAACTGGTGTTCAGCGGGCGGTTCTTCGACGCCGAGGAGGCGCTGGTCCTGGGCCTGATCGACGAGATGGTCGCCCCGGACGACGTGTACGACGCCGCCGCGGGGTTTGCCCGCCGCTTCCTCGACGGCCCGCGGCATGCCCTGGCCGCCGCCAAAGCCGGCATCAACGATGTGTTCGCAGCGGAGTCGGCCGAGCGACTCGCCGCCGAGCGCCGCCGCTACGCCGAAGTGTTCGCCGCAGGTCAGAGCGGGGCTGACCGGCGGGATTCCGGCGGCAGTTAGGCTGCCCTGCATGACCGACGCAACTCCGGCGGCCCACGTGACGGCCGATCAGGTCGAAGCCGCCCGACATGACACCAAGCTCGCCCAGGTGCTCTATCACGACTGGGAGGCCGAGACCTACGACGAGAAGTGGTCGATCTCCTACGACCAGCGCTGCGTGGACTACGCCAGGGGTCGGTTCGACGCCATCGTGCCCGACGGCGTCCTGCACGAGCTGCCCTACGACCGTGCTCTCGAATTAGGTTGCGGCACAGGGTTTTTCCTGCTCAATCTGATTCAGTCCGGGGTCGCCCGGCGCGGTTCGGTCACCGACCTGTCGCCCGGCATGGTCAAGGTCGCCACCCGCAACGGGCGGTCGCTGGGCCTGGACATCGACGGCCGGGTCGCCGACGCCGAGGGCATTCCGTACGACGACAACACCTTCGACCTGGTCGTCGGTCACGCCGTGCTGCACCACATTCCCGACGTCGAGCTGTCGCTGCGCGAGGTGATCCGGGTGCTGCGGCCCGGCGGCAGGTTCGTCTTCGCCGGCGAACCGACCAACGCAGGCGAGGTCTATGCCCGTTCGTTGTCCACGCTGACCTGGCGGGTGGCCACCAATGTCACCAAATTGCCCGGGTTGGGCGGCTGGCGGCGTCCGCAGGTCGAGCTCGACGAGTCCTCGCGCGTCGCGGCGCTTGAAGCCATCGTCGACCTGCACACGTTTGCCCCCGAGGACCTGGAACGGATGGCCGCCAACGCCGGCGCGGTGCAGGTCGCGACCGCCAGCGAGGAATTCACCGCCGCGATGTTCGGCTGGCCGGTCCGCACGTTCGAGGCGTCGGTGCCGCCGGGCCGGCTGGGTTGGGGTTGGGCGAAATTCGCCTTTAACGGGTGGAAGGCGCTGAGCTGGGTCGATGCCAACGTCTGGCGGCATGTGGCGCCGAAGGGCTGGTTCTACAACGTGATGGTCACCGGGGTCAAACCCTCCTGAACCAACCCGGCCAAGGCCTGCGCTTCACCACCGACGACGTCGGCTACCTGCGCTCGGTTTCGGGTGCCGCGGCGCTCGCCGCGGTCGCCGAACTCGAACTGGCGGAGGCCACCCGGGTCGCCGACGTCGCCGCGATCCGCGCGCGATTCGGCGACCGGGCACCGGTGCTGGTGGAGACGACGCTATTGCGCCGACGCGCCGCCGACAAGCTGAGCGGCCCCGGTTTCGACGTGTCGAACTGGCTGTTCACCGACGAGGCGCTGCAGCAGGCCACCGCTGCACCGGTGGCCGTGCACCGCGCCGTGCGGCTGGCCGATGGGCCGGACGGCTCAAACGTGGTAGTCCACGACGCGACGTGTTCGGTCGGCACCGAGCTGGCCGCGCTGCGCGGCGCGGGGGTCGAAGCGGTGGGCAGCGACATCGACCCGGTGCGCCTGGCGATGGCACGCCACAACCTGGGGGAGCGGGCCGGCCTGTGCCGCGCAGACGCGCTGCGTCCGGTGACCCGCGGCGCGGCGGTCATCGTCGACCCGGCGCGCCGGATCGGCGGGCGGCGGCGGTTCAGTGTCGATGACTATCAGCCCGGTCTGCCGCAGCTGCTCGACGCCTACCAGGGCCGCGATTTCGCCGTAAAATGCGCTCCCGGAATAGATTTCGATCACATACGACGGCTCGGCTTCGACGGCGAGATCGAGGTGACGTCCCTGGGTGGCTCGGTCCGGGAAGCGTGCCTGTGGTCGGCCGGGCTGGCGCGCCACGGTGTTCGCCGACGGGCGAGCGTCCTCGATCGCGGCGAACAGATCACCGACACCGACCCCGATGACTGCCCGACGCGGCCGGCGGGGCGATGGATCGTCGACCCGGACGGCGCCGTCGTCCGTGCCGGGCTGGTTCGCCACTACGGCGCGCGGCACGGCCTGTGGCAACTCGACCCCGACATCGCCTACCTGTCCGGCGATCGGCTGCCGCCGGCGGTCCGGGGCTTCGAGGTACTCGAGCAGTTGGCGTTCCACGAGCGACGGCTGCGTCAGGCGTTGGCGGCACTGGACTGCGGAACGCTGGAGGTTCTGGTCCGCGGGGTGCGGGTGGATCCCGATGCGCTGCGGCGACGGATGCGGTTGCGCGGTAGTCGATCCCTGTCGGTGGTCGTCACCCGGATCGGCTCGGGGGCCGCAGCGCGTGCGACTGCGTTCGTCTGCCGTCCCTCGCGATAGTGCCCGGGTACGCTGGCGGGGTCACTTTCCCAGACGCCCAGCCGCGGCGAGTCTACGAGGAACCTTCCACGATGCGTTATCTGATAGTCGCGGCCGTGCTGGCACCGGCGGTCCTGCTGGGCTGGCCGGCCGCGGCCGCCCCATCGTCCTGCGACAGCGTCGGGGGCACCGTCGACGCCGGACAGATGTGTCATGTGCGCGCCACGGGGCCCACGTACACGCTCAGCATGACCTTTCCCGCCGACTACCCCGACGAACAGGCGCTCGTCGACTACATCGCCCAAAACAGGGACGGGTTCGTCAACGTCGCCCAGAGTTCCGGGGGGCGCGATCAGCCCTACCAACTAGAGGCCACCACGGACCAGCACAGCTCCGGCCAGCCGCCGCATAACACCCGCAGCGCCGTACTCAAGCTCTTCCAGGACGTCGGCGGAGCGCACCCGTCCATTTGGTACAAGGCGTTCAACTACAACCTCGGGACCAAGCAGCCGATCACCTTCGACAATCTCTTCGCCCCGGGCACCTCGCCGCTGGACACCATCTTCCCGATCGTCCAGCGTGACCTGGAGCGGCAAACCCCGTTGGGCGCAGCGATTTTGCCGTCGACAGGGCTTGACCCTTCGCACTATCAGAACTTCGCGATCACCGACGATCAGCTGATCTTCTATTTCGCCCCGGGCGAGATACTGCCCGCGTTCGCCGGAGCGGTCCAAGCCCAAGTGCCCCGCAACGCCATTCCGCCGCTGGCCGTGTAGGGCTCAGACCGGTCCGGCCTGCAACTCCATCGCCACGGCCGCTATCGCCAGCGCAACCTGCGCGATGCAGCCGACGATCGGGGAGACGACGGCCCTTCGTCGCCGGAGCAGGAGATATCCGGCCACGACGAAGTCGACGAGCAAAATGGCGCCGCCACCCCACGTTCCCAGCCCCATGGCCCGGTCGATCCAGGTGGAATCGCCGCACTTCAACGAACCGCACGCATCGGTGCTCATGACGAGCAGGCCCAGCAGCGCAAGGGTTGCCCCGAACAAGCCCGCATGGACAACCAGCAGGATGAGCGTCGCCGCAATATGCGTCGTGCGACTGCGATCGGTGGCGGCCCCGGGGTCTTCGGTCGGCACTCCGCAATTATGCCCGGTCACGCCGGTGCGAAACCGTAGACCTGACCGTCGCTGGTGGTGGCCACCACGCGGCGATCGCTGCCGACCGAAACCCCGAGCGGATACCCGGTTGCCGCCGGAAGCGGATAGCTGTTCAGCGTGTGGCCATTGCCCGGGTCGAAGACCAGCAGCGACATCCCGGGTGCGCCGTTCGCCGCGGGCGTGCTGCTGACCGTGTAACCCATCCCGGCGCCGGCCAGGCTCGACGACGACAGGGGGGAGACGTCATCGCGGCGCCAGGCTTGATCCGCGTGATCGCCCAAATCCTTGTACGCCGCGAACCGGGTGTCGGGGCCACCACCCGAAACGATCAGGCCCTGCGGGGTGACCGCCGGCGGTGTCTGCGCCAGAAACCCCAGCGGCACCGACCACTTCACCTTGCCGTCCGCGGCGTGCAGTGCCCACAGCCTTTGGTCGCGGCCGTTGACGTAGACGGTCGATCCGTCGGCGGACAGCACCGGGCTGGCGATTACACCTGAGTTGACGGCGTCGCTGGTCCACTCGCGGGAAAGAAGCGGCGTCTGTCCCGGGTGATACTTCAGGCCGATCAGGCCGGCGGCCGCGGCGCCCGGCTGCCAAACGTTCAGCACCACCGTCCCGTTGGCCGCCGAGAAGGCGGGAGCGGCCGCAAGCGGGCAATTCGAGCGCGCCGGTGCACAGTCGGTCAACCCGCGCGTCGCGTCGGTGGGATCGATACCCTCCACCAGATCCATTGGGCTGCCTACCACTTCACCGCGATGGGCGTCGAAGACCAGCACCTGGCCCAGGTGCGTGGCGACGAGCAGTTGGCCGTGGCCGAGAAACCGCGGCGTCGTCGGCATGCCGATCACCGGTTGCCGCCATCGCGTCCACTGCGTCACCGGGAAGGACAGGAACGCCCCTGGCTGGCCGACATAGATGTTGTCGAAACCGTCGAGCAGCGGGCCGCCGAAGCCGCCGCCCTGGATCAGGCGGACGCACCAGCGCTGCCGGCCGTTGTCGTTGTTCTCCCACTCCATCAGCGAACACCCGGCCGGCGTCTGCGCGTTGAGGGCCAGATAGCCCCGCGCACTCAGCGCCGGTCCGGCCGCCAAGCTTCCTTTGACCGACCGGGTCCACTGCAGCGACAGCTTGGTGGCGCCGCCGGTCGCGGTGTAGCTGCTGTTGGCGGCGTCGCCGTATTGCGCGGGCCAACCCTGCGCCGGCGCTTCCTGGACCCACGAGTCGGTGTTGCCGCAACCGCTGAGTCCGGCCGCAACAGCGGCCGCCAACACCACAGCTGACCAACGCCGAAGCCCACGCAGCAGTGTTCGGGCAAGCACCTCGGTTTCCCAAATCCTTCCGCGGCCGTTCTCTCCCATGAGCAGCGATCGAGTACAGGTGAGGGTAACCCGTCCGGACTCGCGGGCGACCGATCGACTGGCCGCTCGCCCACCCCCTCAGGCGGCCGACAACGCGCGATAGGCTGTGCGGCCATGACGAGCATGTGGGGTGCCCCGATCCACCGCCGCTGGCGTGGGTCGAACCTCCGGGATCCACGGCAGGCCAGGTTCCTCACGCTGGCCTCGCTGCGGTGGGTGCTGCGTAACCGCGCCTACACCCCCTGGTACTTGGTGCGGTATTGGCGGCTGCTGAAGTTCAAGCTGGCCAACCCCCACATCATCACCCGCGGAATGGTGTTCATCGGCAAGGGCGTGGAGATTCACGCGACGCCCGAACTGGCGCAGCTCGAGATCGGCCGCTGGGTGCACATCGGCGACAAGAACACCATCCGCGCGCACGAGGGTTCGCTGCGGTTCGGGGACAAGGTGGTGCTGGGTCGCGACAACGTGATCAACGCCTACCTCGACGTTGAGCTCGGTGACTCGGTGTTGATGGCCGACTGGTGCTACGTCTGCGATTTCGACCACCGAATGGACGACATCAACCTGCCGATCAAGGATCAGGGCATCATCAAGTCCCCGGTCCGGATCGGCCCGGACACCTGGGTGGGCGTGAAGGTGACGGTGCTGCGGGGCACGTCCATCGGGCGTGGTTGCGTGCTGGGATCGCACGCGGTGGTTCGCGGTGTGGTGCCCGACTTTTCGATCGCGGTCGGCGCGCCGGCCAAGGTCGTGAAGAACCGGCAGCTGGCCTGGGAGAGCTCCGCCGCGCAGCGCGCCGAACTGGCCGCCGCCCTGGCCGATATCGAGCGCAAGAAGGCGGCTCACTAGCCAGCCGGTTCGGGGTGGTCATCCACCTTGAAATCGAAGTCGACGTCGCCGCCGTCGACGCTGGTGACGTTCACCATGACGCCGTACTTTTCGTTCCCATCGGTGAGCTGACACCGCAGCGAAGAACCCACCACGCCCTTCAGGTTGTCGGGGCACGTCACCGAATCCGGCTTCCTGCCGACCTGCTGGGCCAGCTTGGTGCTCAGGATGCTGGCGACCTGCTGTTTGTCGACCGTCTCCACCATGTCGAATTTGACGTCCTTGCCGTCGACGCTTGTCACGGTCACATTGACGACGAAGGTCTGGTTCTTGACCTTCATCTCGCAATTCAGCTGCGCCCCAACCTTGGCGGGCAGATCGTTCGGGCAGTTCACCGAGTCGGGTTTGTTGCCGGCGGCGTCGGTCAGCTTGGAGGTGATCTGGCCGGCGACGTCACCTTTACTCACCGTGTGCGAGGACCCGACCGAACACGAACAGGCGCTGCCGCCCGCCATCAGGCCGGCGGCAGCGCCAGAGACCAGCAACGTCCGAACGATCGACTGGGTCACTATCGCCTCCCGACCGGCATGACAACTTTTGAACTGGCTGATACTTGCACGCCAAAAAGCCGCAGGCGGGCGATTCAGCGAACGTTCACGGAAACGGTGACGGCGTTGCTGGATAGGTGCGGTCCGCAGTGCGGGTCAGATGTTTTGAAAGCGCCGCAGTGCTTCGGACCGCTCGGCGCCATGGTCGACGATCGGGGCCGCGTAACCGTCCGGACGGCCACCCTTTCGCAGGTGCACGTCGTCGACGGAGCGCAGCTCGGGCACCCAACGACGGATGTAATCCCCGGCAGGATCGAACTTCTCGCTCTGGGTGATCGGGTTGAAAACCCGGAAGTACGGCGCCGCGTCGGTACCGCATCCCGCGCACCACTGCCATCCGTGCTGATTGTTTGCCATGTCACCGTCCACCAACTGATCCAGAAACCATTCGGCGCCCCATTGCCAGGGCAGGTGAAGGTCTTTGACGAGAAAGGAAGCGACGATCATCCGCACCCGGTTGTGCATGAAGCCCGTCTCGCGCAACTGCCGCATCCCGGCGTCCACCAGAGGAAAGCCGGTCTCACCGGCCTTCCAGGACTCGAAGCGACGCTTCGCCTCGGTGCCGGTGTCCGTTTCGATCCCGTCGAACTGGTTGTTCCAGTTGCGCCACGCGCTGGTGGGGGAGTTATGCAGCACGTCGGCGTAGAAGTCGCGAAACGCCAGCTCGCGCAGATAAGCCTGCGCCCCGGCGCCACCCAGGTCGAGATCGGCGACCATGGTGCGGGGATGGATGGTGCCGAACTTCAGATGCGCCGACATCCGGCTGGTGCCCCTGCGGTCCGGCCGGTTGCGGTCCTCGTCGTAGCGTTGTAATCCGTTGTCGACGAACGACTTCCAGACTCTGCGCGCCCCGGCCTCGCCAGCCGCGACGTCGAGCTCTGCCCCGGGGTCGGGGACCTTGGTCTGTTTGACCGACAGCCCTGCCGGATCGAGCCAGCGCGCGGACTCTGCGCTTGATTTCGCGGGCGCCCGCCAGCCGATTTCGCGCCACCGGCGCAGAAACGGCGTGAACACCTGATAGGGCGAGCCGTCCTTTTTCGCAACGCGGCCGGGCGAGACCAGATACGGCGACCCGGTGGCTATGAGCGGGACGGAATCCAATGCGGCGCGCACTCGTTCGTCGCGGCGCTTGCCGTACGGGGCGAAATCTTCGGAGATGTGCACTGCCGATGCGTCGATTTCTTTGGCGATGCGGGGAATCTGCTTCTCGGGCCGTCCCCGGGTCACCAACAGTCGACCATCCAGGTCGTGTGAGAGCTGCCGCAGCGAGTCGCCCAAGAATTGCAGTCTGCGCAGGCCGGACGACGCCTCCAGCCGTGGGTCGAGCACAAAGCAGGCGAGCACCTCGTCGTTGTCGGCGGCCTCGCTCAGCGCCGGGTGATCCCGCAACCGCAGATCGCGGCGAAACCATAACAGTGTCGGCATGATCGGGTGGTCTCCTTAGCGGTTGAGGTGCCAAACATGCGTGGCCAGGACGGTGGCGAACGCGCACCACAGCGGGTACGGGGCAAGCGCCCGTGCGGCCCGCGGGTCGGCCTGCGCGGCCCGACGGGCGAGGTCGGCGCTGCTGGCGGTCAGCGCCGCCGCACCGACCGCGGACGCACCCAGTTTGTGGTACCGAAAGAAAAGCCAACTCCATCCGGCGTTGAGAAGCAGATTCGCGCTGAGCGCCGCGGCGTAGCTGCATGCCTTGTCGTGCCGTCCCGCGGTGCGAAACCGGTCGAGCGCGACCGCGGATGTGGCCGCGATGTCGCCGTAGAGGGTGGTCCACACCAACGGAAACGCGATCTTGGGCGGCTGGTACGCGGGCTTGCTAAGACGCGCATACCAGACCGGAATGGCCTTGCTGCTGGCGATGCTTCCGGTTGCGGCAGCGGTGGCGACGGCGAGCGTCGTCGCGGCAGGGATGAACCTGTTCACGGGGTGCTCCATTCTCGGTGGATCGAATGATGTTGATCTGAATCTTCTTTGGGGCCGACGGGGAAGGTGGGCCACCAGATGACCGGCACCACGGCCATGGCCGCCTTGCCGTCATGCGACGCCAACGCCGGCGCCGCGGCCGGTTGTGCCACCGCCTGCATCCGGTCGCGCGCTGCCTGGGCGGCGGTGACGTCGGCGGCCCTCAGCGCCGCGCCATCGGTGCGGCTGACCACCAGAATCAGCATGGCCTGGTCGCCGCCGGGGAACTCACGGACCAGCGCGTCGACCGTGCCCGATTGCGAATCGGCGGGCACCGTTATCGGCGCCTGACCGGCCGCCGCATTTTCACCGATCAGCACCATCGAGCCGATACCCAGCAGGACCGTGGCCAGCGCCAGCAGCCACGAACGCCGTGCGGTCACCGCACCTGCGAAAGTGTCCCACACCACCAAAGCAAGCCTTTCAGTTAATTAAACATTAATCTAGTGAAATGACGAACCGCCACGCAACGGATCCGGTGGTTCACGTCGAGCCCGCACGTGGGCATGTATACCCCGCGCGAGGCACTATGGATCCTGTGGACAGGGGGACGCTCATGGTTCGTCGCATCGGGTGGCTGGTATGACCAACGAGGGTGGCAAGATGACTACCCGCAAGCGGCGGCACATCGACGTGTGCCTCGGTGAGCAGGTCAGCTACGACGGCATCACTACCGGGCTCGAGCGCTACCAATTGCCCTACAACGCCTTGACCCAGACCAATCTCGGCGACATCGACATGTCCACCAAGTTTTTCGGTGTGAACCTGCGGTTCCCGGTGCTCATCGGGGCGATGACCGGCGGCGCGGAGTTGTCGGGAACGATCAACCGGAATTTGGCGGCGGCCGCACAACAACTGGGCGTCGGCATGATGCTCGGCTCCCAGCGCATCATGTTGGACAGCGCTTTGGGGGAGCGCGCCGCCGATAGCTTCGCCGTTCGGGACGTGGCACCAGATGTCTTGTTGTTCGGCAACATCGGTTTGGCTCAGCTGACCAAGATGGCGCTGCCCGACATCGCGAAGGCCCTCGACCGGGTGGGCGCGGATGCGCTTGCGGTGCATACCAATCCGTTACAGGAAGCAATGCAGCACAACGGGGATACCGACTTCTCCGGCTCGCTGGGCAGGTTGCGAGACGCGGCCGACGCGATTGACCACCCGCTGCTGCTGAAGGAGGTCGGTCACGGGATCGGCGGTGCGGCCGCCGCGGAACTCGTTGGGGCCGAAGGCGAATTGCCGGTTGCCGGGATCGACGTCGCCGGCGCCGGCGGCACCTCGTGGTCGCGGGTCGAGCAGTTGGTCCGTTACGGCGAACTGCGCTACCCGGAGCTGGCCGATTGGGGCATCCCGACCGCGCGGGCCATCGTGGAGGTGCGTGAGGTGTTACCGGAGATTCCGTTGGTGGCCTCCGGTGGCATTCGCAGCGGCATGGATGCGGCGAAGGCGATCGCGTTGGGTGCCGACGTCGTGGCGGTCGCCCGGCCGCTGCTGCCCGCGGCGATCAAATCGTCGGACGCCGTAATCGATTGGCTGCAGCCGTTCATCGACGAGCTTCGGGTCTGCCTGCATGGCTGTGGTGCAGCCAACCTGTCAGACCTGCGCGACGTCGGCGTCCTGCCGAGTCCGTAGTTTCTCGCGTCGTGGCTGTGATCTTGGCGTACGGCTCGCCGGCCCTGGGCCATCTGCTTCCGGTCGGCGCGCTACTTCGCGAGCTCGTGCAGCGGGGCCACGAGGTTCACCTGCGCACCATGGCGGGCGGGGTCGCGACGATGCGTGCGGTCGGCGTGCAGGCCGAACCCGTCGACCCGAGGATCGAGTCGATCGTCGGTCAGGATTGGCTGGCCCGAAACGCGTTGGAAGT
The DNA here is from genome assembly GCA_036500645.1 of Mycobacterium sp. Lineage (GTDB taxonomy): Bacteria > Actinomycetota > Actinomycetes > Mycobacteriales > Mycobacteriaceae > Mycobacterium. The sequence goes on along the minus strand of DASYBR010000107.1, from coordinate 38,730 downwards.
GTTGAAGTTATCGATCGATGTCCTGTGCCGGCGCGCGGTGCTCGAAGTCGACGACCTGCGGCGTGCAGTCGATGCCGTCCGACCCGATGCGGTCATCGTCGACGCGAACTGCTGGGGCGCCCTGTCCGCCGCAGACGCCGGAGACATTCCCTGGCTGCTGTTTTCGCCGTTCACCCCGTATCTGCGGTCTCCCGGGGTGCCGCCTTTCGGTCCGGGATTTCGGCCCCTTCCCGGTATCCTCGGCGGTTTCCGCGACTCCACGGTGCGCCCGATCGTGAGACATCTTTTCGACCGGCCAATGTTGCCGCGGGTCAACGCCATTCGTGCCGGATTGGGGGTGCCGCCGGTCGCCTCCGTCGATGGCTTTCTACGACGTGCGCCGCTGCTGCTCACCGTCGGCGGCGAGCCCTTCGAATACCGCCATCCCGGATGGGGTGATTTCGTCCACCACATGGGCGCATGCGTTTTCGAGCCCACGCCGACGACCGCTCCGGCGTGGATCGCAGACATCGACCGGCCGCTGGTGTTGGTGAACACCTCGTCGATCAGGCAGCCCGACGACGACTTGGGGCGGATCGCGTTGCAAGCCCTGGCCGACGAGGCGGTGCACGTCATCGCGACGTTTCCGGCCGGGATACCCGCGGATCTGCCGCGCCCGGCCAATGCCACCGTCTGCCGATTCGTCCCTCATACGGCGGTGTTGAACCGTGCCGGCTGCGCGATCACCCATGGCGGGATGGGAACGACGCTGAAAGCCCTCGACCGTGGCGTGCCGGTTTGCGTTGTGCCGTTCGCGCGGGACCAGGCCGAAGTCGCCCGGCGCGTGGAGGTGGCCCGCTGCGGCACCCGCCTGCCCGCGAACAAGCTCACTCCGGCCCGGTTGCGGGCCAAGGTGCGTAAGGCAATGACGATGGCGGACGGCGCGTGTCGCGTCGCTGCCGGATTCGCCGCGACGGGTGGTGTGAGCCGGGGAGCGGACCTGATCGAGCAGTGGGTGCTCGGCTGTGCGGTCGAGCGGTCGGTCGGCTAGACGCGGCGTCGGCTTTTGGTTGTGGCGAGCTTGTCGGTCGGCGCCGCTTTGGGATTGAGCGCGGCGAGCTGAGATTCGAAGGTGGACATCGCGGCGACCATGGCCATGAAAACCCTGTGCGCGGCGGCCAAGTCGCGATCTGGCAGATCGGCGAGCGCCGAGCGGAGTTCGGCGCCAAGGGGATTGAAAAAGGACCGGGCCAACGCCATGCCGGGCTTTTCGTAGCGAAGCAGCGTCTTGCGCCGGTCCATGGGGTCGGGCTCGCGCCGGATGTGGCCGGCGTCGATCATCCGGTCCACCAGGTAGGTGATCGCCGCGGGCGATACGTCCATGCGCTGGCGCAACTGGGCCGACGTCAACGGCGTTCCGGCGGTCTCGGCGACCATGATGTGCAGCAGGGCGTGAAAGTCGGTGCCGTTGACTGCGTGTTGACGAGCGAAGTGCCGGCCGATGCGGTCAGACTGCGCTGTGACGGCCCGCATGTCGGCCGACATCAACTTCTCCAGTTCGGCTCGGTCTGGTCGCCGATCAGCGGCGCCGCGCTTGGTCACTTACCCGATCCTTCTTGAAGATATGCCGGCCAACGTATCGGCGGCCGCTAATTCCGTTCGGCGAACACGCGTCATGGCCCCAGGGTTTCTGGCCCGGTCGGAGGTCATCAGCCTACGGCACTGTGGGCGCAGAGTCCCGTCAGCGGTCAGCTGTGCCCAGGAGGCTGATGGTTCAGGATTTAGTCGGGTCGTGGCCCCAGTTCATCAGTGAGTACCGCCACGGGGTGTCGTCGATGTCGCCGTCTGGACGTTGTGCCAGGTGGCGGCTGGCGTAGCCGACGACCTTGCGCATGTGTGCGTAGTCGGCGTCGGTCAGGTCGGACCGTGGGGTGCGGAGTATCTCGACAATGCGACGACCACTGGCGTGGCCCGTTGCCTCGTTGCCGCCTCGCTTTTGTCCCACGCTTTGGGACTCTTCGGTGGTAAGCCACTTTTCCAGCTACTGCGAGGTCATGTTGACCGCCTTGTGGAAGTCGTCCAAAGTCGCTTTTTCGTCGTCGGGCATCTTGTCGTCCTGGCCTTTGATCAGTCCCTGTGACGCAGCGAGTCCGGCTTGTGCACCGCGTCCCCGCCGGACTTGTCGCTGCGAACCTTGTACTGCGGTTCATCTCCGGACGCGCGGACCTTGCGTCCGGCGCTGTGGGTATCGGAGGTCATTTCGTCTTCGACCTCCCCATGGACAGTGCTGCCGTGGCTCTTCCACGTGACCTTGTCGCCCTTGTGAAATCTCTTGTCACTCATATCGCTTCACCTTTCAACCGAGTCACTTTCCTACGGAGTCGTCAGTGGGAGAAGCGGTATGAGCCGGGTGCCCCAGTGCGGCGACGTTCCTTGAGCGTCGTTTCATACGCGTGGCGACGGCCACCGACGAGCCGGTCTCGCACCAGTTGCTCGATGTCCTTGAAGCAGCGCTAGTGGCCGTCTTCGTAGTCCTCGATTACTTGAAAGTTGCAGGTCGGCATGGGCGGTCAGTTGGTGGAACGAATACAGATGTCCGCGCGCCCGCTCGATTGTCTCGAGCGCCTCGGTCAACTTTCCCACCGCACGCACAACGGCGTCCGGGTCGCCCACACATGCCGTCTGGCTCATCGCTTGCCTCCCACGTGTTTGCCCGTGGCATTCCCGCGAGAGGGGTAGTCGAATCGTGCGGAGCGGCGTCGGTGCTTAATTAACTTGATGGTTAAGTCTGCACGTTCTTCTTGACCGCACGGCGCACTTGCACCATCCTCGCAGCCCCCACCAGCACGGTGGTGCTCGCGCCCGCCACGGCCGACAACAAGTAGCCCACGCCGACCGGCAGGCTCCAATCGAAGAAAAGGAAGTGCGCGGCTATCGATTCGGTGTTCTGGGCGATGAAGATGAGCAAGGCGATCAGAATCACCAGGCCTACGACGATTGCCCACCACGCGGCCGCCAGTCGCGTGAACGGGTGCGATGACGGTGTGGACGAGGGTTCGCTGCTCATTCTGGGTGACTAACCCTGAACATGGTGAGCCAAACACACAATTCCGGCGAAATCGCCGGACCGTTTGAACATCTGAGCCTGGGGTACGCGCACCACGATGAACGCGAACGAGGTCTTGCGTCGCGCTCGCAGCGGCGAGCGTCTGGTGTTACGCCTGCAAAGGCGCTGGTGGTTTGCGCAGTTGGCGCTCTGGCCGACCGCGATCCTGTTGACGATCCTCGTAGCGGTTGCCGCGTGGGCGCTGTGGCAGCGCAAGTCCGGTGAGCGCAAATCTGAGCCGCAGCACGCCGATACATCGACTCCGATCAGGGTGCAGGGGTAGGACTTCCGCCTCGTCGGAGGCGTAGCGCGAGCAGGGCCCACGAGACCGCGGCCGAGGCGAACGCAGCCGCCTGCGCGACGCCGATGCGGCCGGACGGGACGAATAGCCCCGCAACATAGCGGTCGACGAAACCCGTCGTGGGCAGCGGATTCATGTTTGCCTGCCGGCGCGCCCAGGATTCCAGTGCTGTCAACGGACATGGGAGCTCAAGTCCGACAACGGCTAGGCCCCACGCAACGGACACTATGTGCAGCGCAGTGGTCCGCGGCCAGCGCAGCGCGAGAAAGCCGCCGCTCGGCACGTACAGCAGATAGGCGAAATGCACAGCGACGGTCGCGGCGACGGCGGCGCAATACAGTCTCTTCACGGAGCGGCCAGTCACACCAGGCCGGCACGCACCTGGTAGCGGCGCTCGGCGTAGGCGAGGTCGTCGCGCCAGAGTCTGGCCGCCGCATAGCGCATGACCGGTGTGATCAGCGGCGCGACGCGGGCTGCCCGTTTGAACCCCGAGCGGTCCGAGTACGCGATGGTGGCTTCCAGCACGGCCGTGCGTGGACGCCCATCGGGACCCGAACCCATTGGTGTGGCGTGGGTTTCGACGACGCTGCCGGTGCCCTCTCCATCCACGATGCGCATCACGATGGTGCGGGCCTCGGGACAACTGAACTCCGCCACGACGGGAACGCCCAAGCGGCCCATCCGGAAGGTCACCGCCACCAAGAACTGATCGACGAGTTCGGTGGGCGTGGATAGCACTTCGAGCCGGGTGAACGAATAGGGGTGAAACCAAGCGCCGTGCCAGGGATCAAGCCGGTTGGCGACGATGTCGATCGGCTCGCACGTCCCGGACATGCCGGCGACCGCGGCCAGGGTGTCACCGGCCGGCCTGGTCGGAATCACCGGCACGTCCAACGGTGGCTCCCCGCCGATCTTGTCGAGTCGCACCCATACCAGGGTGCCGTCGTCGTGGCCGGGCAGCGGACTCCAGCCGTATTCGCGCGAGCGGCCGTCCAGGACCAGCCCGTGCCACCGGCATACCAGCGTGCCGTTGTGCACGGTCCCGGTGGCCAAGTCGGCCCCCAAGTGTGGGCAACTGCGAGGTCCGACGCATAGCCGGAGCTGTTCGTCGCGCCAGGCGACGAGCTCGACACCGGCAACGCGCGCTCCGTGCGGTCGCCCTGCACGCACGTCCCGGCTGGCGGCGAACGCGTACCAGTTGCCGGTGGGTTTGGCTTGGGATCGCCGCAGCGCGGCTTCGATGATGGCGGGTTTGGCGTCCCGGTACGTCGGGCGCTGACCGGCCCAGGGCGCGCGCGGGATCACCTGCAAGGGCCAGTCTTTGGCGCTCGCCGCGGGCAGCAGGCGGTGCAGCTGTTCGCGAATGTTCATCATCGATAGGATCTTTCGCGGGTGGCAAGCCGCCGCAGCAGCGATGACCGGCCTTGGGTGGGCACGGTGACCAGCGGGTGCCCGGCCAGTCCCCATCGTCCCAGCAATTGGTTGGCGGCGCACCATCCGGTGGTCGCCGCGCGTTCCATCAGCGCCACGGGTAAGTCGATGCGGATGGCGTCGCCGGCCAACAGCAGGCCGGGGTGGGGTGTGACCACCTTTGGGCGCAGCGAGTAGGAGCCGGGCGCAAACAGCGGGCAGTCGCTGCGATGCAGCAGGCGCTCGCAAACAACCTGTGCCGCAGCGGTTTCCGGATAGATCTTGTGCAATTGGCGGAGCGCCGCCGCGCGGGACGGCGCGGTGTCAAGGGCATAGGAGTGCAATTCGACAACGGAACCACGGTTAGCCCTGGCCCATCCGGAGGCTTCGCACTCGTAGCGCTCCAGCACGCTGATGTTATCGAGCGGCTTGTGCCCGGCGGTGCCCAGGAAGGCCGGCCGTCGCGCGTCGACGGGGCGGTCCAGCCAAAACCGATGTACGGCAAAGGGCGGCGCGGTGCGTTGTTGCGCTATCTGTGCCCGCCAGTCGTCGGTGCCCAGGCCGTTCGATGCCGCAACGATCCGCTGTAAACCGACGACGTCGGTGGCCAGCACTACGGCATCCGCGTCCAGCTCTTCATCGGAATCCGTTTGCACCCGGAATGACCTCGTCGACTTCGTGTCGATGCGCAAGACGTTGGTGCCGAGCCGGAACCGCACGTCGCGGGCTTCCAGGTACCGCTGAAGCGGCTGCCAGAGGGCGCGGTCGTAGTTCGCCGAGGGGACGTCGAAAATCAGCCCCTCGGCCGACCCCAGGAAGTAGATGTGGAACATGGTGGCCAATTCGGCGGCGGACAGTTTGGACGGGTCGGCGAAGAAGCTGCGCGAAAAGACCTCGAACGCCAGATGCCTTGCGGCGTATGGGAATCGGATGTTCTCCAGAAAAGTCGCTGCATCGACGTCGTCAAGCCGCCGATAGATATCGGGAACCGATACCGCAGCCAGCGGTGCGGCGGCGCGCGCATCGATCGCGACGAAGTCGCGAAGCCGAAATGTCGGACTGCGCGCCGCGAAGACCAACGCGTTCCAGGGTGGGGTGCGCGGTAGTCCGCGGAAGGTATCGCGCCGCCCCGCGCCGTCGATGAGCGGATAGTCGTCGACGGGAGTGAGCAGACGCAGGTGCGGGTCGATCCGCCGCAACAGGGCTCGCAGGTTGTAGTACTGCCGGAAGAACGCGTGGAACCCGCGGTTCATCGCGAGCTCGACCCCGTCGTGCTGTTCGGTCCAGCCACCCACCCGGCCGCCGAGATAGTGTTCGCGTTCGATCACCTCGACGGCGACGCCGCGTTCGGCCAGACCGGTGGCGGCGGTCAGACCCGCGATGCCGCCGCCCACCACGACCACCTTCGGGTGCCACGGCAGGCCATCGGTGTCCGGCAAGCCCTTTGGCGCAAAGAATGTTTGACGACGGCGATCGATTTCGTGAGCACTCATTTGGGCGCATCCGCCAGGAAGGTGTGCACGATGTTGGCTTCCCAGCCCGGCACCGTCTCGCTGTGCACTCCGGCGAAGCCGGCGTCGGCGAGCCGTCCCCGGAACCGTGCCGCGCCGTCGAACTCGAGCACGCTGCGCCACAGGTAGCGATACAGCGCGGTGTCACGGGTACGCCACCAGCCGGAGGGGATGATGATGCCCCAGCACACGGCGTGCCAGATGCGGGTGGCGGCGGGCGAGTCGCGCACCGAATACTCGTGCACCGCCAGGGTGCCGCCGGGTGACAGCAGCTCTCGGAATCTCCGCAATTGCGCGTCCCGGCCCGCCACGTTACGGATCAGATAGGCGGCCAGGATGCCGTCGAACGGTCCGGTGACCCCGTGGGATGTCAGCTCTTCGACGGGGCTGTGCACGAATCGCACCGACGCCGGCCAGTTTTTCGCGAGCGCTGCTTCGAGCATTCCCCGCGACGCGTCCACGGCAACGATCTCGGCTTCGGGTGCGACAGCGAGCAGGGCGGCCGTCGACGCGCCGGTGCCGCAGCCGGCGTCGAGCAGCCGTAAGCCCTTGCCATGGCTGGGAATCCGCATGCGGCGGGCAGAGAGGAGCAGCTGCGTGTGATAGCCGGGGCTGGCGCCGACCAGGCGGTCGTACGCCGGCGCACCCGCGTCGAACGCGGCCGACAGCTCGTCTGGGGCGGGCCCCGTCTCACCGACGCGCACGTTGCCGTTCCCACAGCAGCAGCACCGCGGTGACCAGAGCGAAGCCGAACAGGAAGTCCTCGATCGGAATGTCGAACGGGAAACGCAGGCCGGTGATCTGACGGTGGTCGTAGACGACGACGGGGGAGCTGAGTTTGGTCAGCCAGCCGTCGACCGGGATCTGAAATCCGAGAACGATCAGCATCGACAGCCAGTAGGCCGGTCGCCGAAAGATCCCGGTGCGCAGCATCGCCAATTCCGTTGCGCAGACGATCACTACGGCGGCGACGGCTGGGACCGTGTAACCCAGGCCGGTCATCTGCGGTTGACCCTTTGCAGGATGGTGCTCACCGCGTTGTACGTCAGCAGCCCGCACACCGGGATCACAACGAAGAACAAGACCTCTTCGATCGGCACCCGCACCGGGACGCTCAGGCCGCTGATGTACGCGTCGTTGTAGCGCCACACGTGCGCGGCGACCGCGATCTCATCCCACACCAGAAACACCAGCGCCACAGGAACAACCGCCTTGATGAGCCGTCGCCCCTGGCGGTAGACACCTGGACCGAACATCTCCAGGGGCGCGGTGACGGCCAGGCATGCTGCTAGCACCAAGAAATATTGCCAACGATCGCTCATGCGGCCCCCGATTGAAAACCAAATTCGCTCGGGGCGCTGTTTCGCGCCCGCCATGACCGTATCAGTCCCAGACCGGCGACCTGCAGACGTCGCGCTCGAGGAACGGTGGCCCGGTGATTGAACACCGCGAAGTCGCTTTTCTCGATGCGGTCCAGGATCTCTGAGTACAGCGCCGCCGCGGTTGCCACACAGGGTCGCGAGCGGGGGGCCAGCATCGCGATTCCATCGGTGGCGAACCGGTAAGTCTCCCTTGCGATTTCGTGTTGGGCGGCCAACGCCTGACGCACCCGCGGGTCGGTGCGACGGTGCAGGTGACACCACGTCAACAGCTCGCGGTCGACGCCGTGGGCGGCCAGCTCGTCGGCCGGCAGGTACACGCGTTGCCGCACCAGGTCTTCGTCGACATCGCGCAAAAAATTGGTCAGCTGAAAAGCCCGGCCCAGGGCCGCGGCATAAGGCGCGGCCTCCTCGACGGATGTCACGGTGCCCAGTATCGGAAGCACCTGCAGACCAATGACTTCCGCTGACCCGCGCATGTAGAGGTTGAGCGCCTCGCGGTCGGGATAGTCGGTGACCGTGAGATCCATCCGCATGGACGCCAGAAAGTCGTCGAACAACGCCGTGCCGATGTGGTAGCGCCGTGCGGTGTGGGTGACCGCGGCCAGCGCGGGGTCATCGAGATGATCACCGCCGGCAAAGAACCGGTCGGACAGCTGCTGCAGCCGTTGCGCCCGGATGTCGGTGCCCACCTGCGGATCGACGTCGTCGAGGATGTCGTCGGCGTAGCGCGCGAATCCGTACAGCGCATGCACGCCCGGTCGTTGGTCGGGTGCCAGCAGCCTGGTGGCCAGGAAGAACGTACGGCCGTGCGCGGCGTTGAGTTCCCGGCAGCGGCGGTAGCCGTCGCGCAGTCGGGGATCGCCGATCCCGGCCGCGTCCAATTCGCTGCGGATCATGCCAGACCCGCTTTCATGTCGACGTGCGCGGTGGATCGGTCGATGGTGCCGGTGACACGGTCCGCGGCCAAGCGCCCGGAGATGAGGGTCGTCGGGACGCCGACGCCGGGCACCGTGGACGATCCGGCCAGCACCGCGTTGTCGATCCCGCGGACCATGTTGGCGGGACGGAATGGGCCCGTCTGAGCGAAGGTGTGCGCAAGCGCGAATGGGCTGCCGGCCGCCATGCCCTGATTTGCCCAGTCCGCGGGTGTGACCACATCCAGCACCGTCATGTCGTCGGTCAAACCGGGCAGCAGCCGGTCCGCGACGTGATCGATCAGCCCGTCGACGTAGGCGCCGCCGACGCTCGCCCAGTCGATTGACCCGCGTTCGAGGTTGGGCGCCGGGGCCAGTACGTACAGCAGATCGCGGCCGCCGGGAGCCAGCGCCGGGTCGCTGGCCGTCGGGCGGGTGACCAATAAAGAGGGATCCCGCATCAGCTGCCCGTCGCGGATGATGTCGGTGAACGTCTGATCCCAGGAGTCGCCGAAAAGTATTGTGTGATGCACGGTTTCGGGCACCACGGCGCGACAGCCCAGATGGGCGACGACCGCCGACGGTGACGGTCTCAGCCGCAGGGCGCGACGCGGCGTGCGGCCGAGCATCGCGTAGGTCTGCGGCAGTTCGGTGGTCAGCACCACGGCGTCGCTGGCGATGCGCCCGGCGTCGGTCAGCACGGCATCGACGCGCCCGCCGGTGCGCTGTAGGCCGGTCACCGTGGTGTTGTAGCGGAATTGAACACCCGCGTCGACGGCTGCGGCGGCCAACGCGTCGGGCAGCGCCCGCACGCCCCCGCGCGGAAACACCACGCCCGAGATGGTGTCCATGTACGCGATGACCGCATACACCGCCAGCGCGTCCCGCGGCGCCACACCCGCATACAGCGACTGAAAGGTGAAGACCCGCTGCAGCCGGGGATCGGTGATGTGGCGCCTGACCATGCGATCCCACTTACGGAACCCGCCGATCCCGGCCAGCCGTGCCAATTGCGGCGTCAGCAGCGACAGGGGGGAATCGAAGTTGGCGCCGATGAACCCGTCGAACTCGGTTCGGTACAACCGCGTGAGCCACTCGCGTAGCCGCCGATAGCCCGCTGCCTGCCCGAAACCAGCGAACTCTTCAATAGCGGTGGCCATTCGATCCGGATCACTGTGCACGTCCAGCGTGCTGCCGTCGGCGAACACCGCGCGGTAGGCCGGATCGAGCGGCAGCAGTTCCAGCCGGCCTGATCGGGATTGACCCGCGGCTGCGAACGTCTCGTCGATGATGTCGGGCATCGTGAGGACGGTCGGCCCGGTGTCGACCTGGTAGCCGCCGACATCGAGTCGGCCGGCTCGTCCGCCCGGCCATGGGTGGCGCTCGACAACCGTGACGGCGCGCCCTCGGCCCGCCAGGTGCAGGGCCGCAGAAAGGCCCGCCAGGCCGGCGCCGATCACCACGACATGGTCGCTGCGTCCCGTGACCGTACGCATATCAATAGACTCCCAGATTTGTTCGGCTCATTGCGCGCGATCCGTACACGCGGCCGCCATCGCGGCCAGTGCGTTGCGGACGGGCTCGTCGACGGCCATGTCGCCGATGAGGTCGCGCGCCGATTCGACGCGATCGCTGATCATCTGCTCGATGAGTTCCACGGCTCCTGTCGCGACGATCAACGCTTTCCAGCGCTCTAGCGCGTCGTCGTCGAGGCCTTCGCCATTCATCAGCTCGGTGAGTTCTTGCCTGGCCGCCGGATTGGCCAGCTGGTGGGCGGTCATCACGACGCTGGTCGCCTTGCGTTCGAGCAGGTCTGAAGCGCCGGGCTTACCGGTTATCGCCGGCGAGCCGAAGACACCGAGGACGTCGTCGCGAAGTTGAAACGCTTCCCCGACCGCGACGCCGTAGGCGCCGAGCGCCGACAGCGTTCGACCGTCGCAATCGGCCATCGCCGCGCCTATTTCCAAAGGTCGGCGCACGGTGTAGTTGCCCGACTTGCGCCGCGCCACGTCCAGGATGGCCTCCAGCGGAGGCAGTTGCCGGACATCGCTCGTCAGGTCCGCGAACTGACCGACTGCCAGTTCGGTTCGCATCGCGTCGTACCGTGGCCACGCCCGTTGCAGCCGCCGAGCCGGGACACCGCTTTCACGCAGCATCTGCTCGGCCCAGATCAGGCAGAGGTCGCCCAGCAGGATGGCCGATGATTCGCCGAACCGGCGTGACGAGCCGGACAATCCGGATTCGCGGTGCCATCGGGCGAATTGCAGATGCGCCGACGGACGGCCGCGCCGTTGGGTTGAACCGTCCATGACATCGTCTTGCAGCAGCGCAAAGGCGTGCAACAACTCGAAACTGGCCGCGGCGCGCATCGCAGACTCGCTGGGCGCGGCGCCGCACAGCCAACCCAGATACGTGAACGTTGACCGCAGGCATTTGCCGCCGGCGACGAACTCCTCCAAGATGTCGCCGACGACGTCGATGCGCGCGCCGCCCAGCTCATCGGTACAGCGACCGTCGACGAAATCGGCGACGTAGCCCAGTACGGCACGCCGTACATCAGAGCGCCAACTCGCGAAGTCGTCGGCGCCCGGAAAGCACAACTTCCCCTGCGCGAGTGATGGCGATTCGCCGACTGCCGAAAACGATAAAGCTCGCATCTTCCCCAAGCGCTCCCTCCCCGGACTGCTTGGCATCCGCAGGCTCAAACGGCACAAACGCACGGGTCATACCCGCTGGTGGAGCGGGTAAACCCTGAGCGCTGGCTGGCGAAACCGCTCCGTTGCGCCCGTCGTCAGCTACTGCGGAGTACCACCTCTAGTTTCAATAACTTAAAGATTAACTTAATGAAAGTCATGGCTGTGCGCCAGCGGAAGCGGTCCGGATCGTTCGTCCAGGCGGTGCCCCGCGCGGCGGGATGGAACAGTGTTTCGGTAGCTCTGTTTAACTGGATTAAACATTCAACAACTGAAATGACCGGGTATTCGGCGATATGCTGCACAACGTTATGAACGCTGACGAGCAGCGCTCGCGAAGGGGCGAGCTGGAGTCGCTGATCTCGGCCGATCTGCGCGAGATATCGATCGAATCCGACCAGATCGGGCGACTTTTCGCGTCATCACATAACTTGCGGCCCAACGATTTCCGTGCGCTGCTCTACATCATGGTGGCCGAAACCGCGGGGCGGCCGATGACCTCGGGCGACCTGAGCCAGGTGATGGGCATGTCCGGTTCGGCCATCACCTACCTGGTGGACCGACTGATCAACTCGGGCCACCTTCGCCGTGACTCACACCCCGGCGATCGCAGAAAGGTTGTGCTGCGTCGCGGCGAATCCGGTACGTCAACCGCCCGGTCCTATTTCCGTCCTTTGACGACGCATACTCGCGTCGCGCTTTCAGACCTGCCCGATGCCGACCTGGTGGCCGCGCATCGGGTTCTCACCGCGCTCATCTCCGCTATGGGACATTTTCAGGGCGAATTGAGTGGTCACGACGGTTGATGCGGCGCTTGATATCAAGCGTCACAAGGTATTACAGAACGTGAAAGGCCACACGACATCCGGGTGGGACGCAATCCCGAGTCGGCGATTGCCGGCGGTGACGCCACCGCGGGTGGGCGGAGCGATCACCCAGTCGGAGGCCGTGTGACCAGCTAGTCGTTTTCCCCGGCGGAAAACGGGCATCCGCTGCCGATGAGCGTTTTCGATGTCGTTTCGTTGCCCTTCCAGTGGGGTTCCGCGATCCGTGGCAAGCGTTTTTTCCACCCGGACGGTGTGTTCGCCGACGGCTTCTTCAAACGCGTGGCGCCTGCGGGGCAAGGGCTGCCGATCCCGTCTTCCGATGTTGTGGCCCGGGTGTCGAAGGCCACCGGCACGCCCGGGTCGCTGCCTGACTTCATCGGGCTGGCTTTCCGGCTGGTGACACCGCAGCCTGCCGAGACGCCCTGGGACATTCTGCTCGTCACTTCGGGCTCGGGCGTGCTGGCGCGCGCGGTGGTGCTGCGGCCGGCCTTTTCATGGAACGATCAGACACTGACCACCCTGATGCCGTTGCGCTACCAGGGAAACAACTGGTGGCTCAGGGCTCGAACCCCGGCCAACCTCAACGGTTCCGGCCTGTCGTTGGACAGCGTCCGCACCCGGCTGAAGCAGGACGTCATCGAAATCACCCTCGATCAGGCCAGGGGCACAAGACATTTCACTCCCTTGGGCCATTTGAGGCTGACAAGCGCACTCGATCCGGCGCGCGGCGGGGACATCTCGTTTGACCCGGTGGTCAACACCGCGTCGGGGGTGAGCCTGTACCCGGGGTGGCTGGCGCAGTTGCGCGCCAGTTCCTATCAACGGAGCCGTGAGGGTCGCGATCAACCGTGACGCATCCGAGGGGCCGCTCACTATTCGCAGAGTGCTCTGAGCACCGTCAACGGGTGCGCCCGAGCAGATGACGCAAGGCCTGGTCGAGCTCGGGTTGGCGGAACCGATGCCCGGCGGCAACGAGTTTCGTTGGTTGCACGCGTTGATTGGCGCTCGCGAGTTCGCGGGCGCCCTGCTCGCCTAGAAGTAGTTTCGGCCCCAGCGACGGCACCGGCAACACCGTGGGCCGGTGCACGACGCGGCCCAGGGTGCGGGTGTATTCGGTGTTGCGGACAGGTTGCGGGGCAACGGCATTCACCGGCCCCGACAGCTCCTTGTCCCACAGCCCGCGGTGGTACACGTCCACCAGATCGTCGATCCCGATCCAAGACAGCCACTGCCGCCCGTCGCCCAGCCGGCCGCCCAGCCCGGCGCTGAACAGCGGGCGCATCAGCTTCAACGTCCCGCCGGCCGGGGATTGCACGATACCGGTGCGCACGTGCACCACCCGCAGCCCTGCCTGCTCGGCTGGCGCAGTCGCTTGTTCCCAGTCGGCCACGACGTCCGCCAGGAATCCGTCGCCGCGCTCGCTGTCCTCGGTGAGCGTCTCATCGCCGCGGTCGTACCCGTAGTAGCCGATCGCCGACGCCGAAATCAGGACGGTGGGTTTGGGGCTGACGCGGGCCAGTACTTCGGCCAGTCGGCGAGTCGGGCCAATCCTGCTGTCCCGGATCGCATCTCGATGGCTGTCAGTGAACCGGCCGGCGATCGAGGCGCCAGCCAGATGAATGACCGCGTCGACACCGGCGAACAGTTGCGGGTCTGGGTCCTCGGGGTTCCACTGTCGCTCGTCGGCGTTGGCCGGGGTCCGGCGGACCAGCTGGATGACGCGATGGCCGCCGGTGCGCAGAAAGGCGGTCAACGCCGAGCCGACGAGCCCCGACGATCCGGTTACGGCGATCGCGGCGGTGCCCACACCGTGCTGGGCGGCCAGCCGGTGGGTGGCGAGATCGTCGGCAAGTTGTTGGTGCCGATAGACGAACATGGAACGCAACAGCGAGGCGGGCACCGGTGTGTCCACCCGGTCGATCACCCTGGTGCGGTTGCCGCTGACGGCCTCGAACTCATGAGTGTGGCGCCAGCGCACGGCGATTCGCGCCGGAAGCGAGGCCATCCCGTCACCGCCGATGGCATCGACGAAACGCCGCGGCGGATCGTAACCGTCCGGCTGGTGAACGGCGACCCAGCGCAGGCCGCCCGGGAGTGCGAGGACCGCGCGCCCGTCCTTGAGCGAATCGGCCTCGCTGATAAGCCGCATCGGTGACCACGGCGGCGAGAGGCGATTGAAGGCGCCCGGCCTGGCGTACCAGTCGAAGACGTCGGTGATAGGCGCGTCGACGACGCTGGAGAATTCAAGACCCATCTTCCCGACGTTAGGAAAACACTACCGGTTCGGCAAGGCATGCTCGACGATGGGCAGCCGCGCTTGCAGTTGTCGCTCGCCGCGCTTGGCCGCCAGATATACCTGTGCGGTCCTGGCGGCCACGGTCTTCCAGTCGAAATCGGATGTCAGCCGTTGCCGGGCGGCGTGGGCGCGTCGCTGCGCGGCATCAGGATCGTCGAGCACGGTCCGCACCGCCGAGGCCAGCCCGGCCACGTCTCGGGGCGGACACGATACCCCGGTCTGGCCGTTGATGACCGCCTCGCCCAGGCCGCCGATGTCGGACGTCACGAGCGGAGTGCCCGCCGCGGCGGCTTCCAGCGCCACGATCCCGAACGGCTCGTAGTGACTGGGCAGCACCGCGGCGTCGGCCCGATGCAGCACTTCCAACAGCTCCGCGTGTTCGAGATGCCCGACGAATCGAATGGCCTTGAGTACCCGGTGTTTACGGGCCTGTTCGGCGAGCCAGCCCAGCTGGGTGCCCTCACCGGCGATGGTCAGCGTGGTGCCCGGGTGGGTGCGCCTGATCCGCGGCAGCGCGGCGATGACGTCGTGCACGCCCTTCTCGTACTCCAGCCGGCCGAGATAGAGCAGTTCGGCGGGCCCGCTGCGCGGCCGGCGTTCGGCGAACGGCCAGCGCTCCGCGTCGATGCCGTTGCAGATCACGGTGATCTCGGCCAGGCCGGGGCCGAACAGTTCGGTGATCTCGTCGGTCATCGACGCCGAACACGTGATCAGCGAATCGGATTCACGCACCAGCCACGACTCGACGGCGTGCACCTGACGGCTGGTCGCACCGCTGACCCAGCCGGAATGCCGTCCGGCCTCCGTGGCGTGAACCGTGGAAACCATTGGCACGTCATAGAACTGGGCGAGTGCGATCGCGGGGTGGGCCACCAGCCAGTCGTGGGCGTGCACCACGTCGGGGCGCCACGGCCGGTTGCTGCCCCGCTTCTTCAGCGATAGCGCGGCGCGGACCATGGAGTGGCCCATCGCGAGCGTCCACGCCATCATGTCGTGGGAGAAGGTGAATTCGTGCGGGTCGTGTGCGGCCGCGATCACCCGGACCCCTTCGGCGACCTCGTCGGTCGACGGGTGCGTGCTGGGATCAGTATCCGTGGGCCGCCGGGCCAGCACGACGACCTCGTGCCCGGCCGCGGCGAGCGCGGTGGACAGGTGATGGACGTGCCGGCCGAGGCCGCCGATGACCACCGGCGGGTACTCCCACGACACCATCAGGACCTTCACGCGGCCGCCCACGTCATCGAGGCAGCCTGCGTGCGTCCAGGGCGCCGAACAGTCCGTCGGCGCGATTCCATCCGTCGGCCAGCCGCTGTGCGGTGTCGCGTCGTCCCGACGCCAGCGCCCCGGAGATCTCGCGGGTGGCGTGCGCGTGCAGGTGCGCGCGGTAGCGGGCGTAATCGGCGGCCGAGTCCTTGCTCACCATGAACGGCCAGTCGCTGGAGACGGTGAGCAGCGTCTCCCGCAGGATCTGGTCGGCGACGTGGTCGCGGGGGAGCGGGCCGTCCAGCGACGCCCGCTGCGCGAGCGCCTTATCGACGGTGCTCAGCGCGGTGTCCACCACTTCGTTGTTGAGCTGGACCAGGTCGGCCACCTTCTCGCCGGCCCACACTTGCCAGTCCTTGCCCGAACCCCACGAGCTTGGCGGCAGGGCGACCGGCCTACCGACGAACCCGTCGGCGATCGCGTCGCTCAGCGTGCCCACCCGCACTCCCGCCTCGGGCAGCGCCCGCAGTAAGCGTTGCAGCCAGGTCGGTCCCTCGTACCACCAGTGGCCGAACAACTCGGTATCGAAGGCGGCGACCACGTGGGCGGGGCGCCCGATGCGCTCCGATTCGGACAGCAGCCGGTTACGGACCACCTCGACGAAGTCGGCCACATGCATGTCGACCGTGCGGTCGGCGCGCTCGGGATCGTAGGGCGCCTTGGCTTCCGAGGACACGTTGCGGCCGGTCACCCTGGCCGGCTTGAGCCCGGTGAGGTGGTCATAGGTGTGGAAATCGCGGTAGGCGGCATGCCCGGGGTAGCCGGACTTCGGTGACCACACCCGGTAACTGACCTGCAGGTCGCGCCCGAACGCGACCACGTCACTGTCGGCGACGGGCCGTCCGAGCGCGGTGTCGCCGTGCAGCGACGGGCCGTCGACCATGAAATGCGTGACTCCCGCGGCGGCGTAGTCGCGTTCCAGGCCGGGGGCGTAAGCGCATTCGGGAGCCCAGATCCCGTTCAGGCCTTGCCCTTTTCGCGGCCCTTTTCGCGCCCCTAGGCGGTGCTGCGCGTCGGCCAGGCCCTCGCGCAGCGCGAACTCGCGCAGTCGCGGGTTCAGCAGCGGTTGGAAGGGGTGGGCCAGCGGGCCGCCGAGCAGTTCGACCGCGCCGACATCGGTCAGGGTGCGCAGTAACGGGCTGCCGCCGTGCCGCCATAAGGTCGCGAAGTCGTCGAGCGCCCGGTCGGCCTCGGCCGATTCCCGAACGCCCAAGTCCCGCAACGCTTCTGGTGTACAGGACTGGAAGCCGGTCGACTTCGAGCGGGGAATGGACCGCACACTGGCGGCCTCGGCCGCCCGCAGCCGCCAGTTGGCCAGCCAGTGATGCATGCCGTCCAGGCAGTAGGGGTCGTCGAGCTGGGCGTTCACCACCGGGGTGACGCCAAGGGTGATCAGTCCCTGGCGATCCTCGTCGGCCAGTGTGTTCAGCACCTGCATCAGCGGCAGGTAGGACGCCGCCCAGGATTGATAGAGCCATTCCTCGCCGACCGGCCAGCGGCCGTGGTGGGCCAGCCACGGCAGGTGGGTGTGCAGGACCAGGGTGAACAGGCCGGGAATCCGTTCCGGATTCGCGGTGTTCACGGGCGCACCGCGATTGCGATCAGGTCGAGGCTGGCGTCTATGTCGTGGCCGTCTTGGCCGCTCTCGACCATGTCGAAGTCCCCCGTGGTGACGGCGGCGACGTCCACGGTCAACTCGCGGGACCACGGCGTATCGGCCAGCGCGTGGGCGATCTGCGCGTCGATGATGGACCCGCCGTGCCGGGCGTCCATCTCCTTAAGCCGGGGACCGTGGAACAGCCCCAAGATCAAGACGTCGGCGAAACCCTCGTCGACCAGCAGCTCGGTCAGCTCGGCGGCGTTGAGTTCCCGGGTGTGGAACGGGTTGATCGGGGTGTCGCGGCCCGGGGAGAAGGTGATCCGGTTGGGAGTGGACACCATCAGCAGGCCCGACGGGCGCAGCACCCGGGCGCAGTCGGCCACGAACTGTGCCTGATCCCACAGATGCTCGATGACCTGGAAGTTCACCACGACATCGACCGACGCGTCGGGCAGCGGCAGCTCGGCGAGGTTCGCCTGCATGACCTCTACCCGGGGGTAGCGGCTGCGCACGTGGGCCACCGCGGCCTCGTCGTAGTCCACGGCGACGACCCGGCGGGCGACACCCGCGATCAGATCGGCGCCGTAACCTTCGCCACAACCCGCTTCGAGCACCTCGCGGTCCGCGCAGCGTGCGGCCAGCCGCTGGTAGACCACCTCGTGGCGGCGAAACCAGTAGTTTTCGATCTCCAGATCGGGGATGGTCCGCTCACCCGTCAGCGTCAACACCGCGTCTACCTCCGGGGAGGGGCCGCCGGGGCTGTGTTGGGGGACGTCGGGGACGAATGCGCTCATTGCATTAGGCAGGCTAACGCGAAGTGTCGGATTCGCGAACCGTGAAGTGGGTAGCCGCCGCTCGGACGTGGAGGCAGGCCGTAAGAACGTGCACTACGACCCGCTATGGTGTGAAGGCAGGCCGCACAAAGTTACCGAGTAGTAACACGACCGTGCGCTGCAAAACGCGTACTGAATGTCTCGTGGTCGACTGCTGCGAGACTCCTTCGAGGAGGACGAACCAGACTCATGACGAACATCGTGGTCCTGATAAAGCAGGTCCCAGACACCTGGTCGGAGCGCAAGCTGACTGACGGCGACTTCACGCTGGACCGCGAGGCTGCCGACGCGGTGCTGGACGAGATCAACGAGCGCGCCGTCGAAGAGGCGCTGCAGATTCGCGAGCGTGAGGGTGGCGACGGCTCGGTGACGGTGCTGACCGCGGGCCCAGAGCGCGCCGCCGAGGCGATCCGCAAGGCCCTGTCGATGGGCGCCGACAAGGCCGTCCATCTCAAAGACGACGGCCTGCACGGGTCCTGCGTCGTGCAGACCGCGTGGGCACTGGCGCGTGCGCTGGGCACCATCGAGGGCACCGAGCTCGTCATCGCGGGCAACGAGGCCACCGACGGCACCGGCGGCGCGGTGCCGGCCATCATCGCCGAGTACCTGGGTCTTCCGCAGCTCACTCACCTGCGCAAGTTGTCCCTCGAGGGCGGCAAGGTCACCGGTGAGCGCGAGACCGACGACGGTGTCTTCACCCTCGAGGCCAGCCTGCCCGCCGTGGTCAGCGTCACCGAGAAGATCAACGAACCGCGCTTTCCGTCCTTCAAGGGCATCATGGCCGCCAAGAAGAAAGAGGTGACGGTGCTGACCCTGGCCGAAATCGGGGTCGAGGGCGACGAGGTCGGACTGGCCAATGCCGGGTCCACCGTGCTGTCGGCGACGCCGAAGCCGCCGAAGACCGCTGGTGAGAAGGTCACCGACGAGGGCGAGGGCGGCAACGAGATCGCCAAGTACCTGGTCGGCGAGAAGATCATCTAAGCCCACCCCCATAGACGAGAAGAGCGAATTAAGCCATGGCTGAAGTATTGGTGCTCGTTGAGCACGCTGAAGGTGCGCTGAAGAAGGTCACCTCCGAATTGATCACCGCCGCCCGCGCGCTGGGCGACCCGGCCGCCGTCGTGGTGGGCCCCTCCGGTACGGCCGCGCCGCTGGTCGACGGGCTGAAAGAGGCGGGTGCCGCCAAGATCTACATCGCGGAGTCCGACGACGTCGAGAAATACCTGATCACCCCGGTGGTCGACGTGCTGGCCGCGCTGGCCGAGTCGAACGCGCCCGCCGCCGTGTTGCTGTCCGCCAATGCCGACGGCAAAGAGGTCGCGGGACGGCTGGCGGCCCGGATCGGATCCGGTCTGCTGGTCGACGTGGTCGAGGTGAAAGAGGGCAACAAGGCGACGCACTCCATCTTCGGTGGCGCATTCACCGTCGAGTCGCAGGCCAACGGCGACACCCCGATCATCACGGTGCGCGCTGGCGCCGTCGACGCCGAGCCGTCCGCCGGCGCCGGCGAAGAGGTCAAGGTGGACGTGCCGGCTCCGGCCGAGAACGCCACCAAGATCACGTCCCGCGAACCGGCCGTCGCCGGTGACCGCCCGGAGCTGACGGAGGCCACGATCGTGGTGTCCGGTGGCCGCGGCGTGGGCAGCGCGGAAAACTTCAGCGTGGTCGAGGAGCTGGCCGACTCGCTGGGTGCCGCCGTCGGCGCCTCGCGCGCCGCCGTCGACTCCGGCTACTACCCGGGCCAGTTCCAGGTCGGTCAGACCGGCAAGACGGTGTCGCCCCAGCTCTACATCGCGCTGGGCATCTCCGGCGCGATCCAGCACCGGGCGGGCATGCAGACGTCCAAGACCATCGTCGCGGTCAACAAGGACGAAGAGGCCCCGATCTTCGAGATCGCCGACTACGGCGTGGTGGGCGACCTGTTCAAGGTCGCGCCGCAGCTGACCGAGGCGGTCAAGACCCGCAAGGGCTAAATCTCGGCCGAAAGCCCCGACACGCTCGGAGCGTGTCGGGGCTTTCGCTTTGCCGTCACAACCGCACCACGGGCGGACCACCGTGTGGTTTTCAAATCCGATATCGCAGGTGATATCGCAGTAGAAAGTGGCCTATCGGTCTGCGCGCGGCGGCTGCCGAGTGCTACGTGCCGGTCAGCATCGCATCGATGCGGCGCACCGCGATGGAGCACACCGTCAGGTACGGCGCGGCCCACCACGGAACCGAAATGCTCACGCGCGCAACGTCACCCAGTGCCTGGACCGCGTGTCGGGTCGCCGGCACGCCGGCCACACTCCACGCCCAGTGGCGGCCCGGCTCGAATTCGGTGACCACGAACGGCACCGCGACTACCAGCGAGGTCTGCACGGTTCCTGTTGCGTGCAAACCGAGTTCGGAATGGGGCTCGTCGAGTCGGGCCCGCCGAATCGTCGGACCCCACTTCGGCCACGCGTCGAGATCGACCAACAAATCCCACACCGCCGACGGCGGCGCTGCGATCAGTTTGTCGGCCGTGAGCACGATGCCCGTCATGGCGCGTGACCACCCAGCCGGCGCTGCTGTTCGCGCACCTCGTCCAAATCCTTGAGCCGGCGCAGGCCGGCCAGCGGCTGGTTCATCCGCCGGTTGCCCACCAGCTGCTGCTGGTTGCGGTCCAGAAACCACCAATAGCCCCCGGTGAACGGGCAGGCGTGGTCGCCGACGCGCTCGCTGGGCCGATACCGGCACTGCCCGCAGTAGTCGCTCATCCGGTTGATGTAGGCGCCGCCGGCGGCGTACGGCTTGGTCGCCATCAGCCCGCCATCGGCGTGCAGCGACATGCCGACGACGTTGGCCACCATCACCCACTCGTAGCCATCCACGAAGCTTCGGTGAAACCAGTCGGTGACCGCGGCCGGATTCCAGCCCCGCTGCAGTGCGTAATTGGACAACACCATCAGGCGCGGAATGTGGTGCACCCAGCCGTGATCGCGCACCTGGGCCAGCACGTCCTTGAGACAGCGCGCGTCCAGAGCGTCGGCGTCCAGGTCGGAGAACCATTTGGGCAGCCGGGCGTGCGCATTGAGCGCGTTGCGGCGCCGATAGCCGGTACCGAAATGCCAGTAGACATGCCAGATATAGTCGCGCCACCCGATCAGTTGGCGGATGTAACCCTCGACGCTCGCCAATGCGGCATGCCCGGAGCGGTAGGCCTCTTCGGCCGCATACGCGCAGTCCAACGGGTCCAGCAAGCCCAGGTTCATCGGCGCAGACAACAGGCTGTGTGCCATGAACCGATCGCCACTGAGCATCGCGTCTTCGTGAGGACCGAAGTGCGGCAATCGATCTCGCAAGAAAACCTTGCGGGCGGCGAGGGCTTCGGTTGCGGTGACGGGAAATTCGCGCGGGCCGTCGTGGCCGACGAAGGAGACGTCTCCGTCGGCTTCCCAGCGGTCCAGATCCGCACGCACCTGCTCGTCGATCTCATCCTCTTCGGGTAGCCAGGGCGCGGGCACCCCCAACGCGTCGGTGTCCTTGGGAGCCGGTTCCCGGTTGTCGGCGTCGAAGTTCCACCGTCCCTCGGCGGGCTGGTCGCCGTCCATCAACACGTCGAACCGGCGGCGCGCGTCGCGGTAGAAATTCTCCAGCCTCAGGGTGTGCTGGCGCCTGGCCCACTCGTCGAATTCGGTTCGGCCCGTGCAGAATCCGCGTGCGGGTAACACGTCGACCTCCGGTATTGATCGGACGAACCGATCGGCCGCCCACGAGGTGGGTTGACACACGCTGATCCGGTCGGTGACCTGATCCAGCGCCTGCCGGTAGGTACGGGTTTGCAGGAACAGGGCCTGGTCGCCGAGTTCAGCCGCGCGGTGGCGCAGCGCGGACAGCACCAGATGCGCCTTGCGGCGGTGAAACCGGTTGCGTTCGAACGCTGCCCGGGACTCGATCAGCAATACCGGTTGGTCGGGATGGTCCAGGAAGTGCGGGCCGAGTTGGTCGGCGAAACACCAGCGGCGTGAGTCCGAGTTCTTCTCAGCGCGAATGTTGCTCATCAAGAATCCGAATCGGTTTTCGCAACACGTTGACCGGCCTACCGGAAGCGGCCACGGCTTGACCGCGGTAGCCGATTGATCTGTTCACTAACTTAACGACCGTCGCGGCGGTGTCAATCGGAGGCGGGGCCGCCGAGTTTGCGGACGCGGTACCGCACGTTGCTCTTGCACCGGCGCGGGTGGCCCGTGCCCAGCTATCCGTAACGGCTAGCAATCCTCAACACGGCGGGGCTGTTGGCGGCGGAACATGATCTCACCTGTACGTCATGGCGGCGTACTCGGTCCCAGATTCGCTGCTCAGCAAACGAATCGCCGGCCTGAAGCCGGGTTTGGGGGATTTCGCGCCGAAAACGGCTTGACCAGGCAGCCTGTGCTGCGACATTTCGTCACCTGGCGTGCACGGACACGTTACAGCGACGATGCCGACTAGCTCATCGGTTAAGCAACGTTGGTTTACATGAGCATTGCTTCTGTCCTGATACCCAGCGACATACCGGACGGCGTCAGTACGTCGGACGGTCCCCGTTACTCGCTGTTGTTGTCCACCGACCCCGGCATGGTCGAGGCGGCCCAGCGGCTCCGGTACGACGTGTTCACCAGCACACCCGGCTTCACACTCCCGGGAGCGCAAGGACAACGGGACGTTGACAGGTTCGACGAGTTCTGCGACCACTTGCTGGTCCGCGACGACGCGACCGGTGAACTGGCGGGTTGTTACCGAATGCTGGCACCGGCGGGCGCCATTGCGGCCGGCGGTCTGTACACCGAGACGGAATTCGACCTTCGCGCGTTCGACCCGCTGAGGCCGTCGCTGGTGGAAATGGGCCGCGCCGTGGTGCGCGACGGCCACCGCAACGGCGCAGTGGTGCTGCTGATGTGGGCGGGCATCCTGGCCTACCTGGACCGCTGCGACTACGACTACGTGACGGGGTGCGTGTCGGTACCCATTGGCAGCGACTCCGACGACCCGGACGCCCAAGCCCCCGGCAGCCAGCTGCGTGGCGTCCGCGACTTCATCCTGAGTCGGCACGCCGCACCGCCGCAGTACACGGTGCACCCGCACCGGCCGGTGGTCGTCGACGGGAGGCCGATCGACGACATCCCCGCGCCGGCGCGGCCGTCGGTCCCCGCGCTGATGCGCGGCTACCTGCGGCTGGGTGCCCAGGTCTGCGGTCAGCCGGCGCACGACCCGGATTTCGGGGTCGGGGATTTCTGCGTCCTGCTGGACAAACGGCGGGCCGATACCCGATATCTGAAGCGACTCCGGTCGGTATCGGCGGCTTCTGAGATGGCCGGCGCGCGATGAGCTCTCTCGCGGGCACCGGGCACTCCTGGCTTCCGCGTGCATCGTGCGATGCGGGGTGCGTGAGCTGCGGCGACGGCGTCAGATCGCGGCGGCTGTTGGTGACGGCACGGGTATCGCTTCGCATTATGTTGGCGCTGCTGCTGGCACCCGGGTTGCCGCTGCTGGCGGTGCCGCTGCCGGGCCGCACGCGCGTGCAGCGCATCTACTGCCGGCTGGTGCTGCGCTGCTTCGGTATCCGCATCACGGTCACAGGCAACCCGATTCGCAACCTGCGCGGTGTTCTGGTGGTCAGCCCGCACATGTCGTGGCTGGACGTCTTCGCCATCGGTGCGGTGTTGCCCGGGTCGTTCGTCGCGCGCGCCGACATGTTCACCGGCCGCGCGGTGGGGGTGGTGGCCCGAATCCTGAAGATCATCCTGATCGAGAGGTCGAGCCTGCGGCGGCTGCCCGGGGTGGTGGACACCGTCGCCCGCCGGCTGCGGGCCGGCCAGACCGTTGTGTGCTTCCCGGAGGGCACCACCTGGTGTGGCCTGGACTCCGGGGCGTTCTACCCGGCGATGTTCCAGGCGGCGATCGACGCCGGCCGTCCGGTGCAGCCGCTTAGGCTGGCCTACCACCACGTCGACGGCAGCGTATCGACGGTCCCGGCCTTCGTCGGCGAGGAGACACTGCTGGGGTCGATCCGCCGGCTGCTCGCCGTGCAGCGCACGCTGGCGCGGGTGCACGTCGAATCGCTGCAGCTGCCGGGGACCGATCGGCGGGCCCTGGCCGGCCGCTGCCAGTCCGCGGTCGGCGTGGGGCGGTCCCGCCACCCTGGTCACGGCCACATGCTGGTGGCCTGAGCAAACCGGCGGGCCGGTATTCTGGGGCGCGTCATGGTCTACCTCGATCACGCCGCCACAACCCCGATGCACCTTGCCGCCATCGAGGCGATGACTGCCGTCCTCGGAACGGTCGGCAATGCCTCCTCGCTGCACACCAGCGGCCGGGCGGCGCGGCGTCGCATCGAGGAATCCCGGGAGCTGATCGCCGACAGGCTGGGCGCGCGCCCGTCGGAGGTGATCTTCACGGCCGGCGGCACCGAGAGCGACAACCTGGCCGTCAAGGGCATCTACTGGGCCCGCCGCGATGCCGAGCCACGTCGCCGCCGCATCATCACCAGTGAGGTCGAACACCATGCCGTGCTGGACTCGGTGAACTGGCTGGCCGAACACGAGGGTGCCGAGGTGACCTGGCTGCCGACCGCTGCCGACGGCTCGGTGTCGGCAGCGGCGCTGCGCGAGGCGTTGCAGGGTCACGACGATGTCGCACTGGTGTCGGTGATGTGGGCCAACAACGAGGTCGGAACCGTGATGCCGACCGCCGAACTTGCCGCCGTGGCGGCCGATTTCGGGGTCCCGATGCACAGCGACGCCGTTCAGGCGGTGGGGCAGCTGCCGGTCGACTTCGCCGCCAGCGGCCTGTCGGCGATGAGCGTCGCCGCGCACAAGTTCGGCGGTCCGCCGGCCGTGGGCGCGCTGTTGCTTCGCCGCGACATCGCCTGTGTACCGCTGGCGCACGGCGGCGGGCAGGAGCGTGACATCCGTTCGGGCACCGCAGATGTCGCGGGCGCCGTCGGGATGGCAACCGCGGCCCAGATCTCGGTGGACGGACTCGAGGCCAGCAGCGCCCGGCTGCGGGCGCTGCGCGATCGCCTCGTCGACCGGGTCCTGGCCGACATCGAGGACGTCAGCCTCAACGGGGCCCGCGACCCGCGGCGACTTCCCGGCAACGCGCACTTCACGTTCCGCGGCTGTGAAGGCGACGCGCTGTTGATGCTCTTGGACGCCAACGGAATCGAGTGTTCGACCGGGTCGGCGTGCACCGCCGGTGTCGCACAGCCGTCGCACGTCCTGATTGCGATGGGTGCGGATCCGACGAGTGCTCGCGGTTCTTTACGACTCTCCTTGGGGCACAACAGTGTTGACGCCGACGTCGACGCAGTGCTGCAGGCGCTGCCCGGCGCGGTGGATCGTGCACGACGGGCCACGCTGGCCGCTGCGGGGGCTTCGTAAGTGAAGGTTCTTGCCGCCATGAGCGGTGGCGTCGACTCGTCGGTGGCCGCCGCCCGGATGGTCGACGCCGGACACGACGTGGTCGGTGTGCACCTGGCACTGTCCAGGTCGCCCGGCACGTTGCGCACGGGCTCGCGGGGCTGCTGCTCGAAGGAGGACGCATCGGACGCGCGCCGCGTGGCTGATGTCCTCGGAATCCCGTTCTATGTATGGGATTTCGCGGAGAGGTTCCAGGCCGACGTGATCGACGATTTCGTGTCCTCGTATTCGCGCGGCGAGACGCCCAACCCATGTATTCGCTGCAATCAGCGCATCAAGTTCTCGGCGTTGTCGGCGAAAGCCCTCGCGCTGGGTTTCGATACGGTCGTCACCGGTCACTACGCGCGCCTGTCCGGTGGGCGGCTGCGCCGGGCCGTCGATCGGGACAAGGACCAGTCCTACGTGCTGGCCGTGTTGACCGCCGAGCAGTTGCGCCATGCCGCGTTCCCGATCGGGGACACCCCCAAGCCGCAGATTCGCGCCGAGGCCGCCCGTCTGGGCCTGGCGGTCGCGGAAAAGCCGGACAGCCACGACATCTGCTTCATACCGTCGGGGAACACCCGGGCCTTTCTGGGTGAGCGCATCGGGGTCCGCCCCGGCTCTGTGGTCAATACCGATGGCGCGGTGCTGGCCGAGCACGATGGCGTGCACGGTTTCACCATCGGGCAGCGCAAGGGACTCGGCATCGCCGGCCCGGGGCCAGACGGGCGCCCGCGCTACGTGACGGCAATCGATGCGGATACCGGGACCGTCGAGGTGGGTGCGGCGGCCGACCTCGAGGTGCATGAGTTAATCGGGCGGGCACCGGTATTCACCACCGGAGCCGCGCCGTCAGGCCCGCTTCCGTGCGCGGTTCAGGTGCGGGCGCACGGTGAGATAGCCGATGCGGTCGCAGAATTGATCGGCGACGATCTCGTGGTGCGGTTGCGCGTGCCGCTGCGGGGGGTGGCCCGCGGCCAGACGCTGGTGCTCTACCGGCCCGACCCCGACGGCGACGAAGTTCTCGGCAGCGCCATCATCGCCGCCACCCGTCGGTAAACCCAAGCTAGCCAGGGATATTCGCGGCAATGTTCGTCATCACGATGTCGGACACCGATTGCGCGAAGCCGCAGAAGGTGACTTCCAGCATCGCCACCGACAGGATCCGATAGTCGCGGCCGCAACCGCCGGGCCGCAGGTGCAGCGTGGTGGCGTCGGCATTCCAGTCGCCGACGTACATCTGGCCGGCCGAGTCGCTCGCGCAGTTCCCGACCGTGGCGACCAGGGCGCTGAAGGCGCGCCGGGCGGTGTCGGTGTCGCGGTAGGCCGCGGCGCCCTCGGAGATCAGCGCGCCGTCGGGCGGGTCTTGGAAGCTCGTCTTGTGGAACTGCTCGATCTCGGACCCGAACGTCGCCGTCTCGGCGTAGATGAACCGGCATTCCCGCGGAGCGGTGTCGGCGAGCGCGTCGATGTCCACCGGCGCGGTACCGTCCATCGACGGGATGATCGTCAGATGCTCGCCGGCGCCGGTGATCGCGCGCATGCGCGACTGATCCAACAGGGCCGTGTCGACATTCACGCCCTGTACGACCCTGCGATCGGCGCCGGATCCGGCGACCGCGGCCCCGTCCACCACCCTGGTGCACGCAGTCGCCAGCACCACTGCACCGCACAGCAGCAGTGGCCGGATCAATCTCACCGTCCGCGACAACCTTTGGCACCCCTTTTGCGTCGAAACTACCCGTGCGCGCGCACGGGAAACACCCCTGGGGGCGCACGCGCGATACGGCGTCGAATACGGTTGCCTGGTGAGTGTTTTGGCGAATCCCTTTGCGAGGGCCAGCGGCGTTGGATCGTGGCCCGGCCTCGCCGCGCGCGAGGCCGCCGAGATCGTTGTCGGTGAATTGGCGGATGCGCTGGCGCACATCGTCGAATTGCCGGCCCGAGGAGTGGGCGCCGACGTCCTCGGCCGGGCCGGGGCACTGCTGATCGACGTGGCCATCGACACGGTGCCACGCGGCTACCGCGTCGCGGCGCGGCCCGGCGCCGTCACCCGCCGGGCCGTCAGCCTGCTCGACGAGGACATGGACGCGTTGGAAGAGGCCTGGGATGGCGCCGGCCTGCGCGGCGGCGACCGAGTCGTCAAAGTCCAGGCCCCGGGCCCGATCACGCTGGCCGCCGAGCTCGAATTGGCCAACGGGCACCGGGCGATCACCGACCCCGGCGCCCTGCGGGACCTGGGAGCATCGCTGGCCGAAGGCGTTGCCGCGCATCGGGCGAGCCTGGCCCGGCGACTCGAGACACCGGTGGTGGTGCAATTCGACGAGCCGTCGTTGCCGAAAGCGTTGAGCGGGCGGCTGACCGGCGTGACCTCCCTGAGCCCGGTGGCGCCGCTCGACGAAGCGGTGGCCGGCGCCCTCCTCGACACCTGCGCGGGCGTCGTGGGGGATGGCGTGCTGCTGCATAGCTGTGCACCCGGGCTTCCGTGGGACATGTTGCAACGCAGCATGATTGGCGCGGTCTCGGTGGATGCGGGAACGCTGCGAGCATCGGACCTCGACGGTATCGCCGCCTTCGTCGAATCGGGTCGCACGGTCATGCTCGGGGTGGTTGCGTCCACCGCCCCGGCGCAGCGGCCATCCGCCGAAGAGGTGGCCGCCGGGCTCGTCGCGGTGACCGATCGTCTCGGCTTCGCCCGCTCGGCGCTGCGCGACCGGATCGGCGTCACCCCGGCGTGTGGTCTGGCGGGGGCGACGACCCAGTGGGCCCGCACCGCGATCGAACTCGCCCGCAAGGCGGCCGAGGTGTTCGCCGACGACCCGGACGCCATTCGATAAGCAACCTTCTGGTTGCGCTTTGGGCCGCATTGTGCTCAACTCATACGCAACCAGGAGGTTGCATATGAAGATTGAAAAGCATGTGGTGCTGCGCGCGCCGCTCGAGCGGGTGTGGCGGGCGATCAGTGACGCCGAGGAGTTCGGCCGCTGGTTCGGGGTGCGCTTCGACGGGCCGTTCGTCGCCGGAAAACCGGTGACCGCCGCGATCAGCCCGACCACCGTCGACAGCGAGGTCGCCAAGCGCCAGGAGGCGCATGCCGGAGTGCAGAGCACCTGGCAGATTGTTGCCGTCGAGCCGCAGCGCCGGTTCGCCTACCGCTGGCATCCGTTCGCCATCGACCCGGATGTGGACTACGACCGGGAGCCGACCACGCTCGTCGAGTTCACCCTGTCCGAGCAACCCGACGGCGTGCTGCTGACCATCACCGAGTCCGGTTTCGAGGCGATTCCGGAGGCGCGCCGCGGGCAAGCGTTCGACGCCAACGGCGAGGGCTGGGCGATCCAGACCACGCTGGTGCGCAAGTACATCGAAGGCGTCCGGGCATGAGCGGACGTGTCGCCGTCGACGCGCCGCTCTTCGATGCGCTGGGCGATCCCAACCGGCTGCGCATCATCGTGCGCCTCTGCGATCGGGGCCCGAGTTCGACCTCCCAGGTCACCAGCGTCATACCGGTCACCCGGCAGGCGGCCACCAAGCACCTGCAGCTGTTGGAGTCCGTCGGGCTGGTAACCAGCACCCGGCGGGGTCGCGAGCGCGTCTGGACGGTGCAGACCCAACCGCTGGCCTCGGCCAGCGACTACCTGAGCCAGCTGTCCCGCCGGTGGGATGCCGCGGTCGATCGGTTGCGGTCCTACGTGGAGGACTGAGCGCGCCGGGTTTTGCGTCGGTGTCCTCGGATAGCCTGCCAAGGTGAGCTCAGCAGAAGCTGATTCGGTATCGGCCGAGGTGCGCCGGCAGTGGCAGGACCTGGCCGATGAGGTCCGTGGCCACCAGTTCCGCTACTACATCAAGGACGCTCCGATCGTCTCCGATGCGGAGTTCGACAAGATGTTCAACGAGTTGCTGGCGCTGGAGAATCGCTATCCGGAGCTCACCGTCCCCGATTCCCCGACCCAGCTGGTCGGCGGCGCCGGCTTTGCCACCGAATTTGGCGAGGCGGCGCACCTCGAGCGGATGTTGAGCCTGGACGACGTCTTCGACACCGAGGAGCTCATCGCCTGGACTAACCGCGTCGAGAACGAGGTCGGTGCCGATCCGTATTATCTGTGCGAGCTCAAGATCGACGGGGTGGCGTTGTCGCTGGTGTATCGCGACGGCCGGCTGGAACGCGCCGCGACGCGGGGCGACGGGCGGGTCGGCGAGGACGTCACGCTCAATGCGCGCACCATCGACGATGTGCCCGAACGGCTTACCGCCAATGACGACTTCCCGATACCCGGCCTACTCGAGGTCCGCGGCGAGGTGTTCTTTCTGCTCGCCGACTTCGAGGCGCTCAACGCCAGCCTGGTCGAGGAGGGCAAGGCGCCGTTCGCCAATCCACGCAACAGCGCGGCCGGCTCGCTGCGCCAGAAGAATCCGGCCGTCACCGCACGGCGCCGGCTGCGGATGATCTGCCACGGCATCGGACGCACCGAGGGGTTCTCGTTCAAAACCCAGCACGAGGCCTACAGCGCGCTGCACGCGTGGGGGCTGCCGGTGGCGGAGCAGACGACCCGGGTGAGCGGCCGCGCCGCCGTGCAGGACCGGATCGCCTATTGGGGCGAGCATCGCTACGACATCGCCCACGAGATCGACGGCGTGGTGGTCAAGGTCGACGACGTGGCGTTGCAGCGCCGACTGGGCACCACGTCGCGGGCGCCGCGGTGGGCGGTTGCCTACAAGTACCCACCGCAGGAGGCGCAGACCAAGCTGCTCGACATCAGGGTGAACGTCGGGCGCACCGGACGCGTCACACCGTTCGCCTTCATGACCCCGGTGAAAGTGGCCGGGTCGACCGTCGGGCTGGCCACGCTGCATAACGCCGCCGAGGTGCAACGCAAGGGCGTCCTGATCGGCGACACCGTGATGATCCGCAAGGCCGGCGACGTGATCCCCGAAGTGCTGGGTCCCGTCGTCGACTTGCGGGACGGGTCGGAACGCGAATTCGTCATGCCCACCACGTGTCCCGAGTGCGGAACCCCGTTGGCCCCGGCCAGAGAAGGCGATGCAGACATTCGCTGTCCCAATGCCCGATCCTGTCCGGCGCAGCTGCGGGAGCGGGTCTTCCATGTCGCCGGCCGCGGTGCGCTGGACATCGAGGGGCTCGGTTACGAGGCGGCCATCGCGCTGCTGAAGGCCGGGGTGATCGCCGACGAGGGCGACCTTTTCGCCCTCACCGAGGACGACCTGTTGCGCACCGACCTCTTCCGAACGAAGGCGGGCGCGTTGTCCGCCAACGGCAAACGGCTTCTCGACAATCTGGACAAGGCCAAGAAGGTGGCGCTGTGGCGGGTGCTGGTGGCACTGTCGATCCGGCATGTCGGGCCGACGGCCGCGCGTGCCCTGGCGACCGAGTTCGGCAGCCTCGACGCGATCATGTCGGCGTCGACCGAGCAGCTGGCCGCTGTCGAGGGTGTCGGGCCGACGATCGCCGCAGCGCTCACCGAGTGGTTCACCGTCGACTGGCATCGCGCGATCGTGGACAAGTGGCGCGATGCCGGGGTGCGGATGGCCGACGAGCGCGACGCCAGCGTGCCGCGCACACTCGAGGGGCTCACGGTGGTGGTCACCGGTTCGCTGGCCGGTTTCTCCCGCGACGACGCCAAGGAGGCGATCGTCGCGCGCGGGGGAAAGGCCGCCGGTTCGGTCTCGAAGAAAACCGACTACGTCGTCGCCGGGGATTCACCGGGGTCCAAGTACGACAAGGCCGTTGAGCTCGGCGTGCCGGTCCTCGATGAGGAAGGGTTCAGCCGGCTCCTGGCCGAGGGATCCGCCGGGGCGGCTGCGCCCGAGTAGCCGCGCCCTGCCGCGAACGGTTCTATGGTGGGCGCTATGACCCAGCCGGCCGACCGGTGCGCGGGGGAGTCCCCGTGGACTCCGCGCGAGGCCGAGATTTTAGCGGTGACGTTGCGGCTGCTGCAGGAACACGGCTATGACCGGTTGACGGTGGACGCCGTGGCCGGCGTCGCTCGCGCCAGCAAAGCCACGGTGTACCGGCGCTGGCCCTCGAAGGCCGAACTGGTGTTGGCGGCCTTCACCGAGGGCATCCGTCAGGTCGCGGTCCCGCCGCACACCGGCACCTTGCGGGGCGATCTGGTGAGGATGGGGGAAATGATCTGCGAGCAGGGCAACCAGCATGCGAGCACCATTCGCGCGGTGCTGCTCGAAGCCTCGCGCCACCCGGCGCTCAACGACGCCTTGCAGCATCAGTTCCTCGACCAGCGCAAGGCCCTGATGCAGCGCATCCTGCAGCAGGCGGTCGACCGGGGTGAGATCCGCGCTAACGCCATCAACGATGAGCTCTGGGACCTGTTGCCCGGCTACCTGATCTTCCGATCCATCATTCCCAGCCAGCCACCCGACCACGCGACGGTCCAGCTTCTCGTCGACGAGGTCGTCATCCCGGGCCTGACCCGATTGAACGGTTAGACACCAACCGCCGGTCGAAATGTGTACGCATGCGTCTCTTGTAGAGTACGGTCCCGTACCGTACCGTGATAGCTGTCGAACGGGCTTGCGTCAGATAGCTGTCGTGGCCCTAGAGTTATCGTGACGCCCGACCGTCGAGAGGGCCTGGGGGGTGAAGGCGATTTCGATTTCCACCTTCGTCGCAAGACGGTGGATGGCCCTGGTGGCGGTTGTTGTCCTTACGGTCGCGGCCTTCGCTATCTACCGCCTGCACGGAATCTTCGGCTCGCACAACAACACTGCGGGAAACAGTGGTCTTTCCAACGAGATCGTTCCGTTCAACCCCAAGCAGGTGGTCCTCGAGGTCTTCGGCGTGCCGGGCGCAACTGCCACGATTAACTATTTGGACGTCAATGCTCAACCGCAGCAAGTCAAAAATGCGTCACTGCCGTGGTCGTTCACGATCACGACAACGGAGCCCGCGGTTGTCGCCAACGTCGTGGCACAGGGCAACGGCGACACCCTCGGCTGCCGCATCATCGTCAACGGCGAAGTGAAAGACCAACGGACCGTTAACAAAGTCGATGCCTACACCTTCTGCCTGGACAAGTCGGGATGAGTAACCAGCAACCGTCGCGGCCCTTCGTGCCGCGCGCCATCCGCCGGCTCGCGTTGCCGATCCTGCTGTTCTGGGTGGCGCTGGCCGCCATCACGAACATCGCGGTGCCGCAGCTGGAAGAGGTTGGGAAATCCCACAATGTCGCACTGAACTCACCCGACGCCCCGTCGCTCAAGGCGATCAAACGCATCGGTCAGGTGTTCCACGAGTTCGACACAGACAGCTCGGCCATGGTCGTCCTGGAAGGTGACAAGCCGCTCGGCGACGACGCCCACCGCTTCTACGACGCGATGATCCGCAAGCTCGAGCAGGACAAGAAGCACGTCGAGCATGTTCAGGACTTCTGGGGTGACACCCTGACCGCGGCTGGATCGCAGAGCAGCGACGGCAAGGCCGCCTACGTTCAGGTTTTCCTTTCGGGCAACCAAGGTTCGGCGCAGGCTAACGAAGCCGTCGGCGCCGTGCGCGACATCGTCGAACACACCCAACCGCCGCCGGGGGTGAAGGCCTACGTGACCGGCGCGGCGCCGCTGATCTCGGATCAGTTCGACGTGGGCAGCAAGGGGACCGCGAAGGTCACCACGATCACCGTCGGGATGATCGCGTTGATGTTGTTCTTCGTGTATCGCTCGGTGCTGACCACGCTGCTCGTCCTTGGAACGGTCTTGATCGAAATGTCCGCCGCCAGAGGCCTTGTCGCCTTTCTCGGCAACTCCGGGATTATCGATCTGTCGACCTATGCGACCAATATCCTGACGCTCTTGGTGATTGCCGCCGGAACGGACTACGCGATATTTTTCGTGGGCCGCTACCAGGAAGCGCGCTCGGCCGGTGAAGATCGCGAAACCGCCTTCTACACCATGTATCACGGCACCACGCACATCGTCTTGGGTTCCGGGCTGACCGTAGCCGGCGCGACGGCCTGTCTGGGTTTCACCCGGCTGCCCTACTTCCAAAGCCTCGGCGTTCCCGCCGCGTTGGGTGTCTTGGTAGCGTTGTGCGCCGCGCTCACCCTGGGGCCGGCCGTCCTCACGCTGGGCGCCATGGCGGGCATCTTCGACCCAAAGCGGGCGATGAGAACCCGCGGATGGCGGCGGATCGGCACCGCCATCGTCCGCTGGCCCGGCGCCGTTCTCGCAGGCGCCAGCGCGCTCGCCCTGGTGGGTCTGATCGCCCTGCCCGGATACAAGACCAGCTACGACACTCGCCCCTACATGCCCGCCAGCGCGCCGGCCAACGTCGGTTACACCGAAGCGGAGAAGCACTTCTCGCGCGCCCGGCTGGAGCCCGAATTGCTGATGGTGGAGGCGGATCACGACCTGCGCAACCCGGCCGACATGCTGGTGATCGATAAGGTGGCCAAGGCGGTATTCCACGTCCCCGGGGTCGCTCAAGTGCAGACCATCACCAGGCCCCTGGGCACGCCGCTCGTCCACAGCTCGCTCGCGTTCGTGGTCAGTAATTCCAGCGCCGCCCAGCAGCAAAACCTTGGCTACCAACGGGATCGGGCCGACGACGCCCTCAAGCAAGCCAACGAGTTGTCGAAGACGATCAACATCCTCAAGCAGCAGTACGTCCTGCAGCAGCAACTCGCCGCCGCCACGCACAGCGAGACCCAGAACTTTCACGACACGATCGTCACAATCCAGGACCTGCGCGACAAGCTCGCCGATTTCGACGACTTCCTACGGCCGATTCGAAGCTACTTCTATTGGGAGAAGCACTGTTACGACATCCCGGCCTGCGCTGCGATGCGGTCGGTGTTCGAAGCCCTGGACGCCACCGACCAACTCAGCGCGAAATTCGAAGACCTCGTCGCGACCTTGGACAGACTCGATGCGCTGCAACCGAAACTGACCGCGCTGATACCGCCCCAGATCCAAAGCCAGGAGACCAATCGCGACCTGACCCTGGCGAACTACGCCACCTTGTCCGGCATCTACGCGCAGACGGCCGCCGCGATCGACAACGCGACGGCGCTGGGGCGGGCCTTTGACGCGGCGAAAAACGACGACACCTTCTATCTGCCGCCCGAGGTCTTCGCCAACCCCGACTTCAAGCGCGGGTTGAAGTTGTTCATGTCACCCGATGGCAAAGCCGTGCGGATGATCGTCACCCATGAGGGCGATCCTGCTACCACCGAGGGCATTTCACACATCGAGCCGATCGCGAAAGCGGCGCACGAGGCGTTGAAGGGCACGCCGTTGTCCAGCGCCAAACTCTACCTGAGCGGCAGCGCCGCGACCTATAAGGACATCCAGGAAGGTGCCAAGTACGACCTTTTGATCGTGGCATTCGCGGCGCTGAGTCTCATCTTGCTGATCATGATGATCATCACCCGAAGCTTGATCGCCGCGCTGGTCATCGTCGGCACGGTGGCACTGTCGCTGGGCGCCTCGTTCGGGCTGTCTGTACTGGTGTGGCAGTACATTTTCGGCATTCAGCTGTACTGGGTCGTGCTTGCCCTCGCCGTAATCCTGTTGCTGGCAGTCGGATCCGACTACAACCTGCTGTTGATCTCACGCTTCAGGGAAGAAATCCCTGCCGGCCTGAAGACCGGAGTCATCCGTGCGATGGCGGGGTCCGGTTCGGTGGTCACCTCCGCCGGCATCGTTTTCGCGGTCACCATGTGTGCCTTCGTCTTCAGCGGTTTCCTGGTGCTCGGCCAAATCGGGACCACCATCGGCCTCGGCTTGCTGTTCGACACGCTGATCGTGCGGTCGTTCATGACGCCTTCCGTCGCAACGCTTCTCGGACGGTGGTTCTGGTGGCCCCAACTGGTGCGCCCGCGGCCGGCAAGCACGATGCTGCGACCCTACGGGCCCCGCTCCGCCGTTCGCCAGCTGCTGCTGTGGGATGACGACGACCCGGCGGTTATGCCTAAATCGCGTTGAGCACCAAGGGAAATCAGCCCAATATCGTCGCCACGATCCCGGCCAGATAACCGAGCCGGGCCACCTCTGAAGGCCGGAATTCCGGGCCCGGCCGGCCCAGCACCACCGCCGTGTTCGGGTCGCCCAACGGCGCCGCGACCATCGTGGTGTCCATGTCGCGCCACGCCTGCGGTACCCACTCGGCCGTGTTGTCCAGCGTCATCGCGCGTTCGATCGGCAGCCACGGCGCGGAATCCGCCTTGGTCTCCGGAGCGCCCGGGCTGGCGGCAAGGCGCAGTAGTTCCCCATCCGAACTGCGCACCACGGTGCACCAACCGACGCGCAACACCTTGGGCGCCTGGTCGACCAGAGCTTGCATGCGCGAGGCGTTGTCCTCGGCCGTGGCGATGTGGTCGAGCAGCTCCAGCTCGCGGTGGGCTTCCAGCAGGCCGGTGTGTGGACGCACGCTGTCCACCCGGACGCCGGAGAGCGACTCGGCCGCGGTGATCAGCATGTCCGGCATCGCGCCCGGCGGCAGTTCGATGACCAAGTCGTCGATCGCAAAGCCGGCGCTGCGCTCCACCACATCCAGCGACAGGATGTCGGCACCCACCGAGCCGAGCGCCACCGCCAGCGAGCCCAAGCTGCCTGGGCGGTCGACCAGCTCGATGCGCAACAGATACGACGGCACGGCCAACACTTTTACACAGCGCTGCGTGGACTGCATTTCCGCAGGACCGCGGCCAGCTTCACGTGCGCGGTCCGGACCCCGTTAGGCTTTTGGCTCGTGTCTCAGATCTCCCGCGACGAGGTTGCGCACCTGGCCCGGCTGTCCCGGCTGGCGTTGACCGATGGCGAGCTAGACAGCTTCGCCAGTCAGCTCGACGCCATCCTCACCCATGTCAGCCAGGTGCAGGCGGTCGACGTCACCGGCGTCGAGCCGACCGACAACCCGCTCAAAGACGTCAACGTCACGCGTCCCGACGAGCCGGCGCCCTGCCTGACGCAGGAAGAAGCGCTGGCGGCGGCGCCCGAAGCCGCTGATGGTCGCTTCGCGGTGCCGCAGATCCTGGGAGACAGCGAGTGAACGAAATCATCCGATCCGACGCCGCGACGCTCGCCGCGCGTATCGCCGCCAAGGAGCTGTCGTCGGTCGAGGTCACCCGGGCGTGCCTGCAGCAGATCGAGGCAACCGACGACCGCTACCACGCGTTCCTGCACGTAGCGGCCGACGAGGCGCTGGGTGCGGCGGCCGTCGTCGACGAAACCATCGCAGCCGGCGGGCGGCCGCCCTCGGCGCTCGCCGGCGTGCCGCTGGCGCTCAAGGACGTCTTCACCACCGTCGACATGCCCACCACCTGCGGGTCCAAGATCCTCGAGGGCTGGCGTTCGCCTTACGACGCCACCGTCACTTCGCGGTTGCGCGCCGCGGGCATCCCGATTCTGGGTAAGACCAACATGGACGAGTTCGCGATGGGTTCGTCGACCGAGAACTCCGCCTACGGCCCCACCCGCAACCCGTGGAACGTCGACCGGGTGCCCGGTGGCTCCGGCGGTGGCAGCGCGGCGGCCCTGGCCGCGTTCCATGCACCCCTGGCCATCGGGTCCGACACCGGCGGCTCCATCCGGCAGCCGGCCGCGCTCACCGCGACGGTCGGTGTCAAACCGACCTACGGCACGGTTTCGCGCTACGGCCTGGTGGCGTGCGCGTCGTCGCTGGATCAGGGTGGGCCGTGCGCGCGCACCGTGCTGGACACCGCGCTGCTGCACCAGGTGATCGCCGGGCATGACCCCCTCGACTCGACGTCCGTCGACGCCGCTATCCCCGACATCGTCGGTGCCGCCAAGGCCGGTGCCGCCGGCGACCTGCGCGGCGTGCGCATCGGCGTGGTCAAGCAACTGCGCGGCGAGGGTTATCAGCCGGGAGTGCTGACTTCGTTCGAAGCGGCCGTCAAACAGCTGACCGCCCTGGGAGCGGAGGTAAGCGAAGTCGATTGCCCGCACTTCGAATACGCGCTGGCGGCCTACTACCTGATCCTGCCGTCGGAGGTGTCGAGCAACCTGGCGCGTTTCGACGCGATGCGCTACGGGCTGCGTGTCGGCGACGACGGCACTCACAGCGCCGAGGAGGTGATGGCGCTGACCCGGGCCGCCGGCTTCGGGCCGGAGGTCAAGCGGCGCATCATGATCGGCACTTACGCGCTCTCCGCCGGGTACTACGACGCCTATTACAACCAGGCGCAGAAGGTGCGCACGCTGATCGCCCGCGACCTCGACGAGGCCTACAAGTCCGTCGATGTGGTGGTGTCACCCGCTACTCCGACCACCGCTTTCCCGCTCGGCGAGAAGGTGGACGATCCGCTGGCGATGTATTTGTTCGACCTCTGCACGCTGCCACTGAATCTGGCGGGCCACTGCGGCATGTCGGTGCCCTCGGGACTGTCGCCCGAAGACGACCTGCCGGTGGGATTGCAGATCATGGCGCCCGCGCTGGCCGACGACCGCCTGTACCGGGTGGGCGCCGCTTACGAGGCCGCGCGCGGCCCATTGCCGACGGCGATCTGAGCGGCTTCCCGCGCCCCGGGGCGTCTGCGGAGGCAAGATAAAGAGATGCGGATCGGAATTCTCACCGGAGGCGGCGACTGTCCCGGGCTCAATGCCGTCATCCGCGCGGTGGTGCGCACCTGCGACTCCCGCTACGGCTCGTCGGTGGTCGGCTTCCAGGACGGGTGGCGCGGCCTGCTGGAGAACCGGCGCATGCAGCTCAAGAACGACGACCGCAACGACCGGCTGCTGGCCAAGGGCGGAACGATGCTGGGCACCGCCCGCGTGCACCCCGACAAATTGCGGGCCGGGCTGCCGCAGATCATGCAGACCCTCGACGACAACGGCATTGACGTGCTCATCCCGATCGGCGGGGAAGGCACGCTGACGGCCGCCCACTGGCTGTCGGAGGAAAACGTTCCGGTGGTGGGCGTGCCCAAGACCATCGATAACGACATCGACTGCACCGACGTGACTTTCGGCCACGACACCGCGCTGACGGTGGCCACCGACGCCATCGACCGGCTGCACAGCACCGCCGAATCCCACCAGCGGGTGATGCTGGTGGAGGTGATGGGCCGGCACGCGGGCTGGATCGCGCTGAACTCAGGTCTGGCCTCCGGTGCCCACATGACGCTGATCCCCGAGCAGCCCTTCGATGTCGAAGAGGTATGCCGGCTGGTCAAACGGCGCTTCCAGCGCGGTGATTCGCACTTCATCTGCGTGGTCGCG
>DASYBR010000106.1:0-27645 GCA_036500645.1 Mycobacterium sp. | reverse complement strand
AAGTCCGCTCGTGCCTTCATCACCCACCAGGATGATCCGATGACCCCGGAAGGAATCGCGCGTGTCGGCGCGGAGCGAAAAGCCGCTCAGGAAGGGCTGAAAATGTCCTCCCTGTCCGACGCCAAAATCTACCTTGGCGGTACCGCCGCCACCTACGCGGACATGGCCGACGGCGCCAAATATGACCTCATGATCGTGGTGGTGTCCTCGCTGACGCTGATCTTCATCATTATGCTGATCCTCACCCGAGCCTTGGTCGCTGCCGCCGTGATCGTCGGCACTGCCGCCAGTTCGATTGCGGCATCTTTCGGGCTCTCGGTGCTCATCTGGCAGGACCTCTTCGGCATGAAAATTGAGTGGCTGGTGATGTTGATGTCGGTCATCATCCTGTTGGCGGTCGGATCTGACTACAACCTGCTGCTGGTCTCCCGGATCAGGGACGAGATCCACGCCGGACTCAAGACCGGAATGATCCGGGCCATGGCCGGCACGGGTGGCGTGGTGACCTCTGCGGGCCTGGTTTTCGCCGCCACCATGGCCTCCATGCTCGGAAGCAGTCTGATCATCATCGCTCAATTGGGTTCGACCATCGCCATCGGGCTACTGCTCGACACCCTGGTCGTGCGGTCGCTGCTGATGCCCTCAATCGCCACCCTCCTGGGACGTTGGTTCTGGTGGCCCCAAGTTGTCTACCCGCGCGGCGACCATCACCGGGCCCAGCCCACGTCACCCACCCACGACACCGACGACACTGCCGATACCGACGCCCTGGCCGTGCCAATGCGCCGGTAAGCATGGTCATTTGTCGTTGGCGCACCGCATATCTACAGATGCCAGCTGGCGATTCCGAAGGCAATCGACTTGGCTGACCAACTGGCGCTTAATTCCCTCGTCTACCAACATGTTTAGCTGCTGATGTGCCGACGAAGCAGTGCGCCCAAGGGGCCAACCGCGCGCCAAGTAATCACCGAACGCTGCCAACCTACGCAGGTCACTAACTTCTCCTGCGCCGCCCAGGCCGTGACGGGTGCAGCGCTTCCTCGACCGAGGTGGTTATGTGTCTTGCTATGACGCCAAGCGCGCCAAGGGAGCGGGTGTGAGACAGACAACGATCACGCAGCGGTTCGCGGTCGTCCTGACGCTCGCGAACGGATTTCTGGATGCCCACACCTATCTGGCGCGCGGTGGGGTCTTCGCCAACGTGCAGACCGGCAACGTGATCTTTTTCGCTATCAATGTCTTCCAAAAGCATTGGGCCAGTTCGTTCTCCCGGCTGTGGCCGATCTTCGCGTTCATGGCGGGCGTCGCGGTGGCGGCCCACATCAAATCCGGACGCATCGATAAGGCGATCGCACATCCGCTGCGATGGACGATGGGCGTACAAGCGACCGTCCTTACAGCCTTCGGATTCCTACCAGCAACGGTGTCGGCCAGCCTTGTTACGGTACCGATCTCGTTCTTGGCCGGCATGCAGATCGGCCTGTTCCGCAGGATCGGCGACCTCACGTATATGCCCGTCGCCACCACCGGCAATCTCATGCGCCTCGTCGAAGCCGGGTACGACGGGTTCGTCGAGGACGACAATGACTCGCGCAGAGCGTTCGTCGTCTACGCCACCTTGATCGGGTCGTTTGCCACCGGC
Source organism: Mycobacterium sp. (assembly GCA_036500645.1). Lineage (GTDB taxonomy): Bacteria > Actinomycetota > Actinomycetes > Mycobacteriales > Mycobacteriaceae > Mycobacterium. Next base: position 26,003 of record DASYBR010000106.1, on the reverse strand, counting down.
GCCATGATCGGCGCCGTCGCCACGCGGGAGTGGGGAGTACACGCGATCTGGATACCTGCGGGCTGCCTCGCCGTCGCCCTGGCTTTGCTCGCGATCGACGATCGCGAGGGCAAGGTCTTATAGCGCTGCCCACTGCGGTTTCGCGCAGGTGCTGTGGCGGTGGCGGAGGGATTTGAACCCTCGGACGGTTTTAGCCGTCACACGCTTTCGAGGCGTGCTCCTTAGGCCGCTCGGACACGCCACCGCGGAGCAGCTTACCGAACCGTCCGCCCATCACCCCAATCGCTGGCGAGCGAAGAAGGTCTCCAGTGGTGCGGCACACTCCCGCGCCAACACGCCGCCACGCACTTCCGGGCGATGATTGAGCCGCCGATCGCGAACCACATCCCACAGCGATCCGACCGCCCCCGTCTTGGGCTCCCAAGCCCCGAACACCAGCCGCGCAACGCGCGCCAGCACCAACGCGCCAGCGCACATGGTGCACGGCTCCACGGTGACGGCCAGCGTCGCGCCCTCGAGCCGCCACCCGTCACCGAGCACGGCGGCGGCGGCCCGCATTGCGAGGATCTCGGCGTGGGCAGTCGGATCGCCCAGGGCCTCGCGGCCGTTTACCGCGCGGGCCAGTTCTGTTCCGTCGGCGTCGACTACCACCGCACCGATGGGCACGTCGCGGGGACCTGCCGTCGCAGCGACCGTCAGCGCGGTACGAATCAGGTCTTCGTCACTGATCACCGACCGAGGCGGTCGATGACCGCCGACAGCTGGTCGGCGAAACCCATCTCGCGGGCGATGCGCCCGAGTTGCTCGTCGGCGTAGAGGTCGGCCTCATCCAGGATTACTCCCAGGACCGCCTCGGGAAGCCCGATATCCGAGAGCAACCCCAGGTCGCCCTCCTCGAACGGGTCGACGTCCTCGAGATCTTCGGGATCGATGTCGGCGTCCAGCTTGTCGAGCACTTCCGCGGCGATGTCGTAGTCCAGGGCGGCGGTCGCATCCGAGAGCAGCAGCCGGGTCCCCGACGGTGCCGGACGGACAATGACAAAGAACTCATCATCCACATCAAGGAGCCCGAAGACCGCCCCGGCGCTCCGCATTTCGCGCAGCTCGGTTTCGGCGGCCTTGAGGCTCAGCAGCGACTTGGGAGCCATCGCAGAACAGCGCCACTGCCCCTCTTCCCGCACAACCGCGACACCGAATCCGTCCGGCGTGTCTGCGGACAGGCCCTGGGCTGAGGCCCGTTCTGCTCCCATGGCCGCCTACGGTAGTCGCTGACCAGGCTCTCTGACCAGATGGCGCTCCGATAAACGCACCGCTGCGACGGGATCTGGACGCACCGCCGCCATCTGACTGTGCCAACCTTGGACTGTGGCTAGCCCTGTTTCGAAGACGCCGGTATGTGTGCTGGGGCTGGGGCTCATTGGCGGCTCGATAGTGCGCGCCGCCACGGTCGCCGGCCGTGAAGTGTTCGGCTACAACCGGTCCGTCGAGGGGGCGCAGGCGGCCGCCGCCGACGGCTTTGACGCCAGCACCGACCTGACCGCGACCCTGACCCGCGCCGCGGACACCGGTGCGCTGATCGTGCTGGCCGTGCCGATGCCCGCATTGGCGGGCATGCTCGCCCACATCGCCGAGGTGGCCGCGGATTGTCCGTTGACCGACGTCACCAGCGTCAAAAGGGCGGTCCACGACGAGGTCGCCGCGGCAGGTCTGCAGAAACGCTTCGTTGGCGGACATCCAATGGCGGGCACCGCGTATTCGGGGTGGGCTGCCGGGACGGCCAAGCTGTTCTACCGGGCCCCATGGGTGTTGAGCGTCGACGACCACGTCGACCCCGCGGTGTGGTCGACGGTGCTGGCGCTGGCGCTGGACTGCGGCGCCGTGGTGGTGCCGGCCACCTCCGACGAGCACGACGCGGCGGCGGCCGCCATCTCGCATCTGCCGCACTTACTCGCCGAGGCGCTGGCGGTCATCGCCGGCGAAGTCCCGCTGGCCTTCGCGCTGGCCGCGGGTTCCTTCCGCGACGGGACCCGGGTCGCTGCCACCGCCCCAGACCTGGTCCGCGCGATGTGCGAGGGCAACGCCGCGCAGCTGCTGCCGGCGACAGACCACATCGTCGAGCTGCTGAGCCATGCCCGCCAATCGCTGGCCTCACACAACTCCATCGCCGACCTGATCGAAGCCGGCCATGCGGCTCGAATCCGGTACGACAACTTCCCGCGCTCCGACATCTTCCACGTGGTCCTCGGCACGGCGAACTGGCGCGAAGAGTTGGCCGCCGCGGGCCGGGCCGGCGGGGTGATCAGATCAGCTCTGCCAAGCCTGGATAGTCCACGATGAATCCCTCCTCGTCGACCTTCACGGTGGTTTCGGCGACCGGAGAGTGCAGCTTGATTCCCTCGGGGCCGCCCGTGCTGGCGTAGCTCACGGTGGCCGCGGCGATGGACATGTCGGGGATGTTCACATAGACCACCGGCAACGTGACGGAGTCCGCCCGTTCGTGTAGGCCGAGCCGACGAATCGGCAGCGCGTTGAAGAACGGGCTGAACACCACGTCGACGTCGAGGGCACCGTTGTAGGCCGCGCGGCGCTCGCCCTGATGGTCGGTGACCAGCCACATGTTCTCTTCGTCACGGGCGATGGAAAGCACGCGCTCCCGCTCGGCCAGCGTGACCGTCATCCCGAGCCGCTTGGTGGCGCCCGTTTCGTCGGTCTGCACGTCGTAGTAGGCACCGAACGCGGGGTTGGTGGCGGTCGCCGCGGCCACGATGCGGCCGTTGGCTCGAATCCTTTTGCCTGACACCTGAAGTCGCACAGATTCCATCCGGGAGACGTCTTGTGCGCGCCAGGTCAGCATCGCCTGCCACACGCGCCGAGTCGAATCAGAGGGGTCCGCATTCACCCGTCTACCGTAATTCGTTCCCGCGAATCGTGGCGGGGTGTGTCCGGTATCTGTGACGCAGCCGGCCAGTGCCCGGCACCGAGACCCACACCGCCAACGCCAGTAAGCCGTCGAGCACCAGCGCCAACGCCGCGACCATCAGGGCGCCGACCAGGGCGAGCTGAAATTCGCGTTGCTTGATCCCGTCGATCAGGTACCTGCCCAGTCCGCCGAGACTGGCGTACGCGGCCACCGTCGCGGTGGCGACGACTTGCAGCGTCGCGTTGCGCAAGCCGCCCAGGATCAACGGCAGTGCATTGGGCACCTCCACGCGCAGCAGCACCTGGGTCTCCGTCATGCCCATGGCGCGGGCGGCGTCGACCACCGTCGGCTCGACATTGGCGACACCCGCGTAGGTGCCGGCCAGCAGCGCCGGCACACCGAGCAGCATGAGGGCGACCAGCGGCGGTCCCAGGCCCAGCCCGAACAGCAGTGTTCCCAGCAGCAGCACGCCCAGCGTCGGCAGTGCACGCAGGCCATTGACCGCGCTGACCACCAGCAGGCTGCCACGGCCGGTGTGCCCGATGAGCAATCCGACGGGCACGGCGACCAACGCCGACGCGCCGACCGCGAGGGCCGTGTACTCGAGATGCTCCAAGATGCGCGCCGCCAGCCCGACCGGACCGGTCCAGTTGTCGGCGGTCAAAAAATACGAGACCGCCCGTTGCACGAAGTTCATCGCGCGCCACCCACCACCGGGGCCACGATCGACCGTTGTCGGGTGGAGCGCGCGGCTCGTTCCCAAGGGGTGATCAGTCGGCCGGCGAACAGGATCAGCACGTCGATGACGATCGCCACCACCAACAGCGCGATGATGCCGGCCAGGATCTGATCGCTCTTGTCCGTCTGGTATCCCTGAGTGAACCAGGTGCCCAGGCCGCCGATGCCGATCACCGAGCCGACCGACACCATCGCGATATTGGTCACCACCACCACCCGCAGACCGGCGATCAGCACCGGGATCGAGAGCGGCAGTTCGACTTTCAGCATCCGCTTGATCGACGGGTAACCGACCGCGGTGGCGGCGTCACGCACCTGGGCGGGCACCGCGTCCAAAGCCTCGAGCACAGCCCGCACCAGCAGTGCGGTGGTGTAGGCCGCGAGCGCGACGATGACGTTGGCCTCGTCGAGGATCCGGGTCCCGATGATCGTCGGCAGCACCACGAACAATGCCAGCGACGGAATCGTGAACACCAGCGCGGCAGTCGCCGTCGTCAGCCGCCGGGCGACCGGTGCGCGCTGCACCAGCACGCCCAGCGGCACCGCAACCGCCAGCCCGATCAGCACCGGCACCAGCGCCAGGCGCAGGTGCACGATTGTCAGCGCCCAGGCGTCGTCGAGGTGGGTCAGCAGATAGTGCATGGGTATTCCTAGTCAGCCCTCTTTTGTGCTTCCACCGCGGCCAGCACGTCGGTGGCCAATATGCCGCCGATGACCTTGCCGCCGTCGTCGACGGCGACGCCCACCCCCGAGGGCGACGACAGCGCCGCATCCAGGGCCTGGCTGAGGTTGCCGTGCGGACGGAGCAGCGAGCCGATGCCGCTCATGCAGTCGGACCATGCGGCGCCGGCGCGGTGTCGGGTCATGCCCTCGATGTCGATCCAGCCCATCGGTGCGCCCGCCTCATCGACCACGACGGCCCAGCTGTCGGAAAGGGATTCGGGTAGGCATTCCGCCGGGATCCGCGCGATGTCGTGCAGCGTCAGCCCGGACGCCTCGATGAGCTGCAACCACCGGTAGCCGCGGCCCAGGCCGATGAATCTCGCCACGAAGTCGTTGGCCGGTCGCGCCAGCAACCGCTCGGGCTCGTCGTACTGCTGTAGCGCGCCGCCCCGGAACACCGCCACCTGGTCGGCGAGCTTGAGCGCCTCGTCGATGTCGTGCGTGACGAAGACGATCGTTTTCTGCAATTCGCTTTGCAGGCGCAGCATTTCGTTCTGCAGATCGTGGCGTACTACCGGGTCGACGGCGGAGAACGGCTCGTCCATCAGCAGGATGGGCGGATCGGCGGCCAACGCGCGCGCGACCCCGACCCGCTGCTGTTCGCCGCCGGAGAGTTGCGCGGGATACCGGGCCGCGATCTTGGTATCCAGTCCGACGCGCTCGAGCACCTCGTAGGCGGCTTGACGGGCGGCCCGGCGGCGCTGACCCTTGAGCACCGGAACCGTTGCCACGTTGTCGATTACCCGCAGATGAGGCATCAGCCCGGCATTCTGGATGACGTAGCCCATTCCGAGCCGCAGCTTCACCGGGTCCAGGGTGGATACGTCCACACCGTCGACGGTGATGGTGCCCGAGGTGGGTTCCATCATCCGGTTGATCATGCGCAGCGCGGTGGTTTTGCCGCTGCCCGAGGAGCCAACGAAGACGGTGAACTTGCCGTTGGGGATCTCCATGCTGACGTCGGCCACGGCGGTGGTCCCGTCGGCGAAATCCTTGCTGACCTTGTCGAATACGATCATTGGATTATCGAGTGGTTGAAGCCGTTGTCGCGCACCCAGTTTCGCGCGGCATCGCCGGGATCGATGCCCGAGTTACCCGCCACGGCGGCGTTGAGCGCGGCGACGCCGGGGGTGGTCAGTTTCGCCGACACCGCGTCCAGAACGTCTTTGAGTCGATCCGACATCTTCTGCGAATTGACCAGTGGCACAATGTTGCCCGCGACAAAGTTATGCTCCGGGTCGTCGAGAACCGCCAGATGGTGCTTCGGTATCGCCGGTGATGTGCTGAAGACGTTGGCGGCGTTCACCCTTCCCTCGAGCAGAGCGCGCACCGTCACCGCGCCGCCGCCGTCGTTGATGGCGACGAAGTTACCCGGCCTGATGTCGAGTCCGTACTTCTGCCGCAGCCCGGGCAGCCCTTCTGGGCGGGTCGCGAAGTCCGAGGGCGCCCCGAATTTCACATCTGCCGAATGGGCCGCCAACTCGCCGATTGTCCGCGTTTTCCAGGAGTTGGCGGTGTCGCTGGTGACCGAGACGGTATCGGTGTCGGCGGCGGGCGACGGCGTCAGGATCGAGAGGTAACCGGGTAGCCGCTTGTCGAGCTCCACCTCGACCGCGTCGAGCAGCGTCGCCGTCGACGCGGGTGCGAGGTAAAGCAGTAGATTGCCCACATACTCCGGCACCAAATCAATGGAATGGTCTTTGAGCGCAGGAATATACGTCTCCCGGCTGCCGATCCCCATCCGTCGTCCGACATCGAATCCGTTAGCCTGCAATGCTTGTGCGTATATCTCGGCGATGATCTGCGACTCCGGGAAATCGCCGGACCCAACAACGATGGATTTCAGGCTGCCGATTTCGGCTCCCAGCGGATCGGCATTGCTGCAAGCTACGACGACAAACATCGTCGTGAGCCATACTGCCGCTTGGCTGATCGCGCCGTGTGCGCGCGGCAGCACCCTCATAACGCCGACACTAACGTCAGAACCGCTCGCGCGCCGTCACCACGAGGCCGGATGCGCCGTTTGGTTTCATTCTGTGCCGGATAGGACAAAGATGAGACTATGAGCAGCCAAACCCCTGCCTCGCCCAGCAACCAGCCGCCGCCCCCCAAACCAGAGCCGGCGCACACGGGCGGTAAGACCCCCGTTGCAACCCCGAAGGAACCGGCGGTCGCATTCACCCGCGCCGGCGCCCTGTGGTCGTCCCTGATCGCGGGCTTCCTGATCCTGATTGTGTTGCTGATCTTCATCACACAGAACACGGCGCAGGCACCGTTCCAGTTCTTGGCCTGGCACTGGAGCCTGCCGCTCGGGGTGGCGATCTTGTTGGCGGCCGTCGTCGGCGGCCTCATCACGGTGACGGCCGGCACCGCGCGGATCGTGCAGCTGCGCCGGGCCGCCAAGAAACACCACGCAGCCGCTCGCCAGCCTTAACCGGGCAGTTTGGCGAGCTCGCCCAGTCCCCGCGAGATCAGCGGCGCCACCACCTCGGGCGCGTGCTCAGAGGCGTCATCCAGCCCACGGGCCTGATCCGACATCCGCCGGCGGAAGTCGATGCCGGCGGCGATGATCGCGAGCTTGAAGTAGGCCAACGCCATATAGAACTCCCAATGCGCCAGCGGCAGGCCGGCGACCAGCGAATACCGGTCGGCCAGCTCGTCGGCCGTAGGCAACAACGGTGACGTCCAGGCGGCCTGGGCATTGACGATCAGGTCCAGCGCGGGGTCGCGGTACACGCACATCAGCGCGGCGTCGCTGAGCGGATCCCCCAACGTCGAAAGCTCCCAGTCGACGACGGCGCGAACCGTGGTCGGGTCGTCGGAGTCCAGGATCGTGTTGTCGATCCGGTAGTCGCCGTGCACGATCGACGTGCGGCTTTGCTGCGGAATGGCGTCGCGTAGACCGGCGTGTAGTCGCTCGACGTCGGCGTCGCGCCGGTCGTCGGGCAGCCGCACCAAGTCCCACTGCGAGCCCCACCGCCGCACCTGGCGCTCGAGGTAACCGCTGGGCTTGCCGAAACTGGCCAGGCCGACGGCATCGGGGTCGACACTGTGCAGGTCGACCAGCACCCGGATCAACGAGTCGACGCAGCTTCCGATCACGGTGTGACTCAATGCTTCGAGTTGAGCGCGCCGGCGCACGACCTGGCCGGCAACGAATTCGACGATCTGAAACGGGGCTCCCAGCACCGAATCGTCTTCGCACAACGCGATCGCACGCGCCACGGGGACCGGTGTGTCCTGCAGCGCGGCGACGACCCGGAATTCGCGAGCCATGTCGTGGGCGGACGGGGTCAGGCCGTGCAGTGGCGGGCGTCGCACCAGCCAGCTTGTCGTGTCGTCGTAGACGCGAAACGTCAGATTCGATCGGCCACCGGAGATGAACTTCGCGCGTAACTCGCCATCGCGTTCGATGCCTAGCGAACACAGATATCTGTCCAGCGAGGCCAGGTCGAGCCCTTCGAGTTGGTCAGCTGAAGTCACCGGACTTGTTTACCACCGCCGACCGCCGACCGACCTCACCACCTTTGATTTCGCGGCAGCAAGTCCCACACGTGTTCGACCGCGTTGACCCCGGCCACCGTCGCCTGACCCGTCCGTGAGTACAGCAGCCGGGTCACCGACGCGTAGTCGACCGGGAAGGACAAGAGCCGGGTTGTCCCCAAAATCTCGTGCAGCAGTAGGTTGATCACCCCGCCGTGGCTGAACACCGCGACCGTGTCCTCGGCGTCCGCGGTGGCGACCACATCGTCGACCGCGGCGCGCACCCGCGCTCGGAACGCGTCCTCGTCCACGGCGCTGGGCAGATGGCCCTGGGCCAGGCGCGCCCACTCCTCGGGCATCTCGGCACGGATCTGCTCGACGGGGATGTACGCCGGCAGGTCGCGGTCGTATTCGGCGAAACGGTCGTCGATTTCGACGGTCAGCGAGCGCGCCGCCGCGACCGGTTCGGCGGTCTGGATGGCACGGCGCTGCGGACTGCTGATCACGCGCGAGATGGGAAACCTGGCGAGCGCATCGGGCAACCGCTCCACCTGCGCCCGCCCCTCGTGCGACAGGTCCGGGTCGGAGCCCTCGCCAGGTTCGCTGCGCAGGGGTAGCGCATGGCGGACCAGCAACACTTGCATGTTTCTTCCTGTCTTCGTGCGGTTACTCGCTCACACCGGGGGCCGACCTCGAGGAGGATAGATGACCGAGCCGAGTATGGATTGGGACGCCGCCTACCGACAAGACGAGCCACCGCCGTGGAGCATCGGCCGACCCCAGCCGGAGTTGGCGCATCTCATCGACGAAGGCAAGGTCCACAGCGACGTGCTGGATTCCGGCTGCGGCCACGCCGCCTTGTCGCTGGCCCTCGCCGCGCGTGGCTACACGGTCGTCGGCCTCGACGCCAGCGCCACCGCGATCCAAGCGGCGGCCGTGGCGGCCGCCGAAAAAGGGCTGACGACAGCGACTTTCGCGCAGGCCGACGTTACTGACTTCGGCGGCTATGACGGCCGCTTCGCCACCATCCTGGACAGCGGACTGTTCCACGCGCTGCCACCCGAGAAACGCCAGGGTTACCTGCAATCCATCCTGCGCGCCGGCGCGCCCGGGGCGGCGCTCTACATCCTGGCCTTCGCCGAAGGGGCACTTGGCGATCCCAACGATCCGGGCCGGCGCGGCCCGCGCGGTTTCACGGAAACCGAGTTGCACGACGCCGTCTCGACGCTGTGGCGGGTTGACGAACTGCGACCGGCGAAGGTCTACGGCAACGCCGACGCAGCCGGCGGCGGCCCGTTGGCGAACGCCGAGCACGACAACGAAGGGCACTTCATGGTGCCCGGCTTTCTGGTGAGCGCACACAAACCCGACTGATCGAAGGGGTGGCTTTTACCTCGGAGAATGCTATTCTCTGCACAGAGAGTGGGGTGTGCGGACAATGGTGACTGCTGGTGAGACCCAACTGGACCAGGGCGTTCTTGGTCGATGGCTGGATGCGAACGACGCTCCCGGAAGCGGTGAAGAGCCGCTCACAGAACTACTGAAGGGCGGTTCGCAGAACACCCTGTATCTGATTCAGCGAGGTCCCGAGCGCATGGTGCTCCGGATGCCGGGGCCCCGCGCCGACGCCGCGCGCATCGACGGGCTGTTACGCGAGATCCGATTGGTGCGGGCACTGTCGGGCACCGATGTGCCCCACGCCGAGCTGATCGCCGCCGACGACACGGGCGACCTGCTGGGCATGCCGTTCTACGTGATGCGGGCGATTGACGGCTGGAGCCCGATGGACGGCGGCTGGCAAGCGCCGTTCGACGACGACCTGCAGGCACGCCGCGGGCTGGCGTTCCAGCTTGTCGAGGGCGCCGCCAAGCTGGGCCGGGTTGATTGGCGCGGCCAAGGGCTCGACGGGTTCGGCCGCCCGGACGGCTTCCACGAACGCCAGGTCGATCGCTGGCTGAATTTTCTCGACGCCTACAAGGTGCGTGAACTACCCGGCCTGGACGAAGCATCCGACTGGCTGCGGCGCAACCGGCCCGCGCATTACCGGCCCGGCATCATGCACGGCGACTACCAGTTCGCCAATGTGATGTTCGCGCACGGCGGCCCGGCTCGGCTGGCCGCAATCGTGGACTGGGAGATGACGACCGTAGGCGATCCGTTGCTGGACCTGGCCTGGGCGCTGCTGGGCTATGACGGCGAAAACCCCAGCGAGGACGGCTTTTACCTGGACATGCGAGGCATGCCGGCGCGTAGCGAGCTGCTGGAGCACTACGAGAAGATCAGCGGACTGTCCACCGAGAACATCGACTACTACCTGGTGTTGGCCAACTGGAAACTCGGCATCGTGCTGGAGAAGACCTATGCCGCGGGCGTGCGCACCGGCAAAGTCGATCCCCAGATCAAAGACGCGTTCGGCGCGATGATCCCGAAGCTGATCGCCACTGCGGCCGAGCTGGCGCGGGCTTTACCTTCTAGGCCATCCGGGGGCTACTGAAATGGGTTATGCCGACACTCTTTTCGATCTGACCGACCGGGTCATCCTGATCACCGGCGGCAGCCGCGGTCTGGGACGCGAGATGGCCTTTGCCGCCGCGCACTGCGGCGCCGACGTGGTGATCGCCAGCCGCAACATGGACAGCTGCGTGTCCACCGCCAAGGAGATCGAGTCCGAGACGGGCCGGTCCGCCATGCCTTACCAGGTGCACGTCGGACGCTGGGATCAACTCGACGGTTTGGTCGATGCCACCTATGCGCGGTTCGGCAAGATCGACACCCTGATCAACAACGCGGGCATGTCGCCGCTGTACGACAAGCTGAGCAATGTCACCGAGAAGCTGTTCGACGCGGTGGTGAACCTGAATCTCAAGGGGCCCTTCCGATTATCGGCGTTGGTCGGTGAGCGGATGGTAGCCGCCGGTCACGGATCCATCATCAACGTGAGCTCGACTGGGTCGCTGCGGCCGAACGGCGGCATCATCCCCTATGCCGCCGCCAAGGCCGGGCTCAACGCCATGACCGAAGGACTCGCGCAGGCATTCGGACCGACCGTACGAGTCAACACGCTGATGGCCGGGCCGTACCTGACCGACGTCAGCAAGGCTTGGGATCTGGGAAACGGCAACAACTTCAGCCACCTCTCCCTCAAGCGCGCCGGCGATCCCCGCGAAATCGTCGGCGCCGCTTTGTTTCTGGCGTCTGACGCATCCAGTTTCACGACCGGCGCGATCCTGCGCGCCGACGGCGGGATCCCCTGACCCCGCGATCGCAAGCGCGGCGCAGCGAGTCACCACCACTGAACGAGTAGGAGTATTCGAATGCCTTATGACTTCTCCGTGGAACCGGAGTTCGAGAAGAAGCTGGACTGGATCCGCGAGTTCGTGCGCGAGGAGGTCGAACCCCTCGAGGTGCTGTTCCCGGGATGCGAGTTCTTGCCACTGAACGACGAGCGCCGGCGGATCGTCGATCCGCTCAAGCAGCAGGTCCGCGACAACGGCTTGTGGGCGCCACATCTCGGCCCGGAACTCGGTGGCCAGGGTTTCGGGGCCGTCAAGCTGACGTTGATCAACGAGATCCTGGGTCGCAGCCCGTGGGCACCCATCGTCTTCGGGACGCAGGCGCCCGATACCGGAAATGCGGAGATCATCGCGCGCTTCGGGACCCAGGACCAGAAGGACCGCTACCTTGCCGGACTGCTGTCGGGAGAGATCTTCTCCTGCTTCTCGATGACAGAACCACAGGGTGGCGCCGACCCGCGGGTCTTCACCACCCGCGCGGTCCGCGACGGTGACGACTGGGTCATCACCGGGCGAAAGTACTTCTCCTCCAACGCTGCCGTCGCAACATTCTTCATCGTCGTCGCCATCACCGATCCCGACGTCCCCGTCCACACCGGCGCGTCGACATTCCTGATTCCCGCCGACACCGAGGGACTGATCCTGGAAGCCAACCACCACTTGTTCGGCGCGGACCCGCACGAGCCCGGGCATTCCCTGGTGCACTACGACGACGTGCGGGTGCCGTCGGACGCGTTGCTCGGCGAGCCCGGCCAGGGTTTTTTGATCCTGCAGACCCGGCTGGCGGGCGGCCGGTTGCATCACGCGATGCGCTCGATCGGGATGGCGCAGCGCGCGGTCGAGATGATGTCGCGGCGCGCGAAAAGCCGCTTCACGCAAGGCAGTCCGCTGGCCGACAAGCAGATGGTGCAGGAGTTCGTCGCCGACTCCTACACCGAGTTGATCCCCTTCAGGCTGACCGTGTTGCACGCCGCGTGGCTGCTCGACAACGGCGACGAGCGTGCGGCGCGAGCCGAGATCGCGGCCTGCAAGATTCTCGCCTCGCAAGTGTTGAAATCGATTGCCCTGCGGGCGATCCAAGTGCACGGCGCGCTCGGGCTCACCGACCAACTGCCGCTGGTAAACGCGCTACTCGGCGGCATTGCGCTGGGTCTGGCCGACGGGCCGACCGAGGCACACAAGGTCAACCTGGCCCGGATGCTGCTCAAAGGATACGAAGCCGAGGAAGGTGACTGGCCCAGCGAAATGCTGGATGTCCGCCGCGCTGCCGCGCGCGACAAGTACGGCACCCTGGTCGGAAGCGTTCCGTCGCTGCCCGATTCGCCGTGAGCAACCGCGTCACGGCGGCCGTCGAGCGTGCGCTTGACGACCGTCAGCGCGAGGCCACCGAAGAGGTGGAGCGCATCTTGGCCGCGGCGGTGCGGGTGATGGAGCGGGTCGCGCCCGAGCCGCCGCGGGTCAGCGACATCGTCGCGGAGGCGGGTTCGTCGAACAAGGCGTTCTACCGATACTTCGCCGGCAAGGACGACCTCATCCTGGCGGTGATGGAACGCGGGATTGCCATCGTCGTGTCCTACCTCGAGCATCAGATGGCCAAGGAAACCCTGCCGCAAGACAAGGTCGCCCGCTGGATCGAGGGTACCCTCGCCCAGGTCGCCGAGCCCGGCCTGATCAGGAAGAGCCGCGCGGCGGCCGGTCAGATGTCGGCCGGCACCAACTGGCGTACCGTCGACCAGGAAATGATGTGGCCGTTGCGGGATCTGCTGACCGAACCGGTTGCGGCGCTGGGTAGTAGCGATGTGAAACGCGATGTCGAGGCGGTATTCTGCTGCACGGCCGCAACGCTGCGACGCTACATGGGTTCGGCGGAGCGGCCGGGGTCCGACGACATCGCACACGTGGTTCGGTTCTGTCTGAACGGGTTGGGGGTCCATTGATGCGCGCCGCCGTCTGCCACTCCTACGGCACGCCAGAAGATCTGGTCATCGAGGACGTCGACGAGCCGGTCCCTAGTCCCGGTCAGCTTCTGGTGCGGGTCCACGCTGCGGCGGTCAATTTCCCCGACGTGCTGTTCATCGCCGGCAAGTACCAGGTGAAGATCCCGCCGCCGTTCATACCGGGCAATGAGATCGCCGGCGAAGTGATCGCCGCCGGTGATGGTGCTGCGTTCGCTCCGGGTCAGCGAGTATCCGGCACCACGTTCGGAGCGTTCGCCGAAAAGGCGCTGCTCGACGGGAGTCAGGCCACGCTCGTTCCCGACGACGCCGACTTCGCTTCGGCCGCGGCCTTCGGCGTGACGTATCGCACCGCGTATCACGCGCTGCGCTCGACCGCCGCGGTGGCCGAAGGCGATTGGGTTGTCGTGCTGGGGGCCGCCGGCGGTGTGGGGCTGGCCGCAGTCGATCTGGCTGTCGCGATGAAGGCGCGGGTGCTGGCCGCGGCCTCGAGCCCGGAGAAACTCGAGCTCTGTCGACAGCGGGGCGCCGAGGCCACGGTGGACTACGACCGGGAAGACCTGAAAACCCGCATCCGCGAATTGACCGGTGACGCCGCACGGGTGGTCCTGGACCCGGTCGGTGGATCGTATTCGGAGCCGGCGCTGCGCGGACTCGCGCGCGGCGGCACCTTTGTCACCCTGGGCTATGCGGCGGGCACGATTCCGAAAATTCCGCTGAATCTCGTGCTGCTGAAAGATATCTGCGTGCGGGGCATGGAGATTCGCACCTTCACGACCGATTATCCCGATGAGGCCACGCGTGACTTGGCCGAGCTGGAGCAGATGTTCGCCGCCGGCACGGTCCGGCCGTATATCGGCGCACGGTTCCCCCTGTCCGAGACCGCCGCCGCATTGCGGCACGTGGCTGATCGCAAGGTGTTGGGCAAGGTGGTGATCGACGTGGCGTGAGCCGCGTCGACTGAACCCCTAGGGCGTGACGATGTTGAAATTCTGGTCCGGCTCGTCGAGCACACCCAGGAACGATTGCAGTGCCGCCTGGTCGCCGGATATCTGAAGCCCGGGCGACGTGGCGTCGCCCATCGCGACGGCCAGTAGACGAATCTTATTGTCCAGAGCCACTGTAACGCTTGCCGTGCTGGCGTCGGCAGCCACCTTGCGGTAGACGAGCACGCCGTTGCGCAGGGTGAGCCGGTAGTTGGAGGCGACGTCCGCGAACGAGATGTCAATGGCAATGTCGAGGTCCCAGCTGCGCGGTCCGTCCACCCGCAGGGCGAAGCTGTCGAAGATCTGCTCCGGCGTCAGCTGACTGAGCATGGACGTCGAGGCAGTGGACACTGCGGTGCCGAAGTTGCCGTCGCGCAACTCCGTTGCCCCGCTCATGAAGAAGTTGCGCCACGTCGCGTTCTCGGCGCCATAGGCAAGCTGTTCCAACGTATCGGCATACAGCCCGCGGGCCCCGGCGTGCTGGCTGTCGGTGAACATCGCATGATCTAAAAGCGTTGCTGCCCAACGGTAGTCACCAGAGTCGAATGCCGCCCTGGCAAGTTCGACAACTCGGTCGATCCCGCCTATCGCCTCGACGTAACGCGGTGCGAGGGCCTCCGGCGGATGCGGCCACAGGCGACCCGGGTTCCCGTCGAACCACCCCATGTAGCGCTGGTAGATCGCCTTCACGTTGTGGCTGACCGACCCGTAGTACCCGTGCGTGTGCCAGGCCTGGTCCAGAGCCGGTGGCATCTGGAACATTTCGGCGATCTCGACCCCGGTATAGCCCCGGTTGAGCAGGCGCAGCGTTTGGTCGTGCAGATACGCGTACATATCGCGCTGCAGCGACAAGAACTCGACGATATTCTCCCGCCCCCAGGTTGGCCAGTGGTGGGAAGCAAACACGACGTCGGCGCGGTCAGCAAAGGTGTCGATCGCCTCGGTGAGGTATCCCGACCAGGCGTGCGGATCGCGCACCAAAGCGCCTCGCAGGGTCAACAGGTTGTGCAGATTATGGGTGGCATTCTCGGCCATGCATAGTGCCCGGAAACGGGGGAAATAAAAATGCATTTCGGCGGGCGCCTCGGTGCCCGGCGCCATTTGGAATTCGATCTCCACGCCGTCGATAACGTGCTTCTCACCGGTTTCGCGGATGTCGACCGTCGGGACTATGACGGCGATTTCGCCGGTGGATGCGGCCTGGCCGAGCCCGCAGCCCACCTGATCCTGCGGTCCGCGCGCCAGCAGGCTGCCGTACATGTAGGTGGCCCGGCGCGTCATCGCGGGCCCGGCGTAGACGTTTTCGGCAACCGCATGCTCGACGAAGCCCTCCGGCGCCAGCACCGCCACCGCGCCGGCGTCCACGTCCACCTGGGAGGTGACGCCCAGCACGCCGCCGAAATGATCGACGTGGCTATGGGTGTAGATCACCGCGACCACGGGGCGCTCGCCGCCGCGTTGCGAGCGGTACAACGCCAGTGCCGCCGCGGCTACCTCGGTGGACACCAATGGATCGATGACGATGATGCCGGTGTCGGTCTCGACGAACGTGACGTTGGAGAGGTCGAGACCGCGGACTTGATAGATGCCCGGGACCACTTCGTAGAGACCTTGTTTGGCGGCCAGGGTCGACTGCCGCCACAGGCTGGGGTGCACCGATGTCGGCGCGGGACCGCCAAGGAAGGAGTAGGAGTCGTTGTCCCACACCACCCGCCCGTCGGCCGCTTTGATGACGCACGGAGACAGGGCGGTGATGAACCCACGATCGGCGTTGTCGAAATCCCTTGTGTCATGAAATGGCAGAACGTGTCCGCGATGCGCCAACTCGATCACGGTGGAAGGGGGCTGGTGGTTCACCGCCAATACATTGCCATTAATGAACCATTCCAGGAGGCTGTTTCCAAAGGCTTTCTCTTGACAAACCAGTGAACACAGAAACAATTTCTTGATCCCTGGATCTTCGGCCCAGTTAACCCGCATAATGCCAGACGGCCCTCAATGCCGAGGGCCGCAACTTTCGGGTAAGGAGAACAGGTGAAGCGTGGACTGACGGTCGCAGTGGCCGGAGCGGCAATCTTGGCCGCGGGTATTTCCGGCTGTTCGAGCAACAAGTCGACTTCGGGCAGCTCCGGTTCCAGCTCGGGCACGAGCGCGTCGGCCAGCGCCGGCGGAGCCGCCGGCACGAAGGTCTCCATCGACGGCAAGGACCAAAACGTTCAGGGCACCACTGTTTGCACAACCGCGGGCGGCAGCGTCAACATCGCTATCGGTGCCGCAGCGACGGGCATCGCCGCCGTACTCACCGACGCCAATCCTCCACAGGTGAAATCTGTTGGACTGGGCAATGTTAACGGCGTGACGCTCGGATACACCTCGGGTACCGGTCAGGGCAACGCCACCGCCAGCAAGGACGGCAACAACTACAAGATCACCGGCACAGCCACCGGGGTTGACATGGCCAACCCGATGCAACCGGTGAACAAGCCGTTCGAAATCGACGTGACCTGCACGGGTTAATCAGGTAACGATGCGGGCGGTTGCTGCCCATTCGGCGGCAACCGCACCGTGAACTCGGTGTGCCCGGGTGAGCTGTTCACCGTGATCGTCCCGTTGTGCGCCTTGACGACTGCTGAGACGATCGCCAGCCCCAACCCGGTGCTGCCGCCCTTCCGTGAGCGGGAGGAATCGCCACGGGCGAACCGCTCGAAAACTTCGGATTGCAACGTTTCCGGTATCCCCGGGCCGTTGTCGACGACCTGCAGCACGGTGTCCGACGGTTCGGTGTTCAATCGCGTGGTCACGACTGTGCCTGCACCGGTGTGGACGCGGGCATTGGCGAGCAGATTGGTCAGCACCTGGTGCAGCCGTGCCGCGTCGCCCGTGACAAACACGGGTTCTTCGGGCAGGTCGAGTTCCCACTGGTGGTCCGGCCCCGCGACGTGCGCGTCGTTGACCGCGTCCACCGCCAGCCGCGACAAGTCCACCGGTTCACGTTCCAGCGGTCGGCCGGAATCCAACCGCGCCAGCAGCAAAAGGTCCTCGACGAGGCGCGTCATCCGTTCCGTCTCGGACGCCACCCGGCTCATCGCCTGTGCGACCGCCTCGCGGTCGTCTCCCATCCGCTGGGTCAATTCGGTGTAGCCGCGGATCGCGGCGAGGGGCGTGCGCAGTTCGTGACTGGCGTCGGCAACGAACTGGCGAACCCGGGTTTCGCTGGCTTGTCGCGCCGACAAGGCGGCCGCGATGTGGTCGAGCATCTGGTTGAGCGCCGACCCGAGTTGCCCCACCTCGGTGTGGGGGTTGGCGTCGGCTTCGCGGACCCGCACCGGTAGCTCGACCTCGCCCCGGGCCAACGGCAAATCCGCCACCTTGCTTGCGGTTTGGGCAACGCGGCGCAGCGGCGCCAGCGCCCGCTTGATGATGATGAGGCCCGCTGTGGTCGCGGCGACGAGCGCGATCACGGTGACACTGCCGGAGATGACCAGCATCCGGACCAGGGTGGCGTCGATGTTGGACATCGACAGACCGGTGACGATGACGTCGCTGCCGTTCCGGCTCGGGGCGGCCACGACGCGATATCGGCCAAGGCCGTCGAGGTCCAGCGTCACCGGCGCGCGGCTTTGGGCGATCTGCTGGAGTTGGTCCTGAGCGGTGTGAGTCAATGCGGAGCGGGTGCCGCTGCTCGTCAGGTACCCGGCATCAACGGTTCTGCCGTGATTGACCACCGCGGCCACCATGCCGGCCGGCTGGCCGGGAGCATCCAGGAACCGCGGCCCCGGACCGGGCCTCGGGTAGAAATGCGACTCGTGCCGCCGCCCCGGCCGGGCGGGTTCGGGATACATCAGCGCCGAACGGTAGGAGGTCCCGGCGAGTTGCCCGTCGAGCTGCTTCACCAAGTGGTGGAGCAGCGCCAGTTCGGTTACCGCGGTGATTCCCACGCACACGAACACCAGAACGACGATCTGCCCGACAAGCAACCGAAGCCGCAGCGACCAGACCCGTCGTGGGTCAGCGAGCCGGCTTGAGGACATAACCTGCGCCGCGCAGCGTGTGGATCATAGGGTCGCGACCGTTGTCAATCTTCTTGCGCAGGTAGGAAATGTAGAGCTCCACGATGTTGGACCGGCCGCCGAAGTCGTAACTCCAAACGCGGTCGAGGATTTGGGCTTTGCTCAGCACCCGCTTGGAGTTGCGCATCATGAAACGCAGCAGCTCGAACTCGGTAGAGGTCAGGGAGATCGTCTCGCCCGCGCGGGTGACTTCGTGGCTGTCCTCGTCCAGCACCAGGTCTCCAACTACAAGCTGCGCGCCGCTGTCCACCGTCGTAACCCCGGTGCGCCGCAACAACGCCCGCAGGCGCAGCACCACCTCTTCGATGCTGAAGGGTTTGGTGACATAGTCGTCGCCGCCGGCCGTCAACCCGGCGATGCGGTCTTCCACCGCATCCTTTGCGGTTAACAGGAGCACCGGCAGTTGCGGGTTCTCCTCGCGCAGCTTGTGCAAGACGTCGAGCCCACTCATGTCGGGCAGCATCACGTCGAGGACGACGACGTCGGGGCGTTGGGCGCGCGCCGCCGCGATCGCTGCTGCGCCGTCGCCGGCGGTCGCGATAGTCCAGCCCTCATATCGCAGTGCCATCGACACCATTTCCGCGAGGACCGATTCGTCGTCCACTACCAATACATTGATCGGGTTGCCATCCGCACGGCACATGACAACCCGCTCTACCGAGGCTCTGGACTGCGTCACAAGCTCCAGTATCCGCCGCGGAATGAGCCGGCGCTATGTCTTTCCTTTGTGTGTCCTGTGAAACGGGACCGCGCGACTGCTAATGCAGTCGCGCGATCCAGTATTTGCGGAATGGTTAATACCAATAACGGCGTCCGCCGACCGGGCGGCCGACAGAACCCATGATCCATAACACGGCACCGATCACGAGCACTACGACGCCAATTTCCCACAACAGCGGGACACTGAACACAAACCCGAGAATTAGTAGGACCACGCCCAAGACGATCATGACGACTCCTTTTAGATGAGGGGTTCTAGCCCACCAGCGCTAGGCCACTGGGCATCGAACTGGGTTGCGGTACATGGCAATCCTTGACTTTGGGGTTGACACCCCCGTAATTCAACGGACCCGCGACGACGGTCAACGCAATGTTTCCCGCCGTGACACAACTCGTTGAGTCACCCTTAAAGTAGTCGCGTTGCCATGCCGCGAAGACTCCGACGAGCAGCCATACCAAGACAAGCGTTCCGATGATTCCGCTGCCACGCATGGTGACCTCCAATGTGATCGAGAAAGGTTATTCTCGTGGACCTGAAGTAACCCATTGCACGTACGTCTAAACATTGCTGCTAACCATTCAAGCGCTGCCCCGCAGGTCAGCACGCTAGGCCTGATCGGCCAGCCACACGGCGGCGCGCCGCTTCGAAGCCCGGGACAGCCACGCGTCCTGAACAAGCTCGGCGATCTCAGTTCTGCCGATTTCGCCAAGCCGGCCGGCTCGTACCAGCACCGAAGGATGCCCGTCGAAATGGTCGGTGGTGAAGAACGGCGAGGCGGGGTCGCCAAGCACTTCGGCGCCGGCCGGGTCATCAGCGTCGGACGCGACCCGAAACGGCTGTCGGAACTCGCCAGCCTCGGCACCGACGCCACGGTTCAACTCGACAATGCTTCTGCGGTAGCTGATCTCGCGCGCGACGTCGATGTCGTCATCGACTATCTGTGGGGCCCGTCGACGGCCGACCTAATCAAAAGCGTCGCCGCCAGGCGTTCCGACCCCGGCAAACCGCTGACCTGGATCGAGATCGGCTCGGTCGCCGGTCCGTCGGCCGACATCGGATCCGCGGCGCTTCGCGCCGTACGCCTGCAGATCGTCGGAAGCGGCCAGGGGTCGGTCCCGACGCGCGGCTTCCTGTCCGAAATGCCCGATCTCATCCGCGAAATCAGTAGCGGCACATTTGGTATCGATGCCAGAGCTGTGCCGCTCACCGAGGTCGCGACGGCATGGAAAGACACGTCCACCGATCAGCGGGTGGTCTTGACCCCCTAGGGCCCCTCGGCCCGGTCAGTCCGCTCGGCGCTGCGCGGACACGTAAAGGGTGGGCGGCATCGAGTCCTCCGAGCCGTGCGGGATGCTGCGGCCGTAGCGGGCCATCAATTCCGAGAACGATGCAGTGGCGACGTCCCAACCGTGCTCACGCAGCCAGCCGTCGACGGCAGTACGTTCCTCCGGATACCAGAGGTCGTCGAAGTTCGTTACCTCGATGTCGACCAACTTGGCGGCCGCCGCCCGCAACCGCTGCATATCTTCGCGCTGACGCTGCACTCGGTTGGGGTCGGTGAAACCCGAGTCCGGCACGTTGGAAGCCAGCCAACTGCCCTCGACGCTGAGGGAATTGATCCGCTCGAACAACAGGTCCTGGGCCTGTGCGGGCAGGTAACGCACGAGTCCCTCCGCCGACCAAACAGCCGGCTTCGATGGGTCAAAGCCAGCCTCCTGCAATGCTTTCGGCCAATCCTGGCGCAGATCGATCGGCACGTTGACCAGCTCGGCCGTTGGTTGCGCGCCGTGCTCGCGCAGGGTCTTGGATTTGAAGTCCAGCACCTTGGGCTGATCGAGCTCGTAGACGACCGTGCCGTCGGGCCACGGCAGCCGCCACGTGCGCGCGTCCAGGCCCGCCGCCAGAATCACCACCTGCCGGACCCCCGAGTCCGCGGCGCCGAGAAAGAACTCGTCGAAGAACGCCGTGCGGGTGGCCATGAAGTCGATCATCAGCTGTATCCGCGCCCGCAGATCGGGTTCGATGTCGCCCGCCTTGGCCAACAGAGCGGGATCGGCGTAGATGCTCCACATCCCCTCGCCCGCGGCGTCAACGAAAACGCGCGCAAACGGGTCGTTGATGAGCGGATTCTCACTCTCGGTCTCTGCGGCGCGGGCTGCGGCGACACCCAGCGCCGTGGCCCCCACGCTTTGGGTGATTTCCCAGGAGTCGTTGTCCGTCCGCGGCATCGCCATTTTCCTTCCCCAGAAAGTAAGTTACGCACACTATTCTTCCAGCCGCCGCCGCCCGCGGCCGCCCGTCGCCCCTGCCCTAGTCTTTTTCCCAGACGGTCCACAGGTTGCAAGGGAGGGCAATGACGCCTCAGACGCCCCAGCCGTCGCGCACGCCGCAGGAGTCTTCGCCCACCACGGTAAGGCGCTTGCCACGAGCGACCTCGCCGAAATCGTCGTCGACTACACCCCCCACCCCAGAGGCTGAACGTGGACCTTGAAAAGCACGTGGATCTCAACGCAGTCGCCGACTGGATGTCGCAGCAGGGACTCGGCGAGGGTCCACTCGAGGGCGTTTCCAGCGTCACCGGCGGAACGCAGAACGTCATGCTGCGGTTCACCAGGGCCGGGCGGCCATACGTGCTGCGGCGTGGACCGCGGCACCTGCGTCCACGAAGCAACAGCGTGATCCTGCGCGAAACGAAAGTCCTTGCCGCACTGGCAGGCTCCGACGTTCCGCACCCACACCTGATCGCCGCCTGCGACGACACGAGCGTGCTGGGTGACGCAGTCTTCTACCTGATGGACCCGATCGACGGATTCAACGCCGGCGAAGGCCTGCCGCCATTGCACGCGGGCGATGCCGGTGTGCGATTCGGGATGGGCCTCTCGATGGCAGACGCGCTGGCGAGGCTGGGCGCGGTCGACCATGTCGCCGTCGGCCTCGCCGATTTCGGGCGGCCGGACGGATTCCTGGAACGCCAGGTGCCGCGTTGGCTCTCGGAGTTGGAGTCCTACAACGAATACGACGGGTATCCGGGACCGCAGATCCCCGGCATTGAAGATGTCTCGTCCTGGCTTCAGCGGCGTCGCCCGAAGACCTGGACGCCGGGCATCATGCATGGCGACTACCACGCTGCCAACGTGATGTTCTCCCGGACCGGGCCGGACGTTGTCGCCATCGTCGACTGGGAAATGTGCACGATCGGTGACCCGCTGCTGGACCTGGGCTGGCTGCTGGCAACCTGGCGCCAGCCCGATGGTTCCAGCGTGTTCGGCCACGCCCTTGGCGGCCAGGAGGGGTTGGCCAGCACCGACGACCTGCTGGATCGGTACGCCGCCAACACGACCCGCGACCTGTCGCAGATGACCTGGTACACGGTGCTGGCCTGCTTCAAGCTCGGCATCGTGATCGAAGGCACCCTCGCACGAGCCTGCGCAGGCAAGGCCGAGAAAGAGGTCGGCGACCAGTTGCACGCGGCCACGGTGCATCTGTTTGAGCGGGCGCTGGGTCTCATCGACAAGGAAGCCTGACCTACTAACATCTCCTGTCGTGCCGCCTTATCCCGAAGAACCGGATTACTACTCCGAGCCCACCGCGGCCGCCCGGTATGGCGGGTACTACGACGCTGGGAATCTCGGGCCCGAACCGGAGCCCCCGACGCCCTGGTACCGCCGTCCGGCGGCGCTGATCGCTGCCGGCGCGATCGGGGTGATCCTGCTCGCCGCTCTGGTGTTCGCAGTGATCACGCTGGCGACCCGTTCGCCAGCGCACAGCCCCGCGACGACGACACCGTCCACCACCGCGCCGGCGACCACGACTTCGGAGGCACCTCGGCACCACGGAGGTGGCGGCGGAACGCCGACCGAAACCATCACCGAGACCGCACCGCCGCCGAGCACCGATACGGGTACGACGTCCGTCGCGCCAAGCACCACCGCCGCTTCTCCCAGCACCGACACCAGCACGGTGACCCAGACCGTGACGGTCCCGCCGCGCCGGCCGTTCCAGCCACGCCCGTAGGGCGCCGGCATGCCAGCGGGCAGTAGCCTCGTGCGCCCGGCGTCCTCAGCGGATGCTGCCGCGTGCGTCGCGGTTTACCGGCCCTATGTCGAGAACACGGTCATCAGTTGGGAGATCGAGGTTCCGACCGTGAGCGAGATGGCAGCCCGAATCGCCGCGGCCCGGGAGAGCCATGATTGGCTGGTCCTGGAACGTGAGGAGCAGGTGATCGGGTTTGCCTACGCGCACGGGGTGAACCGCCTCGCGACGTACCGATGGTCGGCCGAGACCGGGATCTACGTCGACCTCGACCACCGTGGTGCGGGCGGCGGTCGCCGGCTCTACACGCAACTGCTGCGCCGGCTCACCGAGCGGGGCTATCGGCAGGCATTTGCCGGCATTACCCAGCCCAATGAGGCCAGCAACAGCTTCCACCGATCGTTCGGGTTCCGTGAGGCAGGCCTATACCGGCGCGTGGAATGGAAACACGACAGCTGGCACGACGTCGCGTGGATGCAGCTGGATCTGCTCGGCAACGCCGAGCAGAACGAACCACCCGGCCGAATCATGTGACCGGGCGTGTGCGCGAGGCTGAGGCTTAGCCGCCACCACCGCAGACGAAGCCGCCGCCGCCGCCGAGGCGACCGCCACCACCGCCGACGAAGCCGCCGCCGCCGCCGAGGCGACCGCCTCCGCCGCCCACGAAGCCGCCGCCACCACCGATTCGCGCAATGCTGTTCATCATGAGCGGAAATGTAACGCTCAACCGTCGCACCTACAAGAAATAACGTCTTAAAGATTTGTGTCTTTTCGGCGGAGCCGGCGCGGCGTAGTGAAAATCGCGTGTTGCCACCGATGACCACCGCCTTTTGACGTCGCGATGCCGCTACACCGGGGCGAGCGACTCCGGAAATTCCTAGGCTTGATTCGTCAGCTCGGAACGGAAAGACACCTGCGCAGCGGTACTGCGGGGACAAACTTTCACTCAATCTATGGATCGAAGCTGCCAGCCTAAAGTATGGTTGGCAGCTGTTCGGTATACAGACAGTATGGCCAGCTCTGGGGGCTGCCACGTGTACGGAACTGCCCTAATCAGTCGAGACGGGGGGGTCGGGAGGCCCGGTGTACCAATCCGTTCGACGGCAACAATGGCAGTTTTTTCATCCCGAATAACGACTAGCCGCAACACAGCCTGTGGCCGCCTTCGCCGACTATCCGGCCGGCCGGCAGGTCGTCTGCGGCGAAGTCGTTTGCGCTGCGGCGCCGGAATCACCGAATCGAACTACGCCGATACACGGCCGATGAATCTGTGCGCGAGGCCGACTGCGGGGCGGGATTTGATCTGTAAACAGTCTTCAGGAAGAGGGTCGAATGACACTTGATGACCAGGCACTACCGCTGACGCGCGGACAGCTAGATATATGGCTCGCGCAGCAGACGGGGTTCGCCGGCACCGAGTGGCAGCTCGGCCTGTTGGTAAAGATCGAGGGTGTTGTCGACCGTGACATCCTCGAGCGGGCGCTGCGCCAGGTGGTGCGGGAGGTCGAACCGGCCAGAGCCACGATCTATGAGTCCGATGGTCAGGTCGTCCAACGGGCAATCGATGACCCGGATATCGAGTTCACCTTTCATGACCTGAGTAATTCGCGTCATCCGGTGCGGGAAGCCCGCGCGATCGCCGCGTCGATTCAACGCACTCCGATGCAGTTTGCTGGGCCGCTGTTCAAAGCGGCGCTATTTGAAACGTGGACCGACGAGTTCTATATGTTTGCGTGCGGTCACCACATCATCGTCGACGGAACCGGAATGACGATGGTCGCCCATCGCATTGCGACCGTATATGCGGCGATGGTTTCCGGCGCCACCATCCCGCCGGTGTTCTTTGGATCGTTGAGGGATCTGGTTCGGATCGAATCGGAATACGAGGCGTCGGCCGATTATCTCGACGACGAGGCTTATTGGACCAAGACCGTGGCCCGGGATATTGAGTCACATCATCGACTGCCCCGCACGCCGGGCGAGATTGATCCGTGGCCCTCTGCGCCGGTGCGACTGGATCCCAAGGTGTTACGCCGAGTTCAAGAGGTCTCCGATGGGTGGAAGGTCCCGCGCTCATCGGTGATCACCGCCGCGTGCGCGCTGCTGATGCGCAGCTGGAGCGCGCAGGGCAGCGAGGTAGTGCTCGATTTCCCGGTCAGTAGGCGGGTACTTCCAGAATCCAAGATGCTTCCCGCGATGATGGCCGGGGTGGTGCCGCTGGTGTTCGGGGTGTCACCGGACGCGTCGGTGGCCGATTTCTGTGCGCAGGTGGACACCCGAATCCGCGAAGCGGTGGCGCACCAGAGGTTTCCCGTGTATGCCTTGGAACGCCAAGCCGGCGAGGCACCGGCGCCCGATCGGGTGAGCATTAATTTCTTGCCGTCGACATTTTCGTTGGACTTTGCTGGTATCGCGGCCTCGGCGTCGTATACGAATTCCGGTGCGGCGGACGCGTTTGGGTTGATGTTCTCCGGCGCCGGCGACCAACTCTTTCTCAGCACGGTCGGTGACGGGCGTTTTGACGTCTCCGATTTAGCGGGACGGTTGCAGCGGGTGTTGGGGGCGATGACGGCCGATGCCGGGCAACGGCTTTCGTCGATCGAGGTGCTCGATGAGGTTGAGCGTGTCCGGTTGGATGGGTGGTCTAATCGTGCGGTGTTGAGTGCGCCGGAGGCAACGGCGGTGTCGATTCCGGCGGTGTTCGCCGAGCGGGTGGCCGGCACGCCGGACGCAGCCGCGTTGACGTGTGGGGGCGATTCGCTGACCTATGCCCAGTTGGATGAGGTGTCGAATCGGTTGGCGCACCTGCTGGTTGGGTGTGGGGTGGGTCCCGGTGATCGGGTGGGGTTGGTGTTTCCGCGCTGCGCGGAGGCGGTCACTGCGATCCTGGGGGTGCTGAAAACCGGGGCGGCTTATGTGCCGATCGACCCGGTGTTGCCCGCGGCGCGTATCGAATTCGTGTTGTCTGATGCCGCACCGGTGGTGGTGATCACCACCGCGCAGTTGCGTGAGCGGCTGGGCGGGTTCGCTGGGCGGGTCCTCGTTATCGAGGACGCCTCGCTCGGGGAGCAGCCGGTGACCG
>DASYBR010000105.1:0-11928 GCA_036500645.1 Mycobacterium sp. | reverse complement strand
CGCATCCACCGCCCCGCACGCCTCGTCAAACACCGTGGCGAACACCGCAAACCGCGCATACAGCTCCCGGCCCATCCCCAACAACTGCGACCCCTGACCAGGAAACACCCACACCGTCTTGCCCATCGAGCGAGCGCGCCCCACCGCCGCCGCACCCGGCTCGTTAGACGCCAGCCCCGCCAATCCCGCCAACAGGGACTCGCGATCACCACCAACCAACACCGCCCGATACTCAAAGGTCGACCGCGTCGTCACCAACGACCACCCCACATCCACCACACCCAAACCCGGATCAGCGCTCACATGCGCCGCCAACCGCCCCGCCTGCCCCGCCAACGCCTCCAGCGACCGCGCCGACACCACCCACGCCACCACCGGTTGGTCGGCCACAACGCCTTTCAGTGCGCTTTCGGGTTCGGCAGGAGCCTGCTCCACGATCACATGCGCGTTCGTCCCGCTGATCCCGAACGACGACACCCCGGCCCGCCGCAACTCGCCCCGGTCAGGCCACGGCTGCGGCTCGGTCAGCAACGACACCGCACCCGCGGACCAATCCACATGCGGCGACGGCACATCCACGTGCAGCGTCTTGGGCATCACCTTGTGCCGCATTGCTTGGACCATTTTGATGACGCCGGCCACCCCCGCCGCGGCGGACGTATGTCCGATATTGGATTTGATCGAGCCCAGCCATAACGGCCGGTCGGCAACGCGGTCCTGTCCGTAGGTCGCCAGCAGGGCCTGGGCCTCGATGGGGTCCCCCAATACGGTCCCGGTCCCGTGCCCCTCAACGACATCCACGTCCGCCGCGGTCAATCCGGCGGCAGCCAGCGCCGCACGGATCACCCGACGCTGCGACGGGCCGTTGGGTGCGGTCAGACCGTTCGAGGCGCCGTCCTGATTCACCGCCGTGCCCCTCAGCACCGCCAACACCGGATGTCCCAGGCGCCGAGCATCGGCCAACCGCTCCAGCACCAGGACACCCGCGCCCTCCGACCACGACGTCCCGTCCGCGGCACCGGCGTACACCTTGCACCGGCCATCCGGTGCCAGCGCCCGCTGCCGGCTGAACTCAACGAACGCCGCGGGGGTGGCCATCACCGTCACGCCACCGGCCAGCGCCAGATCGCACTCACCGGAACGCAACGACTGAGCCGCCAAATGCATGGCCACCAAGGATGACGAGCACGCGGTATCCACGGACACCGCCGGGCCCTGTAGACCCAACACGTAGGACACCCGGCCCGACGTCACGCTCAGGGTCGAACCGGTGAGTCCATAGCCCTCCAGCTCGCCCTTGACCTCGCCGCCGTAGCCTGCGTGGATGACCCCGGCGAACACTCCGGTCGCCGTGCCGCGCAGCCCAACCGGATCAATGCCTGCCCGCTCCAACGCTTCCCAGGAGATTTCCAGCATCATCCGTTGCTGGGGATCCATCGCCATAGCCTCGCTGGGCCCGATGCCGAAGAAGCCGGCATCGAAGTCGCCCGCGTCCTGCAGGAAGCTCCCCTGCCGCGTGTACATTTTTCCGGCTGCGTCGGGGTCCGGGTCGTACAGGCCCTCGACGTCCCACCCACGATCCGCGGGGAAGTCCGACACCGTGTCTCGGCCGTCGATCACCAACTGCCACAGCGCCTCCGGTGAATCCACACCGCCCGCATAACGGCACGCCATCCCCACCACCGCCACCGGCTCAAAGAGCTTGCCTTCCAGCTCCGCCACGCGTCGCCGGGCCCGCCGCAGATCCGCCGTCAGGCGTTTCAGGTAGTCGACGTGCTGCTCGGTGCTCGGCATCGTTACTCCTTGTGGGGTGTCAGCGGCCGAGTTCTTCATCGAGGATCGCGAAGAGTTGGCTTTCGGTAACGTCGTCGAGGTCGTCGTCGAGGTGTTCGGGGTCAGGGTCATCGATAAAGGCGAGGGAGCTGAGCAGGTTGTGGATGCGGCTGCGCAGAACCGATTTGTCGTCGGCGCCCCAGTGGGGCGCCTTGAGCAGCGCCTGCAATTCGCGGGTGATCTCGTGGAAGCGGCCCATCAGGTTCGGCTGTTCGGGGGCGGTCGTGCTCACCAGTTCGGCTTCCAGGTGGCCGGCCAGGACGGTCGGTGTGGGATAGTCGAAGATCAGCGTGGGCGAAAGCGTAAGCCCGGTAGCGTTTTTCAGCCTGTTGCGCAGCTCGACGGCGGTGAGCGAGTCAAAGCCGAGCTCTTGGAATGCGCAGCCCGCGTTGATCTCCCCCGGGTTCGGCAGTCCCAACACCATCGCCGCGTTGCCGCGCACCAGGTCGACCAGCTCGCGTTGTCGCGCTTCGGGACTCAAGCCGTCCAGACGGGCGGTAAGGCCGCCCATCGACCCGCCCGCATCGGTGTCGTGGATGACGCGCCGGGTCGGCCGGGCGACCAGCTCCGTCAACAGTTCGGGCAGGGCGGCGGCATTCTCGGACAGTGCGGTCCGATCCAGGCGGGCGGCCACCAGCACTGGACAATCGAGCAGCATTGCGGCATCAAACGATTCGCACGCCTGCTCGGTTGACAGCGGCGCCAGTCCGATTCGGCTTATCCGGGCCTTGTCCCGGTCCCCCAGATGCGCCGTCATTGCGGACGCCTGCTCCCACAAGCCCCACGCCAGCGACAGGCCCGGTAAAGCATGGGTTCGCCGGTACGCGACCAGCCCGTCGAGGAAGCTGTTTGCCGCCGCGTAATTCGCCTGTCCGGGGGTGCCGACGATCCCGGCCATCGACGAAAACACCACGAACATCGACAAGTCCATGCCCTGCGTCAGCTCATGCAGGTTCCAGGCGCCGTCGACCTTGGCGCGCAACACCGTTGCCACCCGGTCCGGCGTCAAGGACGAGATCAGCCCGTCGTCGAGTATCCCGGCCGCGTGAATCACGCCGCGCAACGGATACTGCGCCGGTACTCGGTCCAGCATCGCCGCCACCGCGTCTCGATCGGCGACATCGCAGGCCACCACCGAAACATGGGCGCCGGCTCGCTGCAGCCCGTCGACCAACTCCGGAACCCCGTCGGCGTCGGCGCCGGCCCGGCTGACCAACACCACATGCGCGACCCCGTAGCGCCCGACGAGATGCCTGGCCAGCGCCGAACCGGCCATCCCGGTGCCACCGGTGATTACCACGCTGCCACCGGCCAGCCCGCCGCCGCACCCGCTGAGCACCT
Source organism: Mycobacterium sp. (assembly GCA_036500645.1). Taxonomy (GTDB): domain Bacteria; phylum Actinomycetota; class Actinomycetes; order Mycobacteriales; family Mycobacteriaceae; genus Mycobacterium. Next base: position 8,754 of record DASYBR010000105.1, on the reverse strand, counting down.
CGCCCGGGCCGGACGGAAGGGTGAGAACGACTTTGCCGATATGGCGCGCCTGGCTGACGAACCGGTACGCGGCCGCCGCGCAGCGCACATCAAAGGTTTTGAGTGGCAACGGTTCCAAGACGCCGTCGGCCAGCAGTCCCGTGATCTCGGCCAGCATTGCGGCGGTGCGGTCGGAACCGGCCTCCATCAGATCGAACGCCTGGTACCGCGCCCCGCGATACTGTTCGGCGATGACACCCGGATCGCGGACGTCCGTCTTGCCCATCTCGATGAACCGCCCGCCGGGGGCCAACAGCCGCAACGAGGCGTCGGTGAACTCACCGGCCAGGGAATTGAGCACCACATCGACCCCCGAGCCGCCGGAGGCCGACCAGAACTTCTGCTCGAAGTCCAGCGTCCGCGAATCGCCGATGTGGTCCTCGTCAAACCCCATCGCGCGCAGGGTGTCCCACTTCCCGCGGCTCGCGGTGGCGAACACTTCCGCACCCCAGTACCGGGCCAGCTGCACCGCGGCCATCCCCACCCCGCCGGTCGCGGCATGCACCAGCACGCGCTCACCGGCGCGTAGGCCGGCCAGCACCGACAACCCGTACAGCGCGGTCAAGAACACGACGGGCAGGCCCGCGGCCTCGACCAGCGACCGTCCCGCCGGCACCGGAATGACCAACCGCTGATCCACCACCGCTTCGGCGCCGACCACTCCCAGCAGCCCCATCACCGAGTCGCCCACCGCCAACCCGGTCACACCGGGGCCGACCTCGACGACCACGCCGGCGCCCTCGGCGCCCAACTGGCCGCCCCCGGGATACATACCCAAAGCCACCAACACGTCCCGGAAGTTCACCCCGACCGCGGCCACCGCGATCCGCACCTGCCCGGCTTCCAATTCCACCGGCGGGCAAGTGCCCACCACCAGGTCCTCGAGCGTGCCCTCGCGGCCGGCGTCCAACCGCCACGTCCCCGACGGCAGCCTCACCACGGCGCCCGTTCGCGGCGGCCGCAGCCGGGCCGCGTAGACCACGCCGTCGCGAACCAGCAATTGTGGTTCACCGCAACGGATTATGCTGCGCTCGTCGACGGACCCATCGGAATCGACCAACACCAACCGGCCGGGCTGCTCGGCTTGCGCCGACCGGACCAGCCCCCACACGGCCGCACCGGCGAGGTCCGAAACATTTTCGCCCGCGAGCGCGACCGCCCCCCGTGTCCGCACCGCCAAAACCCCAGGGCCATCGGCATGCAACGACGATTGCAGCACACCCAACGCCTCGGTGACCGTCGCGCGCACCGACCCGACCATATCGCCGGGTGGGGCGGCCGGTTCCCAGATCGTGACCTGTTCATCGATATCGTTGCCGTCCATCGGGATCGGCGACCACACCACCTCGAACAGGCCCTCAGCCGGAACCCCCGCGGCCGCCAACTGCTGCGGCGAGATTGGACGCATCACTAATGACCGCACCGACAACACCGGCAATCCCGTCCCGTCGGCCAGTTCCACCGACACCGCGCCCGCGCCCGCCGGAGCGATCCGCACCCGCGCTCGCGAAGCGCCCGCCGCATGCAATGAGACGCCCTGCCAGGAGAACGGCAATACCGTCTGAGCTTGATCAGCGGCAACGCCGATCGCGTGCAACGCGGCGTCCAGCAACACCGGATGCATGCCGAAGCCACCGTCCTGGGCGCCGGCGTCGTCCGGGACGGCGACCTCGGCGAAGATCTCATCCCCGCGCCGCCACATCGCCCTCAGGCCCCGGAACGCGCCGCCGTACTCGTAGCCGCGCTCGGCCAACCGCGCATAAGCGTCGGTAACACCAACCGCTGTCGCCCCAACCGGCGGCCATGCCGACAGATCCGCCTCCGCCGCGACCGACCCCGGGCGCACCAGACCTTGGGCGTGTAGGACCCAATCTGACTGCGCTTCATTCGAATACACCGACAAAGCCCGTCGCTCCGACGCGTCGGGGGCGCCGACCACCAATTGGACCTGCACGTCGGCAGCCGTTGGCAGCGCCAGTGGGGCGGATAACGTCAACTCGTCGAGCACGCCGCAACCGACCTCGTCGCCGGCACGGATGGCCAGTTCGACGAACCCGGCACCCGGGAACAACACCGTCTGGCCCACCGCATGGTCCGCTAACCATGGCTGCGCCGCGGTCGACAACCGGCCCGTCAACACCACCTCACCCGAATCGGGGCGCTGCACCACCGCGCCCAGCAAGGCGTGCTGGGCGCCCACGAGACCCAGAGTCGTCGCATCGCCCGATCCCGCCGATCCGTCGGGCAGCCAAAAGCGCTGCCGGACAAACCCGTACGTCGGGAGGTCGACGCGCCGTCCGCCCAAGGCGGAGATGGCGGCACGCCAGTCCACCACGACGCCCGCGACCTGGGCTTGGCCGGCCGAGAGCCAGAACCGGGGCAGGTCACCGTCGTCGCGGCCGAGCGAGGGAAGGACGACCGCGGTGTCGCTGCCGGACAGCGTCTCTTCGATGGCGGCGATCAGCACGGGGTGCGGACTGGACTCGATGAACACCCGATGGCCCGCGTCGCACGCACTGCGGACGGCTCGCTCGAATTGCACTGTCTGCCGGATACTTCGGTACCAGTAGTCGGCATCCAGACCCGCGGTGTCCATCCGCTCACCGGTCACGGTGGAGAAGAGCGCCACCGACGACGAACGCGGTTCGATGCCGGCCAGCGCTTCGGCGAGCGGCTCGCGGATCGCGTCGACCTGCGCGGAGTGGGATGCGTAGTCGACATCGATCCGGCGGGCCCGGATGTCTTCGGCCTCGCACCGTCGCATCAATTCCGCGAGGGCGTTTACCTCACCGGACACCACAACCGCCGAAACACCGTTCACGACAGCGACATTCAATCGCTCACCCCAGTCGGCGATCAATGCCTGGGCCCGCGCCAGGCCGCAGGCGACCGAGACCATGCCGCCCCGACCCGAGAGCCGCACCAGTAGCCGGCTGCGCAGCGCCACTACCTTGGCGGCGTCTTCCAGTGCGAGGGCACCGGCCACATACGCCGCCGCGATTTCGCCCTGCGAGTGGCCGATCACCGCATCGGGGACCACGCCCACCGACCTCCACAATTCGGCCAGGGACACCATGACCGCCCACAGCGCCGGTTGCACCACGTCCAGGCGATCCAGGCCGGGCGCACCGGGCGCGCCGCGGATGACGTCGATCAACGACCAGTCGACGTGTTCGGCGAGCGCTTTCTCGCATCGCTGCATGTGCTCGGCGAACACCGTTGAGCTGTCCAATAATTGGGCTCCCATGCCGACCCATTGCGAGCCCTGGCCGGGAAACACGAACACCGTCTTGCCCACCGGCTGCGCCCTGCCCACCGCCGCACCCGCACCGGGTTCACCGGCAGCCAGTTCCGCCAGGCCGCGCTGCAGGTCCTCTCGGTCGGTGCCCACCAGCACCGCCCGGTGCTCGAACAGCGTCCGCGTCGAAACCAGCGACCAGCCCACATCGACCATCCGTAAGCCCGGGTCGGCACTCACGTGTGCCAGCAGCCGCGCCGCCTGGTTCGCCAGCGCCTTGGCCGACCGGGCCGACAGCACCCACGGCGTCGGCGCATCGTCGCCCGCCACGACGGGGCTGTCCGAATCCGAGGGCGGCTGCTCGAGAATGACGTGCGCGTTGGTGCCGCTGATCCCGAACGACGACACCCCGGCGCGACGCGGCCGGTCCAGGTCCGGCCATGGTCGTGGCTCGGTCAACAGCGACACCGCCCCAGCCGACCAATCCACATGCGGCGTCGGCACATCCACGTGCAACGTCTTGGGCATCACCCCATGGCGCATCGCCTGCACCATCTTGATCACCCCGCCGGTGCCCGCGGCCGCCGACGTGTGGCCCATGTTTGACTTGATCGACCCCAGCCACAGCGGCTGACCCGCCGGCCGATCCTGCCCGTAAGTCGCCAAAAGCGCCTGGGCCTCAATCGGATCCCCCAGTGTGGTGCCCGTCCCGTGGCCCTCCACCAGGTCGACGTCGGCCGCGCTCAGTCGCGCGTTGGCCAGCGCCGCCCCGATCACCCGTTGCTGTGACGGCCCGTTGGGCGTCGCCAATCCGTTGGAGGCGCCGTCCTGATTCACCGCGGATCCGCGCACCACGGCCAGCACCGGATGCCCCAATCGCCGCGCGTCGACCAGCCTCTCCAGCACCAGCACACCGACGCCCTCGGAAAATCCGGTGCCGTCGGCGGCGCCCGCATACGCCTTGCAGCGACCGTCGGCGGCCAGCGCCCGCTGTCGGCTGAACTCGATGAACATCGCCGGTGTGGCCATCACCGTCACGCCACCGGCCAGCGCCAGGTCACACTCACCGGACCGCAACGACTGCGCCGCAAGATGAATGGCCACCAATGACGACGAACACGCCGTGTCGACCGAGACGGCAGGGCCTTCGAGCCCCAGCGCGTAGGCCACCCGGCCCGACGCCACACTCAGCGTCGAACCGCGCAGCCCGTAGCGCTCCAAGTTGCCCGGCACCCGGCCCTGGCCCCCGTACGAGCCGTGGAAAATCCCGGCGAACACACCGGTGGCCGAGCCGCGCAGGGCGACAGGATCAATTCCGGCCCGCTCCAACGCCTCCCAGGACACCTCCAACAGCAACCGCTGCTGTGGATCCATCGCCAGCACCTCGCTGGGTGCGATCCCGAAGAACGCGGCGTCGAAGTGCCCCGCGTCCGCGAGAAACCCGCCGCAGCGGGCATACGACTTCCCCACCGCGTCGGGGTCGTCGTCGAACAACCCCGCCAGGTTCCAGCCGCGATCCGCCGGAAAGGCCGAGACCACATCGCGGCCCTCGATCACCATCTGCCACAGGGCTTCCGGGGAGTCGATGCCACCCGGATACCGGCAACCCATGCCCACCACGGCCACCGGCTCGGTTGGCCCCTCCGAGATCCGGGCGAGGTACTCGTGCGTCTCGCGCTTGAGCCGTTCGTTCTCTTTCAGGGCGTGCCGAAGGGCCCTGACGAGCTCTTCCTGATTGCCGTTCATCTCCGCACGGCCTCCGTCTCGCACACAGCGAAGTCTCCGCAGCGGTCTGGCGAAAGCGCTTGCAGGCGAAGGATATCGAGGAGTCGAAGGGCCAAAAAACTATGCCTTACTTATGCGAAAGGGTATGCACGGACACCCATCAGTGCCAGCGCAACAACACGAGTTCGGAACAAAATCCCGGCCCCATCGCGAGCATCAGGCCGGGGCTTCCGCCGGGTGGCGGCTTGGCGATGGTGTCGCGCAAGACGTGCAGGACCGAAGCCGACGACAGGTTGCCGATCTCACCGAGTGAACGCCAGGTCAGTTCCAGGGCCTCCGGCGCCAAGCTCAGGGCCGCGTTGATCGCCTCGATGACCTTCGGGCCGCCGGGGTGACTGACGAAGGCACCGACGTCGTCGACCGTCAGGCCGTGCGCGCCCAAAAACGTCGTGACGTCGTCTTCGATGTACTGCTCGACGACGGCGGCGACGTCCTTCGACAGGACGAGCTCGAACCCTCCTGCGCCGACGTCGTAGCCCATGGTCCGCAGCGAATCCGGGTAGAGGTGGCTGCGCGAATCGATGATGTCGGGTCCGGCGGCGGCCATCCGTTCGGCGCGGCGCTCGCCGACGGCTACTACCGCGGCGGCTCCGTCGGCGAACAGGGCGCTGCCGACCAGGCCGGCCAGCGACGGCTTGTAGCCGGGGTACGTGAGTGAGCACAGCTCAACCGACACCAGCGCCGCGGCGGCGCCCGGCGCACCACGCAGGTAATCGTTCAGGCGGGCCACGCCCGCCGCCCCGGCGACGCAGCCCAGGCCGAACAGCGGCAGCCGGCGCACGTCGTCACGCAGCCCGAGCCGCGCGGCTATCCGGGCGTCGATCGACGGGATCGCCAGACCGGTCACGGTCGTCGTGATGAGCACGTCCAGGTCTTGTGGTTGCAGGCCGGCCTCGTCCAAAGCGCCCGACAGCGCCGCACAGCCCAGATTCACGGCGTTCTCGATGAAGATGCGATTCGCGATGCCGAAGTCGGTCAGGGTCGGATACTGCTCCAGCGGCAGCACCAAGTGACGGCTGTTGACCTTGGCGCTGGCGTGCAGCTGCCGAACGATGTCTTCGTAGCCCTCGAACTCCGGGATGCTGATGAAGAAGTCGGTGAGCTCCGGCTGGGAATAGCGATGCGGCGGCAATGCACCGAATACGCCGGCGATGACGCTCATTGCACCCACCCCTCGGTGACGAAAATCCGACGTGAAACGTTCATGCGGATCCCAGTGCGAAAGTCTAGTCTGCCGGGATTAACCCGGCAGGGGAACTGCTGCCGGCTCATTTGCTGGCGCGTAGCCGATTCCTGAGCTGCTCAGCGCTCGCCAGGACGGCTTCGAGCTGCTCGGCGACCCGGCCCGGTGCGGTGCCGCCCCGCGCATCCCGCGACGCCACGGAGCCCTCGATCGTCAGAACGTCACGAACTTGCGAGGTTAACTGCGGGCTGATGGCGGCCAACTCATCGTCGGTCAGCTCGTCGAGTCCCACGGCGCGTTCCTCGGCGGCCCGCACGGCGGCGCCGGCGGCCTCGTGCGCGGACCGGAAGGGCACCCCCTGGCGCACCAGCCATTCGGCGATGTCGGTTGCCAGCGTGTACCCGGCCGGGGCCAGCGCCGCCATCCGCTCGACATCGAAGGTCAGGCTGGCCACCAGGCCCGCCATCGCCGGCAGCACCAGCTCGAGCTGGGCCACCGAATCGAACACCGGCTCCTTGTCCTCCTGCAGGTCACGGTTGTAGGCCAGCGGCTGGGCCTTCAGGGTCGCGAGCAGCCCGGCCAGGTTTCCGATCAGCCGGCCGGACTTACCGCGCGCGAGCTCGGCGATGTCCGGGTTCTTCTTCTGCGGCATGATCGAGCTGCCGGTGGACCACGAATCGTGCAGGGTGACGTACCCGAATTCGGTCGAGCTCCAGATGATGATGTCCTCGGCCAGGCGCGACAGGTCGACACCGATCATCGCGAACACGAACGCGGCCTCGGCGGCGAAATCGCGGGACGCGGTCGCGTCGATGGAATTGTCGGCCGCGGCCGCAAAACCGAGCTCCGCGGCGATCGCGTCCGGGTCCAGGCCGAGCGACGATCCGGCCAGTGCCCCCGAGCCGTACGGGGACACCGCCGCGCGCTTGTCGAAGTCGACGATGCGGTCCACGTCGCGCAGCAGGGGTTGGGCGTGTGCCAGCAGGTGATGGGCCAGCAGTACCGGCTGGGCGGACTGCATGTGGGTTTTGCCGGGCATCACGGCGGTCGGGTGCGCGCCCGCCTGCGCGGCCAGGGCGGCGACGACGTCGAGCGCGCCACCCGCGACCCGGCGCACCGCGTCGCGCAGCCACATCCGAAACAGGGTGGCCACCTGGTCGTTGCGGGACCGCCCGGCGCGCAGCCGGCCACCCAGGTCGGGCCCGACCCGCTCGATCAGACCGCGTTCCAGGGCGGCGTGCACATCCTCGTCCGTGACGAGCGGCGAGAAGCTGCCGTCGGCCACATCCTCGGCGAGGCTGTCCAGCCCGGCCAGCAGCCCGTCCCGCTGCTCGTCGGTGAGCAGTCCGGCCCGGAACAGCACCACGGTGTGGGCCCGCGAGGCCACGATGTCGTAGGGCGCCAGCACCCAGTCGAAATGAGTGGACTTGGACAGCGCGGCCAGCGCGTCGGACGGGCCGTCGGCGAACCGCCCGCCCCACAGCGATCCCTCGCGGGTGCTCACGGTTGGCCGGCGGCTTTTCCGTCGGAGGCTAAGTCCCGGCGGGCGGCCAGTTTGGACGACAACCCGTGCACATAGACGAAGCCCTTGGCCTTGGACTGGTCGAAGGTGTCGCCCTCGTCGTAGGTGGCCAGGTTGAAGTCGTACAGCGACTCGGCGCTACGGCGGCCATTGACCGCGATATGCCCGCCGTGCAACACCATCCGGATTTCGCCGGACACGTGTTCCTGGGTCTTCGCGACGAAGCTTTCCAGCGCGGTCTTCAGCGGCGAGTACCACAGCCCGTCGTAGACGAGCTCGGCCCAGCGCTGGTCGGTCGTCCGTTTGAACCGGCCCAGTTCGCGCTCGAGGGTGACGTGTTCGAGTTCGGCGTGGGCGGTGATGAGGACCATCGCCCCCGGCGCCTCGTAGATCTCGCGGCTCTTGATGCCCACCAGCCGGTCCTCGACGACGTCGAGGCGCCCGACCCCCTGCGCGCCGGCGCGGGCGTTGAGCTGCTGGATGGCCTCCAGCATCGACACCGGCGTGCCGTCGATCGAGACCGGGACACCGCGTTCGAAGCCGACGATGACCTCGTCGGGTGTGCTCCAGTTCAGCGTCGGGTCCTCGGTGTAGTCGTAGACGTCCTTGGTGGGCGCGTTCCACAGGTGTTCGAGGAAGCCGGTCTCCACCGCGCGCCCCCACACGTTCTGGTCAATCGAGAACGGCGAGCGCTTGGTGACGTTGATCGGGATGGCGTTCTCCTCGGCGAACGCGATCGCCTTCTCCCGCGTCCATGCGTAGTCGCGGACCGGCGCCAGCACCTCCAAATCCGGTGCCAGCGAAGCGAATCCGACCTCGAACCGGACCTGGTCGTTGCCCTTGCCGGTGCAACCGTGCGCGACGATGCCACCGCCGTGCTGCCGCGCGGCCTCCACCAGGTGTTTGACGATCAGCGGCCGGCTGATCGCCGACACCAGCGGGTAGCGATCCATGTAGAGCGCATTGTTCAACACGGTTGGCAGGCAG
>DASYBR010000104.1:0-34498 GCA_036500645.1 Mycobacterium sp. | reverse complement strand
TCAGGCCGCGGTGATCGCTCGTGAGGATCGGCCCGGCGACAAGCGGCTCGTGGGTTATATCACCGGTAGCGCGGATCCGGTGGACGTTCGTACGCAGTTGGCGCAGCGCTTGCCGGGCTACATGGTGCCGGTCGCGGTCGTAGTGCTCGACGCGCTGCCGCTGACCGTCAACGGCAAGCTCGACAAGCGCGCCCTGCCCGCACCCGAATACCACAAGCGCGGTGGAGAATACCTCGCGCCGGAAACTCCGGTCGAGGAGACGGTCGCCGAGATCTACGGCCGTGTCCTCGGAATGGACCGCGTGTCGGTCGAAGACTCGTTCTTCGATCTCGGTGGGGATTCGCTGTCGGCGATGCGGTTGATCGCCGAAGTCAACACCGCCCTCGATGCCGAGCTGTCGGTGCGCACCCTGTTCGACGCGCAGTCCGTCCGAAACCTCAGTCATCGGTTGGCCAGCGGCGCCGGCTCGGCCGACGGACCCGGTGCCGCGGGACCCAGCTTCGCCGACGTGCACGGCCGCGACGCCAAACAGGTGCAGGCCGCCGACCTCAAGCTGGACAAGTTCATCGATGCCAGCATTCTGGGCAACGCGCCGGCTCTGGCGGCCCCAAGTGCCGAGGCGCGAACGGTCCTGCTGACCGGGGCCACCGGCTTCCTCGGGCGCTACCTGGTGCTCGAATGGCTGGAACAGCTGAAACTGGTCGACGGCACCTTGGTCTGCCTGGTGCGCGGCAAGTCGGACGAGGACGCGATGCGCCGGCTGGAGAAGACGTTCGACAGCGGCGACCCGGAACTGCTGCGGCACTTCAAAGAGCTGGCCGCCGACCACCTGCAGGTCGTCGCGGGTGACAAGAGCCAGGTCGACCTGGGATTGGACCAGCAGACCTGGCAGCGGCTGGCCGACACCGTCGACCTGATCGTCGACTCCGCTGCCGTGGTCAACGGCGTGCTGCCCTACAGCGAGCTGTTCTGCCCCAACGTCGGGGGTACTGGCGAGCTGATCCGGCTGGCGCTCACCACGAAGATGAAGCCCTACACGTATGTGTCGACTTCGGACGTGGGTCGCCAGATCGACCCGTCGACGTTCACCGAAGACGCCGATATCCGGGTCATCAGCGCCACCCGTGTCATCGACGGCGGTTATGCCAATGGTTACGGCAACAGCAAGTGGGCCGGCGAGGTGCTGCTGCGGGAGGCCCACGACCTGTGCGGGCTGCCGGTTTCGGTGTTCCGCTCGGACATGATCCTGGCCGATACCAAGTACGCGGGCCAGCTGAACACTGCGGATGTTTTCACCCGGATGATCTTGAGCGTCGTGGCCACCGGCACCGCGCCCCGATCGTTCTACCAGCTCGATGCCGAAGGCAACCGCCAGCGCGCACACTTTGACGGGCTGCCCGTCGAATTCGTCGCCGAGGCGATCGCCAAGCTGGGTGCTCAGGTGGTGGACGGGTTCGAGACGTACCACGTGATGAACCCGCACGACGACGGCATCGGTCTCGACGAGTACGTCGACTGGCTGATCGAGGCCGGTTATCCGATCGAGCGCATCGATGACTTCGGAGAGTGGTTGCAGCGGTTCGAGACCGGACTGCGAGCCCTGCCGGATCGGCAGCGTCAGAACTCGGTGATGCAGATGTTCCTCCTGCTGCTGCAGGAACCCAGGAACCTGCAGCCCGCGGAGCCGGGCCACGGTGCCTTCGCACCCACTGATCGCTTCCGTGCCGCGGTGCAACAGGCGAAGATAGGCGCCGACAACGACATCCCGCATGTGTCTGCGCCGGTGATCGTCAAATACGTCACCGACCTGGAACTGCTCGGGCTGCTCTAGCGCCTGGAGTCGATGCCACACAACGGTTCTCGTGAGAGACCTGCGCCGTCATCAGCGTGCACGCGTTCGAGGCAACCAGTCCAGCCGGTGCCGCCTGGGCCTTCACCTCTAAGATCTGCGTGAGACCGCGAGATCCTGCGGGGGGATAGGCGGGGAAGGCGACAAGGTATCTGTGTTTGATTCTTCGATTCAGGATGTGCTTCGTGAGCGCGCCGGCATGCAGCCCAATGACACCGCTTTCACGTTTGTTGACTACGACCAGGATTGGGCGGGCGTCGGCCAACACCTGACGTGGTCTCAAGCGTATCGGCGGACACTGAACGTTGCGGCCGAGCTGAAGGGTTGCGCATCGAGCGGTGACCGTGCGGTGATATTGGCACCGCAGGGGCTCGAGTACGTGACCGCATTTCTGGGAGCGTTACAGGCCGGCCTTATCGCAGTTCCGCTTTCGGCTCCGGCGGGCGGCGCCCACGATGAGCGCGTTCATGCAGTGTTGCAAGACACCTCGCCCTCGGTCATCCTCACGACTTCGTCGGTTGTCGGCGACGTCGCCGATTACGTTCAATCGCGCGGCGACGGGCCGAGTCCATCAGTGATCGAGATCGACTCGCTGGACTTGGATTCCAGGGCAACGGCGGACAGGAATCGTGATCGGACCGCTACGGCCTACCTGCAGTACACATCCGGATCCACCCGGCGGCCGGCCGGTGTGATGATCTCGCACAGAAACCTTCTGGCAAATTTCCGTCAGATCACCGCCGACTACTTTCTGGAGTACGGCGGGGTTGCCCCGCCGGAAACCACGACCGTGTCGTGGCTGCCGTTCTACCACGATCTGGGTTTGATCCTCGGAATCTGCGCGCCGATTCTGGCCGGAGTCCGCAGTGTCTTCACGACCCCACTGGCTTTCCTGCAGCGTCCTGCCCGGTGGATGCAATTGCTGGCCAGCAATTCTCACGTGTTTTCGGCAGCGCCCAACTTCGCTTTCGATCTGGCGGTACGGAAGACCTCGGACGAGGACATGGTCGGGCTGGATCTCGGGGACGTACGAATCATCCAGAGCGGAGCCGAACGAGTGCAGCCGGCGACGGTGCGGCGCTTCACCGACCGGTTCGCCGAGTTCAATCTTCGCGACTCGGTGGTAAGGCCGTCATATGGTCTCGCAGAAGCGACGGTCTACGTCGCGACCCGCACACCGGCTCAACCGCCGAAAGCCGTTCACTTCCAAGCCGACAAGCTGACGGCGGGGCACGCGAAGCTGTGCGCGAGCGACAGCGGCACAACGCTGGTCAGTTACGGTGCTCCACGATCACAGACGATCCGCATCGTCGATCCCGAGACCGGCATCGAGTGCCCGGGGGGCAGCGTCGGCGAGATCTGGGTGCACGGTGAGAACGTCGCGACGGGCTACTGGCAACGGCCCGAAGAAACCGAAAAGACCTTCGGTGGAAGGCTTGTCGCCCCGTCCGGGGGAACACCGCAAGAGCCGTGGCTGCGAAGCGGCGACTCGGGCTTCTTGTTCGACGGCGAGTTGTTCATCATCGGCCGCATGAAAGACCTACTGATTGTCTACGGCCGCAACCACTCTCCCGACGACATCGAGGCGACCGTTCAGGAGATCACGCCGGGGCGGTGCGCGGCCATCGCGGTTCCGGATGAGGGCACCGAAAAGCTCGTGGTCGTCCTCGAATTCAAGAAACGCGATGCCTCCGACGACGAGGCGGAGAACAAGCTTGTTGCGGTGAAGCGCCAAGTGACTTCGGCGATCTCAAACTCTCACGGTCTTGCCGTCGCGGACCTGGTTCTCGTGGCACCCGGCTCGATTCCCATTACCACCAGTGGCAAAGTCCGGCGATCGACGTGCGTTGAGCAGTACACGCAGGAGCAGTTCGTCCGCTTGGACGCCTAGGGCTGTGACCGACGCATCCGAACGAAACGCGTTGCCGGATAACCGACTCGCACTCACCGATCAGATGTCGTTTCTCTCGGTGCGCGCCACCGGCCAGGGGACGGTCGTCCAGTGCGTGTGGATCTATGAGCGCGCGCTCGACCTCGACGGCCTGCGGCGCTTTCACCGCAATCTCGGATACGGCCTGTTGGGCCGGCGAATCGAACGCTCCCCGCTCCCGTTCGCACGTCATCGGTGGGTGAGCGAACCGGATACCCCGGACATCGATTTCGCCGAAAGCGCCCGTCCGCGTGGTGAGCTCAGCGCGTGGGCCGATGAACGCGGACAAATTCCCGTCGACCCGGAGTTGGGCCCCAGTTGGCATCTCGGAGTTGCGCATTTCACGGATGGATCGACAGCGATCAGCCTGGTGGCATCGCACTTGGTGGTCGACGGGCTCGGGTTCTGCCTGGCGATAGCCGACGCGGCCACGGGCGACCACCCCGACTTGGGCTACCCGCCGCCACAGTCGCGCACCCGACCGCGAGCGGTGGTCCAGGACGCCTATCAGACTGTGCGAGAAACGCCAGCGATTGCGCGGGCCCTCGTCGCCGCGGCGAGAATGCGACGACGTCGGGGGTCCGACGTTGCCCGGGTGCGCGCATCGCGACCCGTCGCCGTCGAGCAAGGAAGCACGAATGGCGCTCTGCTGGCCCCCGCGATCACGATCTATGTGGATCTGAACGATTGGGACGCGCGAGCGAAAGCCATTGGTGGGACGAATAATTCGCTCTTCGTCGGATTCGCCGCGAAACTCGCGGAGTTCTCCGGGTGCACCGCTGCCGGTGACGGTACCGTCGGGATATCGTTCCCGGTCAGCGACCGCACGGCGGACGACACGCGCGCGAACGCTTTGTCGTTCGTGCTCCTGCGTATCGACCCGGCCCAGGCGGCAACGGATTTGGGTGATGTCCGAAGCGCTATAGGCCAGGCGCTGAAGACTCTGCGGGCGACGCCAGAGGAGTTGTTGCAGTTGCTTGCGCTGGCCCCGCTGACGCCGAAGCGGGTGATGAGAAAGTTGGCCGATGTGGCTTACGGCTACACCGACGTGGGCTGTTCCAGCATCGGCGACATCGACCCCTCGGTAGGCCGGGCCGACGGCACCGACGCCGAGCAGGTCTTCATACGCGGTGTGCGGCAACGCTTCACGCAACAGAGCTTCGACAGACCCCGCGGTATTTTGACGGTTTCGGGGCGCATCGGGGGACAGGTCTTCATCGCTGTCGTCGCCTACCAACTCGAGGGCAAGGACTCGAAGGACGAGTTGCGTGAGCTGGCGGCGCGCACGCTTTCGGAGTTCGGGCTGACCGGCGTGATCGACTGATTGACCGCCTCGGCGCCAACAGGCGCCCTCAGTCCTTGCTGAACGAGTACATCCGGTATGACTCTTCGCCGCTTTCGAATCGACGGTAGACTCGCGACCCCGGTATGCCCGCGGCCTCGCGCGCTACGCGGTGCAGAACCGAAGGGACGACGCGATCGATCAGGTCCAGCATCTGCTGAGCATTCATTTCCGCCCCCCGCAGCACCTCTTTGTTGATGACCCGCCGCGACCGCTGCGTCATCGGGGCTTCGGCCAGCCCCGCCTCCCAGTCGGCGACACGCTCGCGGAGGCGCAGATCCGCGCACAGGAAATGTCCGCCCGGCTTCAGCACGCGCGCCACTTCGGCCAGGAATCGGCGAAATTGCGGGTAGTTGTTCGCGGACTCGATATTGAGTACCGCGTCGAAGGACTCGTCGGCGAAAGGCAGGTTCTCGGCGTTGCCCTGCACGAAATTCAGGCCGGGCACTTGATGCCGTTTTCGGCAAAAGGCGACAGCGGCCGGATTCAAGTCCAGGCCTGTGTAGGAGGTGGGGTGCAAGGTGCGTACCAGGTAGGAGGCTCCGCCCCCGTGGCCGCATCCGACTTCCAGGACACACTTGCCGCTGAGGTCCACCTGGGTCGCCGTGCGGTGGTAAAGCTGGATGCTCGCCCGATTGGATTCGTCAGACGCTGCCAGCGGCAGCGACATCGGCGGATCCTCCTGGTAACCATAATTGAGGAATACGACGTCCTCGGCGCCCAGTCGCCTGGTGGCGACGGGGTAGAGGTACTTCTGAAACTTCTGATACACGTATTTCTGATACGCGCGGTCCGCGAGAGCCATTGGCGAAGCATTGCATTGCCCGCGCGATTCCGCAGGGCAAGAGGTTGCTACGTCATAGCGCGTCGGCGTCGCTGCGTGACAACACCAGGTCGAGCCGCGCCACGCGCCGGTTCAGTACCGCCAAGTCCCGGAGCCGCCGCGGTGCCTCGACATCTCGGGGCCACAGGTAGCGCCACGCACGGTAGTCGTTCGGCAGCTGGTAAACGTGAAAGCCGCGGTCAAGGAAGGGACGCAGTACGTCGACAGGCCGCAGCCCCGGGTCGCTCCACCATTGTGGTGACAGCTCAACCAGCAATTCCGCGTCGGGGGCGAGGGCATCGACGGACGCCACCATGCCGGCGAGCGCACGGTCCTCGGCGCCCTCCACGTCAATCTTGATCAGGCGCGCGGCCGCCAGTTGCTCCTGGGTCACCAGCGAACCGAGCGGCGCCGCCCGCACCCGCCCCTGTTCCCGGAGGGATCCACGGTGGGCGACTGTGCTGGTCTTGCCGACGTTGGAAGTTGGCCCCGCGAACAGCGGGAGGTCGTGATCGCGATCTGACACCGCCGCGGCGACGATTCGGACGTTCATGAGATCGTTTCTCGCCACAGTCTCTTGCAGCGCGGCGATGATTGCCGGAGAGGGTTCGATCGCCACCACCGTGCCGCGTGGACCGACCAGCCTGCTGGCCAATGCGGTGATGCACCCGATGTTGGCGCCGACGTCGACGAAGGTGTCGCCCGGTCGTAGCCGGCGGCGCACGAACGCCGCAAGATCTGGCTCCCACGTTCCGAACAGGTATAGGTACGTCGGTATCAAATCCGGTAGCCGGCATCGAAAATGGATGCCATCCTCCGTGGTGCCATCGAGGGTCAGCGGACCCCACAAGGCGGCGCGGATCCACAACGGCAGAATCGCCGCGAGGAACGGCACTGTCAGTGCCCACGCCCGCATCCAGCGCTCGACGACGCCGACGTGTTCCTTATCCGTACGCAGTAACCGCAAGTACCCGCGCCACAACGCTACGATCCTCGCCTCGATCATTTCAGCCGGCCAGTCCGCTCGCCACCATGAAAACCGCTTCCGCGGCAACCAGTATGGCGACGATCCGCCATCGGCGAGGCAGCGCCCAATCATGCAACCGCAGCATGAATGCGTGCGTTTGCACGGGCGTCGCGGAGTAGCTGACGAGCGGGATCTCGATCACCAAAAGCATGACGACGATGAACATCATGGCGACGCTGAACTGCACGCCGATGGAGTGGCCCGAGGCCGCGATGGCGGCGAGCGCCACCGGATACTCGACGGCGGGAAATCCAGAGCCGAGACCGACCACAAAAGCCACCCACAAGTAGTCGCCTTTGAGCACATTCACGACGCGGTCCCGAAACCGCGCGAACGCGCCGGGTGTGCTCGCCGGCAGCGCCTGCGCAGGCGGACCGCCGCTGGTGACCGGTACTCGGGTGCGCCGGACCGAAGAACTCACTGCGATCAATGCGGTGAGTGCGAGAATGGTCAGACCGATTGCGATTTGAGTATGTCGCGCATCGGAACTCGCGGCCTGGACGGACACGGATTGCATCAAGGTCGGCGCGAAGAGGTGTACCACGGTCAGCACACCCAACCCCGCGACAATCGCCATCGTCATGGCTCCCAGCCAGAAGGCGAGCAGGTTGAGCATGGGTCGCGGTCGCGAAATCAAGAGCAGGGCGACGCCCAGACGTATCGGGTTGGTTGCCGCAATCAGCGCCATCGCGATGACAGTGTCCATCCGCTAAATCGCCTCCCGGCGAGCAGCGGTCTCCAACAGATCGGCTGCCGCCGTGACGCTGACGGCGGGTTTGGTCATTCTTTCGGCGATTTCCCGGGCCCGGGCGACGTATTCGGGGCGCAGGATGGACCGCAGGCCCGCGGCCAGTGATTCTTGCGTGGTCCTCGAGAGGCTCTGGGCAGCACCGACTTTCAGGCGTTTGACGACAGCGCCCCACAGCGGCTGTTCGTTCCTGATCCACAGGACCAAAGTAGGGATGCCGGCTCGCATGCCCGCGGCCGTGGTGCCGGCGCCGCCATGGTGGACGACCGCGCGACAGCTGGGGAAGATGGCCGCATGGTTCACCGCTCCCACGATCTTGACGTGGTCGGGGCGTGGGATGTCACTGAAGTCGTTTGCGCCGGAGCAGATCAGCGCTCGCTCGCCCAATCGTGCGCAGGCCACACCGATCATGGCGACCGTGTCGGCGGGCGATTTGACCGGTAGGCTGCCGAAGCCGAAGTAGATCGGCGGCGTTCCGGCGGCGATCCACGACGAGACCTCGGCATCGGTTTCCGTGGGCAACTCCATCGTCAGCGCGCCGACGAAGGGCCGCCGGTCATCCCATTTCGCCCATTCGGCCGCCAGCCCGGGAAAGCACAGCCTGTCGTAGCCCTGGATCTCGAGCGAGCCACGGTCCACGATGCGTCGCGTCGAGGACTCGGTCGCCTTCGGCAGGCCCAACTCGCGGCGCTGCGCCTCCTCGGCCTCCTTCGTCGTGCACCAATACACCCACCAGAACGCCGAAATCGCGGACCGGATCAACGGCGATGGCACGCTCGGCAGCAGCTGGCCGTTGGCCCGCGCCGGGAGGTAGTGGAGAGTGGCCAGCGGAATGCCTTGGTATTCAGCGACATTGGCGGCAAGCCCCTGCTGCGCCACTGCCGTCAACAGCAGATCGGCTCCATCCGTCAGAGAGGCCAGCGTCGCGCCCATCTGCGCCCAGGTGCGGTGAAAGTATCCCTTCGAAGTGGACAGTAACCGAATCGGATTCGTCTTCTTGCCGAAGAGCACGTCCCGCGTGTCCGGCCCGTACTCGACGGTGGTGACTCCGGTCGATTCGACCAGGCCGCGCAGGTCGGGCGGTACCGCGATGCGCACGTCGTGTCCTCGGCGCAGCAGTTCCCGACCGACTGCGGCCTGCGGCTCGACATCGCCGCGAGACCCGTAGACGGCCAGAGCAAATTTCATTTGCTTCCCTTGCCTCACGCGGTCTTTGCGTGCCTCAGGTCGGACAGGCCAACTGGGGCTGGATTGCAGCACCGAGGCAGTGAGGTTTCATCGCACCACCGCTGTCCGCGACACGGCTGTACACGGATTGCACCGCCTCTATGAAGCGGATCACCGATTCGCGCGCGATCGAATTGTTCGGGAACAACACAACCATCTGGGTTTCGTTCTCGAGCCGATTGACCCGGATGGCGACTTGCGACGGAATCCGGCCGTCGTGGTAGAGCCTGGCATTCACGCCCTCCAGGTGCGAATTGACCAGAGCGGATAAGGGAGGAACGCCGGCGTCGAGGAAAAACAGTAGAGGAGCACCCCTTTGCGGCATTCTCAGCCACGGTGCCAATTCGAATACTCGCTCGATCGGCACGTGAGCGAGGTCTTTACCCGCGTCGAAGGACGCCTGTGCCGCGCGGGCGGTATCGGCGAACGATCCGGCGGCAGGCACGGTGACCGGAACGAAGCCGAGGAACCAACCCGTTGTCATGAACTCCGTCTCGGTGCTACGGGTGTCGACGGGGATGATCCCGTGATACGTTGCGGCGCCAGTCAATTCGTGTTCTACCAGGGCGGCGCAGGCGAACACACCACCGCTGAAACGCGCACCGGCCGCCAGGCAAGCGGATTCGAACCGTGCTGTCTGGCGCTCGTCCAGCAATTGCACGCTCATCATGTCGCAGGGGACCGATTGCCCGGGATCACCCAGTGGCAGCGGGAATTGCGGCAGGGTGCCGTCATTGTCCTCGAAGAAATCGACCCACGCGCGCACCGGTGGGGATTCCACGGTCAATGCGGACAACGCCCGCCCCTGCCGGACGCAGTAGTCGTCATAGCTGCCCGCCGGCGGCAGTGAGACCGGCGCACGGCCGGCCGCCAGGGTGGCGTACATCAGGTGGATCTCCATGAATCCCACGCCCACGAACATCGCGTCGATGTGTAGGTGGTCAACACACACGCAGAACGTGAAATGGTCGGCGCGCTGAATGATCAAGAAGCGGAAGGAGTCCCAGCGCAACGGGTTCGGGGTACCCAGTATGAGGCTGCGCACTTCGGGCGCCGTCATCTCCCCGTGCTTGATCGGAGCGTACTTGATTTGGGCGGGTTCGCTGATGGTCCGCCGAACGATGCGGTCGTCGTCCTCGTACTCGAACCAACTGTGGTACGCGTCGTGCCGACGAAGGTGCGCGTTGATGACGTGCGTCATGACACGGATGTCGCATTGACCGGGTATGTCCCATCCGGCGGTGAGCAGCCGTGACATATCGATGCCCCGGGCCGCATTGTCGCAAAAGCGCCGGATGTGTTGGGCCTGCTGATAGCTGGCGGGCACCGGACTCTTAGGTGCCTGCCGGGCCTTATCGAGTGACGCAGGTGATGCGTGCCAACTGACGACGGAACCCGCAGCAGGCGCCCACTGGTGGATCGGTCCTACTTCAACTTTCCCTACTAAGACCACGGTCCCCTCCTATGCTCCGGGTGCGGCTTGCAGCGGATACTGCGACGTCACCATCCGGGTTGTCATACGGATACCGCCTCCGGGTCCGCCAGCGCGTCGCACAGGTGGGCCGCCAGACCTCGAACGGTGGTGATGTCTGTGGACTTGATCCGTACCCCTGCCTCGGCCTCGATGCGCGTGCGTAATTCGAGGTTGCCCAACGAGTCAAGGCCGTACTCCGACAGCGCCCGGTCGGGGTCGACGGTGCGGCGCAGCACCAGGCTGACCTGTTCGGAGACCAGGCGCCGGAGCCGGGTGGGCCACTCGTCATGGGGCAGGGTATTCAGTTCGGCGAGGAATCGTGTTGTGCACGTTGCGCTTTTGCCCATGGACCGGAACGCTTCAGCGAACCGGCTGCGCTGCGCAAACGCGGTCAACCACGGTGCGTCGATGACCGGCGCACATCCCGCGTATGCCCGGTCGTGACAGAGCAGTTTCTCGAACGCATAGGCACCCTCGTCGGGGGTGATGACGGCGCCTGCGTCTTCTGCGAATGCCGTGGCACGACCGATCTCGCCCCAGGCGCCCCACGCGATCGTGGTCGAAGGAAGACCCTGGGCCCGTCGCCATTGGGTGAAGGCGTCCAGCCAGCTGTTCGCCGCGGCGTAGGCGCCTTGACCCGGTGAACCCACCAGTGCGGCCGCCGAGGAGAACGAGCAGAACCAATCCAGCGGCTGGTCGGCGCAGGCTTGGTGTAAGTTCCAGGCGCCGTGAACCTTTGGCGCCCAGCAACTTTCAAGCAGCTCATCGGTGATGCCGGTCAGCGTGGCATCTTCGAGTACCGCCGCGGCGTGCAGCACGCCCCGAACGGGAAGTCCGGTGGCCGTGGCCGCTGCCACCAGTCGCTCGGCCGTATCCGCCTGGGCGATGTCGCCGCACTCCACCACGATGTCCGACCCGATGGCCCCGACCAGCTCGATCGTCTCCTGCGCGCGCTGACTCGGCGCCGAGCGCGAGTTCAGCACGATGCGCCCGCAACCCGCCGCGGCCAACTTCTCAGCGAGGAAGAGCCCGATGCCGCCCAGACCGCCCGTGATGATGTAGGAACCGTCGGCGCGAAACACCCGAACCTGATCCGGCGGCAGCACCGCGCCACTCTTACCGGCCCGCGCGATGTCGAGGACGAGCTTGCCGGTGTGCTCGGCGGCGCTCATCACCCGAATTGCGGTGGCCGCGTCGGCCAGTGGGTAGTGCGTGCTGTGCGGCATCGGCAGTACACCGTCTGCGGTGAGCCGGTACACGGTGCTCAGCAACTCCGCCACCTGACTGGGATGGGTGACCGACATCAACCCCAGATCGACGCCGTAGAACGCGAGGTTGCGACGGAACGGGAACAGCCCCACCTTGGTGTCGCCGTAAATGTCACGCTTGCCGATCTCGACGAACCGTCCGCCCGGCGCCAACAGTTTCAGTCCGGCGAGCTGTGCGGCGCCGGTCAACGAGTTGAGCACGATGTCGACGCCGTACCCGTCGGTGTCGCTGCGGATCTGTTCGGCGAACTCGACGCTGCGTGAGTCATAGACATGCTCGATAGCCATGTCGTGCAGCACTTTACGGCGCTTCGGGCTACCCGCGGTGGCGAAGATCTCGGCTCCGGCGGCGCGGGCGATCGCGATCGCGGCCTGACCCACCCCACCGCTTCCGGAGTGGATCAGCACCTTGTCCCCTGCCTTGATGCGAGCCAGATCGTGCAGGCCGTACCAGGCGGTGGCGTGCGCAGTGGTGACCGCGGCCGCCTGCGCCGGCGCCAGACCCGGGGGCAGCGTGACCGCCATCGCGGCGGTACAGGTGACGAACGTGCCCCAGCAGCCGTTGGGGGAGAGGCCGCCGACCTGGTCACCGACCTTGTGGTCGGTGACATCGGGCCCGACCGCGGTCACCACGCCCGCGAAGTCGGTGCCCAGCTGTGGCAGGTGCCCGTCGAAGCTGGGGTGGCGGCCGAACGCGAGGAGGACGTCGGCGAAGTTGATGCTGGACGCGGTGACCGCGACCTCGATCTGCCCCGGCCCCGGTGGAACCCGTTCGCATGCAACGAGTTCCATCGTCTGCAGGTCGCCCGGGTTCCGGATGTCCAGGCGCACACCGTCGTGCTCGTGGCTGACGATGGTGGTGCGCCGTTCCTCGGGGCGCAACGGACTGATGTGCAAGCGTGCCGTGAACCACTCGTCGTCGCGCCAGGCCGTTTCGTCTTCCTCGGATCGGCTCAGCAGTTGCCCCGCGAGCTGATCGGCCTCGGTGTGCTCATCCGTGTCGATGAGGGTGGTACGCAGATGCGGGTATTCGGTTCCGATCACCCGCAGCAGTCCGCGCAGCCCGCCCTGTTCGAGATTGACGGGGTCGGCGTCCAACACCGTCTGGGCGTTTCTCGTCACGACATACAGCCGCGGTGGTTCGCCAGGAATGTCGGCCAGTTCGCGGGTCAACCGCACCAGGTGCTGGACGTATTCGCCACCGCGCGCAGCGCATTCGTCATCCGGGTTACCGTTTTTCGGTCCCGTGAGCACGACCGCACCCGTGAACCGGTCGGCGGAAAGCTGGTTGCGCAACAGCTCGGCATTGGCGCCATGGTCGGCGCGCTGCGGCCAGCAGATGGTTGTGCATTCCGCGCCCAGCAGCTTCAACGAGTCGGTCAGCCTGGTGGCCATGACATCCGCCGTGGCAGAGGTGCTGATCAGCAGCCATGTTCCGGCATCGAGCGGCTGCCCCAGCGGGAGCTCTCGGCGCTGCCAGTCGACAGTCAGCAATCGCTCATTGAGCACGCGATCGCGGTTCGCGCCCTCGGGGGCGCCGGTGCCGATCTGCAGCCCCTGCATGGTCAGAAGAACGGTCCCGTGCTCGTCGAGCACATCGAGGTCGGCCTCGAACCCGGTCCCGCTGACCCTGACCATCTTCGTATAGCAGTAGCGGGCTGTACGGGCGGCGGCGTAGGCGCGAATCCTGCGGACGCCCAACGGCAATAGCAGACCGCCGTCACCCGCGCTCTGGATTTCGGAGTGAGCCCCGACCGACTGGAAACAGGCATCCAAAAGAGCAGGGTGAATCCGGTAAGCGCTCTGCTGCGAACGGATATTTCCCGGCAACGCGACTTCGGCCAGCACCGTGCCGGCCGTCCCGTCAGCGGTGTGTACGGCGGCAAGGCCGGTGAAGGCGGGGCCGTACTGCACACCGCGTTCGTCGAAGCGCAGCCGCACATCGGCGCCCTCCGTGCGGCATGAATGGGCGGCGAGCAAGGCGGGCACGTCGTACGTGGCCGGTTCGTCCGCGATCTGCGCCGCGTGCAGGACCGCCGTGGCCCATCGAACCCGTTCGCCTTCACCGAAGGTCTCTACCGCGAAGTCGACGACATTCGGCGATGTCACGACCGCCAGCGCCGAGACCGGCGTCTCGTCGTCGACCAACAGCATCTGTTCGAAGCGGACATCGCGGACCTCGGACGCGTCGCCCAGGACGGTGCGGGCCGCGGCCAGCGCCATCTCACAGTAGCCGGCGCCGGGAAGCGTTGCGACACCGTGTATCTGGTGATCGGTCAACCAGGGCAGCGTCTCGATGCCGAGCTCTGCCTGCCACGCGTGGCGCTCCGGCTCTTCGGGCAGTCGCACGTGGGAACCCAACAGCGGATGTACCGCGACGGTGGACCCGCCCAGCTGCCGACGGTCCTGGCCCCCGCTGCTGAGCAGCAGGTGACGGTGTGTCCACGCCGGCAGCGGTACGTCCAGCAGCCTGCCATCGGGGTACAGCGCCGAGAAGTCCACTGCGGCGCCCGCGCTGTGCAGGTCCGCCAGCAGACCGCGCAACCCGTGCGGCAGTGGCTGCTCGCGTCGCATGCCGGCCAGCGAGGCCACGAGCATGTCGAGGCTGGCGGCGGTCTGCTCGACGGCATAGGTCAGCAATGGATGGGGGGACAGCTCGGCGAACACCCGATGGCCGTCTTCGAGCGCGGCCTGCACGGCCGCGCCGAACCGAACTGTGTGACGCAGATTGTCCAGCCAATAATCTGCGTCGAAGACCGGCTGCTCGCGCGGGTCGAACAGGGTCGCCGAGTAATAGGGGACCTCGGGCGTCATGGGATTCAGCTCGGCGAGGACGTCGGCCAACTCGTCGAGGATCGGCTCGACCTGGGGTGAATGCGAGGCGACATCCACGGCGATCTCGCGCGCCATCACATCGCGCTGTTCCCACCCCGCGACCAGTTCCCGGACCCTCGCCGTCGCACCGCCGATGACCGTGGACGCAGGTGAGGCGATGACGGAGATCGACACATCGTCGATGCCGCGAGCCATCAGTTCCGAAAGCACTTGCTGGGCAGGCATTTCCACCGATGCCATCGCGCCTGCTCCGGCGATGCGCGACATCAGCCGCGAGCGGCGGCAAATGAGGCGCAGCCCGTCTTCCAGCGACAGCGCTCCAGCGACGACCGCGGCCGCGGCCTCGCCGAGAGAATGTCCGATGACCGCCCCCGGTCGCACGCCGTAGGACTTCATCGTGGCCGCCAGCGCGACCTGCATGGTAAAGATCGTGGGTTGCACGCGGTCGATCCCGGTCACGGCGTGCGGCCCCGACATCGCCTCGGTCACCGAGAACCCGGACTCGAGCGCGATCACCGGCTCCGCCTCGGCGACCGCGGCAGCAAACACCGGCTCGTTCGCCAGCAGCTCGGCACCCATCTGAGTCCACTGCGAACCCTGGCCCGAGAACACCCACACCGGCCCGTGTTCGTCGCGTCCGAGCGCGGCCTGGTACGGCGTGTCGTCGTCGGCGACTCTGCGCAGCTCCGCGGCCAGCTCCTCGGCACTGCTGGCGATCACGGCCGTGCGCACCGGCCGGTAGCCGCGCCGCCGCGCCAGCGTGTAGGCCAGATCCGACAGCTTTACCGAGTCTGCGCGCTCCTGTGCCCAGCCCGCCAGCCGTTTGGAGGTTTCCCGCAGTCCATCCGCGGAGCTGGATGACACGGTGAACAGCAGCGGTCCCTCTGACGTGGGTTTGACGTCTTTGCGCGCCGTGGTTTGGGGCGCTTGCTCCACGATGGCGTGGGCGTTGGTGCCCGACACGCCGTACGACGACACCGCCGCCCGCCGAGGCTGCTGACCGTTGCCGGGCCACGACGTATTATCTTGTGGCACAAAGAGATTGGTATCGATTTCCGCAAGGTCGTCGGGCAGCCGGGTGAAATGCAGATTCTGCGGGATCTGGCCATGCTGCAGGGCCAGGATCGCCTTCATCAGGCCCAATGTTCCTGCGGCCGACTGGGTGTGCCCGAAATTGGTCTTCACCGACGCGAGTGCGCACGGGCCATCGATGCCGTAAACCTCGGCCAGGCTGGCGTATTCGATCGGGTCGCCGACCGGAGTGCCAGGACCGTGCGCTTCCACCATGCCGACGCTGCCGGCGTCCACGTCCGCCGCGGCCAGCGCCGCTCGATACACCGCCGTCTGCGCGGTCACCGACGGTGTGGCGATGCTGGCCGTGCGGCCGTCCTGGTTAGCGGCCGTACCGCGCACCACGGCCAGAATCCGGTCACCATCGCGCAACGCGTCCGGCAGCCGTTTGAGCAACACCACGGCACAGCCCTCGGACGACACGAATCCGTCCGCGTCGGCGTCGAACGCGCGACAGCGTCCGGTTGCAGACAGCATGCCCTGCGCCGAACCCGCGGCGAGCTTCCGCGGCTCCAGCAGCACCGTGGCGCCGCCCGCCAGTGCGAGGTCGCTTTCACCGTCGTGCAGGCTGCGGCATGCCATGTGCACTGCGACCAGCCCGGACGAGCACGCGGTGTCGACCGTCAGCGCCGGCCCGTGTAGCCCCAGGGCATGGGCGATCCGCCCAGACGCCACGGCGAAGCTGTTGCCCATGAACCCGTACGGCTCCTGTAGCGCGCCCGCGTCGGCAGTCCGCACCGTGTGGTCGTCATGCATCAGGCCGATGAACACGCCGGTGCGCGAGCCGGCGGCCGTTGCCGGGTTGAGGCCCGCATGCTCTATGGCCTCCCACGAGGTTTCCAGCAGCAAACGGTGTTGGGGATCGATCGCGGTCGCCTCGCGGTCACTGATCCCGAAGAACTCCGAATCAAAGCCCGCGACGTCGTCGATGAATGCTCCCCATCGGCATACCGAGCGTCCGGGCACACCAGGCTCGGGGTCGTAGTGTTCGTCGGCGTCCCAGCGGTCAAGCGGGATCTCGGTGACGAGGTCATCACCGCGCAGCAACGCTTCCCACAACCGCTCGGGGGAGCCGATCCCTCCGGGAAGTCGGCAGGCCATCCCGATGACGGCAACCGGGGTCACCCGAGTTTCATTCACAGTCGTTCACCTCGTAACGGCGGCGCAAAGTCTCGGATATGATAATCATTTTCATTAAGGCCCGTAAAGCGCACGGGGTGATCAGCATCGACGCGGTCCCTTCCCGCCATTCCGGACCGGCATCCCCCCGATGGGGCGGCGGATCGTGACCAGGTTGCCGCGACGTTACAAATGGCATAGCGGGTTCGTGAAATCGTTGCAACTTGGCAATCAAACCATTCTAGAAATAGCAAGAATTTCCCTCCCAAGCCCCCGACGGTGGAATGCCCCGGTGCACCGTGTAAAGAGCACGGCTATCGGCCATGTGCTCGAGTTGATTAGAACGCGACCGTTACGGACAAGCAAATTATGGCGAAGCGCGCAATACGCATCGTCGGAGAACTGGCCAAAAAGCAAGGTGCAGGTCGTGTTAGCGGGGGTGCCGCCGGCAAATCCGTTTCCGCCAGGGCGATCGTCCTGACAGTCGGTCCCCAGCGGGACTGGCGCGGCAGTTCGGGTCAACCCGGTTGTCGAATGCGCGACGTCGGAAGATTATGCGCGCGTGGACCTGCCGGTTTCGGTCGCTTCTGGTTCGAAATCCTGCGGCAACACTGTGTACACCTCGAAGACGCCGAGCAATCGCTGGCTACCATTGCCGATGAACGCGACGGAGTTCCGCCGATACACGGAGTGCTCATACGATGACAACAGCGCGCGTGCCCAAATTGCCGCTCGACGAAGCCAAAGCCGCAGCCGACGAAGCGGCCGTGCCAGACTACATGGCCGAACTCAGCATCTTCCAAGTGCTGCTCAACCATCCGACTTTGGCGCGTGGCATCAACGATCTGCTCGCCACGATGCTCTGGCACGGGACGCTGGACCCGCGGTTGCGAGAGCTGGTGATCATGCGCATCGGCTGGCTCACCGCGTGCGACTACGAATGGACCCAGCACTGGCGCGTCGCGTCGAGACTGGGCGTGACGCCCGACGATCTGCTCGGAGTGCGTGATTGGCAGAGCCACCACCAGTTCGGGTCAACCGAGCGAGCGGTGCTGGCCGCCACCGATGACGTGGTGCGCGACGGCGCGGTCAGCGCCGCGAGCTGGGCGGCCTGTGAACGCGAATTCGAAGGCAACGCAACGGTTCTGGTCGAACTCGTCACCGCCATCGGAGCGTGGCGAATGGTCGCGTCGATTCTGCACAGCCTCGGCGTGCCGTTGGAGGAAGGCGTGTCCAGTTGGCCGCCCGACGGCCGATCGCCGAATTCCTAGCCAACCCGTGGTCCGCGTGAAACGCATTGACTTATCAATGAGTAACTCTTAGCGTCCTGCAAATGCGGACCAGGGTCGCCGAAATGCTCGGGGTCGAATTTCCCATCTGCGCCTTCAGTCACTGCCGCGATGTGGTGGCGGCGGTGACCAACGCCGGCGGGTTCGGGATACTGGGCGCCGTCGCGCACAGTCCGAAGCGGCTGGAAAGCGAATTGACCTGGATCGAGGAGCAGACGGGCGGCAAGCCCTACGGCGTCGACCTGTTGCTGCCACCCAAATACGTCGGCGCCGAAGAAGGCGGAATCGACGCCAAACAGGCCCGGACGCTGCTGCCCGCGGAGCATCGCGCGTTTGTTGACGAACTACTGGCCCGCTACGGCATCACGGCACCGGCCGAGGAGTCGCGCGCATCTTCGGGCGGCCTGAACATTTCGCCCAAGGGCTACGAGCCGCTGCTGGAAGTGGCCTTCGCCCACCGCATTCGGCTGATCGCCAGCGCGCTCGGCCCGCCGCCGGCGGATCTCGTCGAACGCGCTCACGACCATGACGTGCTGGTCGCCGCGCTGGCCGGAACCACGCGGCACGCGCAGCGGCATGCGGCCGCGGGTGTCGACCTGATCGTTGCGCAGGGCACCGAGGCCGGCGGGCATACCGGCGAGGTGGCGACCATGGTGTTGGTTCCCGAGGTCGTGGACGCCGTCTCGCCGACACCGGTTCTCGCCGCCGGCGGCATCGCCCGCGGTCGCCAGGTCGCCGCCGCACTGGCCCTCGGCGCCGAGGGAGTGTGGTGTGGGTCGGTGTGGCTGACCACCGAGGAGGCCGAGACGGTGCCGGTGGTGAAGGAGAAGTTCTTGGCCGCAAGCTCTTCCGACACTGTGCGGTCGCGCTCCATGACGGGCAAGCCGGCGCGAATGCTACGTACCGCCTGGACCGACGAGTGGGAGCGCCCGGAGAATCCCGATCCGCTCGGCATGCCGTTGCAGACGGCGTTGGTCACCGAGCCCCAGATCCGGATCAATCAGGCAGCCACCCACCCCGACGCCAAGGCGCGCGAGTTGGCCACCTATTTCGTCGGGCAGGTGGTCGGGTCGCTGGACCGGGTCCGCCCGGCGCGCTCGGTGGTGCTCGACATGGTTGAGGAGTTCATCGACACCATCGGGAGGCTCGAGGCCTTCTTGGAAAAGTGAGTCGAAAAGTAAGCAGCCGGCGCCGCGCGAAGGTTTCGGCAAACAGGATTTAACGAAGCGCTTCCGCTCGTGCCGGACTGATATTGCCAGGTCAGTTGCCCGAACCTGGCTGAAACCTGTGTGCGTCCATAGTGAATGCGTAAAAATTGGGCAACACCCCGCGAGGGGATTTGACCGGGTCAGGCCGGTCGTGCATTATCGGTCGGGTAAGCACCTCGTTAGGTGAGGCGTCTACACGAATACAGGCCACTGACCCCGAACGTCGAAAGACGCCCCGGGTCAGGACAGCTCCTCCCGGCTTAAGGGTTGAGCCCAGGTGGCTTCCGATGATCGGACACGTCGTGTGGTGCCAAAGCTCTGACGAGAGGGGTGCGGATCGCCGACACTTGTCGGGTTCTGCTCCTCTGCTATGCGTAGATCGCGTGCGGATAACCGCGCGCGTCGTGACCGCGAGGGGGTGAGGGACGTATGAGTTCCAGTGATAGTCCGGGCCGAAGTCCGAACTATGTCTTGTCCCGATCCGATCTCCGGCACGACGTTCTCATCTGAGCCGTCACAACGCGAAGTGGCTTATCGGCCAAGCGTTCTGGGATCGGAACCACAACGGGACACCGAACGTCAGTCCAGTTAGTCCTCGTTGGAATTCTCCTCTAGGAGGCGATCATGACCGCAGCTTTCTACGACGAAGTAATAACCGTAGCCCCCGTCCGCACCCTGAAGGTGGTGCGTGACACCGACACCACCGCGGCGCCCAAGACGCTCACGCGCCGGGCACCCGACTCCGGCGGCGACCCGCTGGTGAACGGCGCCGCCCGCTTGCTGAGCATCCCGCTGCGCCACGTGTACGCCGCGCTGTGGCGGGCCGGCGTGCTCGAGGTCCAGGCCTGAAAGAGCGCAGCGCCAATGGATAGCGAGCAACCCTCTTCTGTGCTCCAAGGGGCGACCCGACCGCAGGTTCTCGCCTGAGGCCAGGTAGCCCCTTGGAGCGCGCCCGGATTTGCGGGCTTTCGTAGAATCGTCGTATTGGCGTCGATCCGGCCATCACCGGGGAGCCTTCGGAAGAACAGCCGACAGGCTCAGTAGAACCGAACGGGTAGGCCCGTCACAGCCACAATCGAGCGGCCACGTGAAAGCGCGGCAAGCGGGGTGGTACCGCGGCGCTCGCGCACCCAGCGCGTCGTCGTCCCCGGCCTGACTAGTTCGTTCAGGGCATCAACCGCCCCGAGCGGGCGCCGTGGCACAGGAGACGACGCGCATCGTGACCGACAACTCTGAGCTCGTGGATGGCGTCGCGGCCTACCCGAAGCCGGCCGGCGGGGCGCCCGACTTCCCGGCCCTCGAGTGCGAAGTCCTCGACTACTGGGCCCGCGACGACACCTTCCGGGCCAGCATCGCCCGTCGCGAGGGAGCCCCCGAATACGTGTTCTACGACGGGCCGCCATTCGCCAACGGCCTGCCGCACTACGGCCACCTGCTGACCGGCTATGTCAAAGACATCGTGCCGCGCTACCGCACCATGCGCGGCTACAAGGTGGAGCGCCGCTTCGGCTGGGATACCCACGGGCTGCCGGCCGAACTCGAGGTCGAGCGCCAGCTGGGCATCACCGACAAGTCCCAGATCGACGACATGGGGATCGCCGCGTTCAACGACGCTTGCCGCGCTTCGGTGTTGCGCTACACCGACGAATGGCAGGCCTACGTCACCCGCCAGGCGCGCTGGGTCGACTTCGACAACGACTACAAGACACTGGATCTGCCGTATATGGAGTCGGTGATCTGGGCGTTCAAACAACTGTGGGACAAGGGCCTGGCGTACGAGGGCTACCGCGTCCTGCCGTACTGCTGGCGCGACGAAACCCCGCTGTCCAACCACGAACTGCGGATGGACGACGACGTTTACCAAAGCCGCCAGGACCCGGCGCTCACAGTGGGATTCCAGGTGACCGGCGGTGGCGCGCTGGACGGGGCCTATCTGCTGGTGTGGACGACGACACCGTGGACCCTGCCGTCGAACCTGGCGGTCGCGGTCAATCCGGACGTGACCTACGTCGAAGTCCGTTCCGAAGGCAAGCGTTTCGTGCTCGCGGAGCCGCGGCTGGCGGCCTACGCCCGCGAGTTGGGAGAAGAGCCGGAAGTGCTCGGCACCCATCGGGGTGCCGAGCTGCTGGGCACCCGCTACCTGCCGCCGTTTCCGTATTTCATGGATACCGCCAACGCATTTCAGGTGCTGCCCGGCGACTTCGTGACGACCGAGGACGGTACCGGCATCGTCCACCTGGCACCCGCCTACGGCGAGGACGACATGGCGACCACCGACAAGGTCGGCATCGTGCCGGTCACGCCGGTCGATTCCAAGGGCCGCTTCGATGCAGGAGTCCCGGATTACCAGGGACAGCATGTCTTTGACGCCAACCCGCACATCATCCGGGACTTGAAGAGCCAGAGCGGTCCGGTGGCGGCCAACGGCGCGGTGCTGCTCCGCCACGAAACCTACGAGCACCCCTACCCGCACTGCTGGCGGTGCCGCAACCCGCTGATCTACCGGGCGGTGTCGTCGTGGTTCGTGTCGGTCACCGAATTCCGGGACCGAATGGTGGAGCTCAACCAGCAGATCACCTGGTATCCCGAACACGTCAAGGACGGCCAATTCGGCAAGTGGCTGCAGGGCGCGCGCGACTGGTCGATCTCGCGAAACCGCTACTGGGGCAGCCCAATTCCGGTGTGGAAGTCCGACGATCCGGCTTACCCCCGTATCGACGTCTATGGAAGTCTCGACGAGCTCGCGCGCGACTTCGGGGTGCGGCCCACCAACCTGCACCGCCCTTACATCGACGAGCTGACCCGGCCCAACCCCGACGACCCCACCGGTCGCAGCACGATGCGGCGAATCCCCGACGTGCTCGACGTGTGGTTCGACTCGGGCTCGATGCCGTATGCCCAGGTGCACTACCCGTTCGAGAACCGGGATTGGTTCGACACCCACTATCCGGGTGACTTCATCGTCGAGTACATCGGGCAGACGCGCGGCTGGTTCTACACCCTGCACGTGCTTGCCACCGCGCTGTTTGATCGCCCCGCATTCAAAACCTGTGTGGCGCATGGGATTGTGTTGGGCTCCGACGGCCAGAAGATGAGCAAGTCGCTGCGCAACTACCCCGACGTGAGCGAGGTGTTCGACCGCGACGGCTCCGACGCCATGCGGTGGTTCCTGATGGCCTCGCCGATCCTGCGCGGCGGCAACCTGATCGTCACCGAGCAGGGCATCCGCGACGGCGTGCGCCAGGTGCTGCTGCCGTTGTGGAACGCGTACAGCTTCCTGGCTCTCTACGCACCGAAAGTCGGGGCCTGGCGCACCGATTCGAAGCAGGTGCTGGACCGCTACGTCCTGGCCAAGCTTGCCGAACTGCGCGACAACCTGACCCGCGAGATGGACACCTGCGACATCTCCCGGGCGTGCGAGCACCTGCGCCAGTTCACCGAGGCGTTGACGAACTGGTATGTGCGACGGTCACGTTCGCGGTTCTGGGAGGAAGATGTCGACGCGATCGACACTCTGCACACCGTGCTGGAGGTGACCTCACGGCTGGCCGCACCGTTGCTGCCGTCGGTCACCGAGATCATTTGGCGCGGCCTCACAGCCCAGCGGTCGGTGCATCTGACAGATTGGCCGGAGGCGGACGAGGTGCCCGCGGACGCGGACCTGGTCGCCGCGATGGATCAGGTCCGCGAGGTGTGCTCGGCCGCCTCGTCCCTGCGCAAGGCCAAGAAGCTGCGGGTCCGCCTGCCGCTGCCCAAACTGACCGTGGCGGTGGAGAATCCGCAGCGGCTGGAGCCTTTCACCGACCTGATCGCCGACGAGCTCAACGTCAAGCGTGTCGAGCTGACCGACGCGATCGACACCTACGGTCGGTTCGAGCTCACCGTCAACGCGCGAGTGGCGGGGCCGCGGCTGGGCAAGGACGTGCAGGCGGCCATCAAGGCGGTCAAGGCGGGGGAGGGCGTCGTCAACCCGGACGGCACCCTGACGGCGGGCCCGGCGGTGCTGCAGCCCGATGAGTACAGCTCACGGCTGGTCGCCGCCGATCCGGAATTCACCGCGGCGCTGCCCGATGGCGCCGGGCTGGTGGTGCTGGACGGCACGGTGACCCCCGAGCTGGAGGCCGAGGGCTGGGCCAAGGACCGCATCCGCGAGCTGCAGGAGTTGCGCAAGTCGACGGGTCTCGACGTGTCCGACCGGATCAGCGTGGTCATGTCGGTGCCCGCCGAGCGGGCCGATTGGGCGAAGACGTATCGCGATCTGATCGCCGGCGAAATCCTGGCCACCACTTTCGAATTCGGGGACCCCCGCGACGCTGCCGAGATCGGTGACGGCGTGCGGGTGAGCATCGCGAAGGTTTAGCGGCGAAGGGTCGCTGCGGTCGCCAGAGTGATGTACTGCATGGTGAAGCGGCTTCCGATGGAGTCGATGGCGTTTCCCACGGCGTTCAGCACGGTTGCGAGCTGATCGGGCTCGAGCTGGGTGAGCGTTCCGGTCGTGGGCAGGTGGTCCAGCCATTCGTCGCGGGTGTACTCCCGCTGCCATTCGAATTCCCACTGCTCGGGTTCGCCGAAGCAACCGGCGGCTCGGACACCCTCTATGGCCCGCTTGACATTTCGCTGTTGCAGCTCGAGGCCGGGGTTCTGCAATGGCGCGTCGGGCGCCACCCGCTGCATGACCTCGTCGAACGCTTCGGCCACTGGGCCGGGTGGGTCGAAGACGTGCCAGTACAACGCCAGCAGTCCGTTCGGCCGCAGCACCCGAGACGCCTTCTCGGCGCCCAACTCCGGGTCGACCCAGTGCCATGCCTGCCCGGCGACGACGGCGTCAAAGGTGCGGCCGTGAGCGTCCCACGTCTCGAAGTTGCCGATCTCAACCTCGACCCCGGTGCGCCTGGCGAATTCGGCCATCCGCGCGTCCGGGTCGACGCCGAGGACCGTGACGCCGGCCGCCCGGTACTGACGTGCCCCGATGCCGGTGCCGCAGCCGACATCCAGGAACTCGAGGCCGGGGCTGGCGGCGATGACGCGCTGAATGAGGGCTTCGGGATAGCGGGGCCTGGCCCGGTCGTAGCGTTCGGCGTTGACTCCGAAGGACTCTGCCACCTGTCTGAGCAGGTGCGGCTCCGGGTCGGAGGGGTGCGAAGGTTCTGTCGAGACGGTCGGCATGTCTTAGTTCTACCCTTCGACGGCGCACTGGCGGAATCGATACCCAAAGTGCCCGCCTCACAGCGACAATCGCGCCACGGCGGGTCAAGCGGAATTGTCGCTGTGAGGCGGGCGCAACTCCGCATGGTCTGCCGCGTGTTGGGAGGAATCAACTCCTGTGTTGCAGCGCCCGCTGGGCATGAGGCCAGAACGGCATGCCCGCCAAGACGGTCGCGCCGGTGGCGATGAGACCGACCGCGACGTCCACGCTCTCCCGGCCGTCGTGTGCCCAGTAGACGTCCTTGAGGTCGAGCAGCAGGGCAAGTTCGTCCACGATCATCGCATTCGCGGCGCCGTAGGCGATCGCCGCCGCGGGGTGTCGCCGTTGTTCTTCGGTCCCGCGCAGACCCACCCCGGCCACCGTTGCCAGCATCCCGATGCCGATGTTGTAGTGATGAAAGTGTGTGCCGCCCAGCGACATACCGCCGCCCGATGGCCCATGGCCGGCGCGGATCCAGTGTGTGAGCGCCCGCAGGCCGGCGAACGTCACGGTGAACGACGCCCAGGCCAACACCGCCGTCTGTTCACCGGGCTGCAGCCGCTGGTCCCATTGGTGACGCAGCCGCGCCCACCGGGTGTCCATCAGGCCGCCTTGACCCCGCGCCAACGAAGTCTGCCGCCGCGGACCTCGACGTCGACGTCTTGAAATCCCACCGCGCGCAACCGATCCGGCAAGGTCTCCGGTGAGATCGTGTTGCAGGTGTCGCGGAAGTGCAGGATCCGGAACCGTAGCGAGGTAACACTGTCGCTGCCTGCGAAGATGCCGCCGGGGCGCAGCACCCGGAAGGCCTCGGCGAACAGCTTGTCTTGCAGTTCCACGGTCGGGACGTGGTGCAGCATGGTGAACGACACCACCGAGCTGAACTCGTCGGCCGGCAGCCCGGTATTGGCGCCGTCGCCGTTGATGATGCGCGCCCGGTCGCCGTAGAACCGCTGCAGCCGCTGCGCCATCGGGGTGTCGATTTCCACCGAGGTGAGCTTCGGCGTCTTGTCGAGCAGCACCCGCAGGATCGCGCCGTAACCCGGTCCGATTTCCAGGGTGTTGTCACCCAGGTCTACATCGGTGAGCGCCCAGGGTAGCAGGTCGTCTTTGACCGCTGTCGCCCACTTCTCCGAGCTGCAAATCCGCCGGTGCGCAAGGTTCATGGCCATAACCTTCGACGTTAGCCCAATAGCATTTGCAGATGTGGAGTCCCGTTGGGTGCTGCACCTGGACATGGACGCGTTCTTCGCCTCCGTCGAGCAGCTCACTCGTCCGACCCTGCGCGGGCGGCCGGTGCTGGTCGGCGGCCTGGGTGGCCGGGGTGTGGTGGCCGGAGCCAGTTATGAGGCGCGCGTGTTCGGCGCCCGGTCGGCCATGCCGATGCACCAGGCGCGCCGGTTGATCGGCGTGACCGCGGTCGTGCTGCCGCCGCGCGGCGTTGTCTACGGGGTGGCCAGCCGGCGGGTTTTCGACGTCGTCCGCAGCGTGATGCCCGTCGTCGAGCAGCTGTCCTTCGACGAGGGCTTCGGTGAACCCTCGCGGCTGGCCGGCACGACCGCCGAGAACGTCGAGGCGTTCTGCGAGGACCTGCGGCGACGGGTTCGCGACGAGACGGGGCTGATCGCCTCCGTCGGTGCCGGCTCGGGCAAGCAGATCGCCAAGATCGCTTCCGGCCTGGCCAAGCCCGACGGCATTCGGGTGGTGCGGCGCGCCGAGGAGCGATTGCTGCTCGACGGGTTGCCGGTGCGCCGGCTGTGGGGCATCGGCCCGGTCGCCGAGGAGAAGCTGCATCGCCTCGGCATCGAGACGATCGGACAGCTGGCCGCGCTGACCGACGCCGAGGCCGCCAACATCCTGGGCGCCACGATCGGACCGGCGCTGCATCGCCTGGCCCGGGGTATCGACGAGCGGCCCGTCGCCGAGCGCGCCGAAGCCAAGCAGATCAGCTCGGAGTCGACCTTCGCCGCCGATCTGACCAGCCTCGAGCAGTTGCGCGAGGCGATCGAACCGATTGCCGAGCACGCCCACCACCGCCTGCTGCGTGACGGCCGGGGCGCGCGCACGGTCACGGTGAAGCTGAAGAAGTCCGACATGAGCACGCTGACCCGTTCGGCGACGCTGCCCTACGCGACGACCGAGCCCGGCGCGCTCGTCGCCGTGGCCCGTCGGCTGTTGCTCGACCCCCGCGAGATCGGGCCCATTCGCCTTCTCGGCGTGGGGTTTTCGGGATTGACCGACGTGCGTCAGGAATCGCTGTTTCCGGACTTGGAACTATCGCAGCCGGAATCGGAGTCCGGGCAACCCGTCGAAACCAAGACCGATGCGATGTTCGCGCCGGGGCCCGACCGGCCCGGATGGCGCGTGGGAGACGATGTGTCCCACCGCCAACTCGGGCACGGCTGGGTGCAGGGCGCGGGACACGGGGTGGTCACCGCCCGGTTCGAGACCCGCAGCTCGGGTGCGGGCCCGGCCCGGACGTTCCCCGCCGACTCCGGCGATCTGGTGGCCGCCAACCCGGTCGACTCCCTGGACTGGCCGGACTATCTGGGCGGGCTGCAGGCCGACGCGCTGTCAGCCCCACCGGGCGAGGACGTCGGCGACCGGTAGCTTCGCCGCCAGCGCCGCCATCACCAGCACACGAGCCTGCGAAGGCCGCAACTTCGGCACCGTCAGCGCGCCGGCGGCCGCCATCTCGTGGCCGGGGCCGTAGCCGGCGCCGACCCGCCCGCCGGGGACCCGCGTGGACACGGCGATCACGATCCCGTTCCCGCAATGCCGGCGCACCGCGTCGATGACCGCCGGCCCGGCGTTGCCCGAACCCAGCGCCTCCAGCACCACCCCTTGAGCGCCCGCGGCCACGCACGCGTCGAGCGCCACCCCGTCACTTCCCAGGTAGGCCGCGACGATGTCGACCCGCGGTGCGGCGGCGGCGTCGAGATCGCCGAGATACGGGCGGGTCTTGGCGCCAGTCAGCGCGACGCTGCCGCCGACCGCGCCGAGCAGCTCACCGGTGAAGCCGCTCAGGTCCTCGGTGGCCACCTTGCTCATGCCCAACGGTTGCCACACCCGACCTGCCAAACAGAGCAACACACCCATGTCACGTGCGGCCGGGGTGGCGGCCAGCGCCAGGGCGTCACGCAGATTCGCCGGACCGTCCGCGTCCGGAGCGTCGGCGCTGCGCATGGCGCCGGTCAGCACGACGGGGGCGGCCCCCGCGTAGGTGAGCTCGAGCCACAGCGCGGTTTCCTCCATGGTGTCGGTGCCGTGGGTGATGACCACGCCCTCGGCGCCGCCGTCGATCGCGGCCTGCACGGCACCGCGGATCCGGTCCCAGTCGGCCGGCATCAATTCCGAACTGTCGACCGCCAGCAGGTCGACGGCGTCGACATCAAGACCGGTCGTCAGGTCCGTCGCGCTGTAAGAGGGGCGGTGCACGCCATCGGATCCCGTGCCGGTCGATATCGTCCCTCCGGTGGCGATGACGGTGAGTCGGCCCTTGAGAGAACGCATAGTGGAATCATCGCGCACGCCGCTTGCGAACATCGGCCAGCCCGCGTGCGCAGTAAGGGATGATGTGAGAGTGCCCGACGACCCAACCGGATCAACGGAGCCGGTGACCTCAGCCGAGCAGGCCGGGGACACTGGCTCAGACGACGACGCCGCGAAGCCCGTCGAGCCGCAGGGACCGCCGCGGCGGCTGCGGCTGCTGATGGCGGTCGCGGCCGTAGTCCTGACGCTGGACGTCGTCACCAAGGTGCTCGCCGTCAAACTGTTGCCCCCCGGTCAGCCGGTGCCGATCATCGGCGACACCGTGACCTGGACTCTGGTGCGCAATTCCGGTGCCGCGTTCTCGATGGCGACCGGATACACCTGGCTGCTGACATTGATCGCAACCGGTGTGGTGGTCGGTATCTTCTGGATGGGCCGGCGGCTGGTGTCACCCTGGTGGGCGGTGGGCCTGGGCCTGATCCTCGGCGGCGCGATGGGCAACCTGGTCGACCGGTTCTTCCGGGCGCCCGGACCGCTCCGCGGCCACGTCGTGGACTTCTTGTCGGTCGGCTGGTGGCCGGTGTTCAACGTCGCCGACCCGTCGGTGGTCGGCGGCGCCATCCTGCTGGTCGTGCTGTCGATCTTCGGCTTCGATTTCGACAGCGTGGGTCGGCGAAGGGCCGACCAGCGCTGATGACTCAACGTTCGATGCCGGTTCCGGAGGGACTGGCGGGCATGCGCGTTGACGCCGGGCTGGCCCGGTTGTTGGGCCTGTCGCGCAGCGCGGTGGCCGCCATCGCCGAGGGCGGCGGCGTCGAACTGGACGGGGTCCAGGCCGGCAAATCCGATCGGCTGGCCGGCGGCGCCTGGCTTCAGGTGCGCCTGCCCGAGGGGCCGGCGCCGCTGCAGAACGCGCCCACCGAGATCGAGGGCATGACGATCCTGTACTCCGACGACGACATCGTGGCCGTCGACAAGCCCGCGGCGGTGGCCGCGCATGCGTCGGTGGGCTGGACCGGCCCCACGGTGCTCGGCGGCCTGGCGGCCGCCGGTTACCGGATCACCACGTCGGGTGTGCCCGAACGGCAGGGGATCGTGCACCGCCTCGATGTCGGCACCTCCGGGGTGATGGTGGTGGCGCTGTCCGAGCGCGCGTACACGGTGCTGAAGCGAGCGTTCAAGCAGCGCACCGTCGAGAAGCGTTACCACGCGCTGGTGCAGGGGCACCCGGATCCGTCCAGCGGGACGATCGATGCGCCGATCGGACGGCATCGCGGCGGCGAGTGGAAGTTCGCCGTCACGACCAACGGCCGGCACAGCATCACCCACTACGACACCATGGAAGCCTTCGTCGCAGCCAGCCTGCTCGACGTGCACCTGGAAACCGGTCGCACCCATCAGATCCGGGTGCATTTCTCCGCGCTGCATCATCCCTGCTGCGGGGATCTCGTCTACGGCGCCGATCCGACGTTGGCGAAAAGGCTTGGGCTGGAACGCCAATGGCTGCACGCGCGGTCGCTGGCATTCGCCCATCCGGCGGACGGCAGGCGGGTCGAGATCGTCAGCCCTTACCCGGCCGATCTGCAACACGCCCTCGACGTGCTGCGCGCCGAGGGCTGATCACCCCGGTTTGCGGGCGTCGACGAGAACTCTGGTCGAGTACGTGACGAAGGGGCCCTCGGCTTCGATGCGCCGGTGCAGTTCCTGCAACCGCTCGCGGTAGCGCCGCACCGTGAAGTCGGGCACCGACCAGACGACCTTGCGCAGGAAGTAGATGACGGCGCCGACGTCGAAGAACTCGGCTCGCAACCTTTCCATGCGCAGGTCGACGATCTGCAGGCCCGCCGCCTCTGCCTGCGCCCGCACGGTGTCCGGGTGAAACTCAGCCCATTTCCCCGGCTGCGGCCCGATGAAGTACTCGACCAGTTCGGCCATCGTGGCGGGACCGATGTGCTGCGCGAAGTAGCTGCCGCCCGTCCGGAGCACCCGAAAGATCTCACTCCACCAGACGGAAACCGGATGACGCGTGGTCACCAGGTTGAACGCTTCGTCGGCGAACGGCAGTGGCGGCTCATCCCGCGTCGCCACGAGCACGATGCCGAGCGGATGCAGGCGTTGGGTGGCCAGCGCCGCGTTCGGCGGCCATGTCTCGATGGCCGCCATGGTCGGTGGGAACGGTCCCGCGCCGGACAGCACCTCTCCGCCCCCGGTGTGAATGTCCAGCGCGGCCGAAACCGTCGCCAACCGGCCGCTCAGCGATCGCTGGTAGCCCCACGATGGGCGTTCCTCGGTCGCCCGCCCGTCCAGCCAAGAGAAATCCCAGCCGTCGACCGGGGCGGCTTCGGCCTCCGCCACCAGGTCGTCGAATGTGCGCCGCATGCCAGGCATGCTAGGCGAACTACGCGAAAGCGGTCAGACCTGGTTACATGCCGGCAATCCGCGTCGGGCGGTCCCTTGATGTGGCTTAATGACTCAGGTCACATCATTCACAGCCCCGTAAAGGCGGTCGTGGTCATCGGGCGGGCCATCTGCGGTCGGGGGGCCGACATCATCAGGAGCGACACTTAATGAATCTTGGTGACATCACGAACTTGGTGGAAAAGCCGCTCGCGAACTTGGTGGAGAAGCCGATCGCGGCGATGTCCCATATCGTCAACACCCCCAACTCCGCCGGTCGGTACCGGCCGTTCTATTTGAGGAATCTGCTGGATGCGGTGCAGGGCCGCACACTGCAGGAAGCCGTCGAGGGCAAGACCGTCCTGATCACCGGGGGATCGTCGGGCATCGGTGAGGCCGCCGCGAAGAAGATCGCGGAGGCGGGCGGCACGGTGGCGCTGGTGGCCCGCACCCGGGAAAACCTCGAGAAGGTCGCCTCTGAAATCCGCGGAAGCGGCGGCACCGCGCACGTCTACCCGTGCGACCTGTCCGACATGGACGCCATCGCTGCGATGGCCGACCAGGTGCTCAACGACCTCGGGGGCGTCGACGTCCTGATCAACAACGCGGGCCGGTCAATTCGGCGTTCGCTGACGTTGTCCTACGACCGGATCCACGACTACCAGCGCACCATGCAACTCAACTATCTGGGCGCGGTCCAGCTCATCCTCAAGTTCGTCCCGGGGATGCGGGAACGCGGCTTCGGGCAAATCGTCAACGTCTCGTCGGTCGGAGTGCAGACGCGGGCGCCGCGGTTCGGCGCATACATCGCCAGCAAGGCCGCGCTGGACAGCCTGTGCGACGCACTGCAAGCCGAGACCGTGAACGACGACGTCCGGTTCACCACCGTGCACATGGCACTGGTGCGCACGCCGATGATCAGCCCGACGACGCTGTATGACAAGTTCCCGGCGCTGACGCCCGACCAGGCGGCGGGCGTGATAGCGGACGCGATCGTGCATCGGCCCCGCCGGGCCAGCTCGCCGTTCGGGCAATTCGCCGCCGTCGCCGATGCCGTGAACCCGGCGGTGATGGACCGCGTGCGCAATCGCGCTTTCGCCATGTTCGGCGACTCCCACGCCGCCAAGGGCGACGAAACGGAAACAGATACAACGCAATTCGACAAGCGAAGTGAGGCGTTTGTGCGAGCCACTCGCGGGATACATTGGTAACAGCATGAGTCTTCCGAAACCCGACCTCCAGACCACCGTCGTCATCACCGGTGCCTCATCCGGTATCGGCGCCGAATTGGCCCGCGGGTTGGCGCGCCGCGGCTTCCCGCTGTTGCTGGTCGCCCGGCGCCGCGAGCGTCTCGACGATCTCGCCAACGAGGTGGGACAGGAATACTCGATCGCCGTCGAGGTGATGACCCTGGACCTCAACGACGCCAAGGCCCGCGCGCGGTTGGCGGGCCGGCTGCGCAGCGAACCGATCGCGGGCCTGTGCAACAGCGCCGGCTTCGGCACCAGCGGGGTCTTCCACGAGTTGCCCGTCGAACGCGAGAGTGAGGAGGTCACCCTCAACGCGCTGGCCTTAATGGAACTCACCCACGCGGCGTTGCCCGGCATGGTCGAGCGCGGTGCCGGCGCGGTGATGAACATCGCGTCGATCGCCGGCTTCCAACCGGTTCCTTATATGGCGGTGTATTCAGCCACCAAGGCCTTCGTCCAGACGTTCTCGGAGGCCGTGCACGAGGAGCTGCACGGGACCGGCGTATCGGTCACATGTCTGTGCCCGGGGCCGGTGCCAACGGAGTGGGCCGAGATCGCCAACGCCGAGCGGTTCAGCATCCCCATGGCGCAGGTGTCGCCGCGCCACGTGGCCGAGGCGGCGCTCGGCGGGATGCTGGTCGGCAGGCGCACCGTGGTGCCCGGCGTCGTGCCCAAGGTGGTCAGCACCGGTGGCCGGTTCGCACCGCGCAGTCTGCTGTTGCCCGGCATCCGGCTCGGCAATCGGTTCCGCGGGGGGCCCGGCCGCTGAGCGATCCGGTCGGGCACGAAGCATGCGCACCGGATCCGCACCGCTGCCCATGCAGCGGGCGTGACGAATTGCCCGCCTTATAGCGACAGACCGGTGTACGGGGGTGGCTGGCCGTGCATTGTCGCTATGAGGCGGGCACGAAGCATGCCGTGCCTGGCGGAGTCGAAAGTGGCTGGTGTGACTAGACCTTCGCTAGGCTCATGCGGTGGCTGCCGTGGACCTGAATGCTGATGTGCCGATGAGCCCCCAGGAAATGTGGGACCACGTGTCCGACCTGTCGGATCTGGGCGATTGGCTCGTGATGCACGAAGGATGGCGCAGCGAGCTGCCCGCCGAGCTGGGCGAAGGGGTGCAGGTCGTGGGGGTGGCGCGGGCCAAGGGCTTGCGCAACCGGGTGACCTGGACGGTGACCACCTGGGATCCGCCGCATCAGGTCGCGTTGTCGGGATCCGGCAAGGGTGGCGCAAAGTACGCCGTCACGCTGACCGTGCAGCCCACCGAGCAGGGATCGTCGCTCGGTCTGCGCCTCGAGCTGGGCGGGCGACCGTTGTTCGGTCCGGTGGGTGCGGCGGCGGCCCGTGCCGTCAAAGGCGACGTGCAGAAGTCGCTGAAGCAGTTCGTCGAGTTGTACGGCTGACGGGCAAGACACACTTCGCGACACGCCCGAAACCCGTCGGTCCTCGGCCATAGACTGGCGTCCCTATGAACCAATCGTCCTTCGTGCACCTGCATAACCACACCGAATATTCGATGCTGGACGGTGCTGCGAAGATCTCGCCGATGTTCGCCGAGGCGCAGCGGCTCGAGATGCCCGCGATCGGGATGACCGACCACGGAAACATGTTCGGGGCCAGCGAGTTCTACAACGGGGCGACGAACGCCGGGATCAAGCCGATCATCGGGGTCGAGGCCTACATCGCACCCGGTTCACGCTTCGACACGCGCCGCATCACCTGGGGCGACCCCAGCCAGAAGAGCGACGACGTGTCCGCCAGCGGGGCCTACACCCACCTCACGATGGTGGCCGAGAACGCGACCGGCCTGCGCAATCTGTTCAAGCTGTCGTCGCTGGCCTCGTTCGAGGGTCAGCTCGGCAAGTGGTCGCGCATGGACGCCGAACTCATCGCCGAA
The DNA here is from genome assembly GCA_036500645.1 of Mycobacterium sp. GTDB lineage: Bacteria > Actinomycetota > Actinomycetes > Mycobacteriales > Mycobacteriaceae > Mycobacterium. The sequence goes on along the minus strand of DASYBR010000104.1, from coordinate 1,064 downwards.
CACGCCGAGGGGATCATCGCCACCACCGGCTGCCCGTCCGGCGAGGTGCAGACCCGGCTGCGGCTGGGGCACGTCAAGGAAGCGGTGGAGTCCGCCGCCAGGTGGCGCGAGATCTTCGGCCCCGACAACTTTTTCCTCGAGCTGATGGACCACGGCCTGTCGATCGAGCAGCGGGTGCGCGAAGGACTGCTCGATATCGGGCGCAAGCTCAACATCCGCCCGCTGGCCACCAACGACTGCCACTACGTGACCCGCGACGCCGCGCACAACCACGAGGCGCTGTTGTGCGTGCAGACGGGCAAGACCCTGTCGGATCCGGCCCGGTTCAAGTTCGATGGCGACGGCTACTACCTCAAGTCGGCCGCCGAGATGCGCCAGTTGTGGGACGACCAGGTGCCCGGCGCCTGCGACTCCACGCTGCTGATCGCCGAACGCGTGCAGTCCTACGCCGAGGTGTGGGAACCGCGCGACCGGATGCCCATCTTCCCGGTGCCCCAGGGTCACGACCAGGCGAGCTGGCTGCACCACGAGGTGCTGGCCGGACTGCAGCGACGCTTCCCGTCGGGTGTCGGCCAGGACTACATCGACCGGGCCGAATACGAGATCAAGGTCATCTGCGACAAGGGCTTTCCGTCGTACTTCCTGATCGTCGCGGACCTGATCAATTACGCTAAGTCGGTCGACATCCGGGTCGGGCCGGGGCGTGGTTCGGCGGCGGGCTCGCTGGTGGCCTACGCGCTCGGCATCACCAACATCGATCCGATCCCGCACGGCCTGCTGTTCGAGCGCTTCCTCAACCCGGAGCGCCCGTCGGCACCCGACATCGACATCGACTTCGACGACCGTCGCCGCGGCGAGATGGTGCGCTACGCCGCCGACAAGTGGGGCCAGGATCGGGTCGCCCAGGTCATCACCTTCGGCACCATTAAAACCAAAGCGGCGCTGAAGGATTCGGCGCGCATCCACTACGGCCAGCCGGGTTTCGCGATCGCGGACCGGATCACCAAGGCGCTGCCGCCGCCGATCATGGCCAAAGACATCCCGCTGTCGGGCATCACCGACCC
>DASYBR010000103.1:0-1907 GCA_036500645.1 Mycobacterium sp. | reverse complement strand
CGCTCGACCGTCCGCGCCGTTGCACTGCGCACCGGCAAGACGGAGGCCGCTAGTCGTGGCGAAAGCCCGTGAACGCCTCGGCGTAGCCATCACCGAGCGCGTGGTCGGGGATGTCAGGGTCGAGGGCGACCGCGAGCGTCGGGGGAGCGGATACGCTCGTCGCGTGCTGCTCTCCGATCGTGACCTCAGAGCCGAAATCGCCGCCGGCCGGTTGGGAATTGACCCGTTCGACGACTCCTTGGTCCAGCCGTCCAGCGTCGACGTTCGCCTCGACAGCCTGTTCCGGGTCTTCAACAACACCCGATACACGCACATCGACCCCGCGCAGCAACAAGATGAGCTCACCAGCCTGGTGGAACCGGTCGACGGAGAGCCGTTTGTGCTGCATCCCGGCGAGTTCGTACTCGGCTCGACGCTGGAACTGTGCACGCTGCCCAACGACTTGGCGGGCCGGCTGGAGGGCAAATCCTCGCTGGGGCGTCTGGGGCTGCTCACCCACTCGACCGCCGGCTTCATCGATCCCGGCTTCAGCGGTCACATCACGCTGGAGCTTTCCAACGTCGCCAACCTGCCGATCACGCTCTGGCCGGGGATGAAGATCGGTCAGCTGTGCATCCTGCGGTTGACCAGTCCGGCCGAGCATCCCTACGGCAGCGCGCGGGCCGGATCGAAGTATCAGGGCCAACGCGGACCGACGCCGTCTCGCTCCTATCAGAACTTCATAAGGTCCACTTAACTTCGGCTGTAACGGCACACAGCCTTCACAGCGATCATCCAGACAGAACGCTCGCGCGATGTTCTTCCTCCGCCCAGAACAGTGACGCGCCAGCGAAGATCTGGAGGAGCGATGGACATCGTTCTCGGTGTGTCGATGGCACCCACAGTCGTCCGTACAGTCCTGGTCGAAGGCGAAAACGCCGACGGCAGCACGGTCGAACGAAAGAATTTCGACGTCGCCGCCGACGACGATGCAGCAACCATCAGCGCCGCCGATCAGGTGATCTCGACGATCCTCGGGACACAGGCGAATGCCACCCAAGCCGGGTACGCGCTGACGTCGACCGGAGTGACCTGGACCGACCCGGTCGAAGCTGCCGCCCTACGCGAGGCCTTGGCCACCCGCAAGATCGAAAACGTCATGCTGGTCTCGGCCTTCATGGCTGCGGCCGCGCTGGCACAGATGGTGGGCAGCGCGACCGGCAACGCACACACCGCGCTGCTCTTCGTCGAACCCGACACCGCGACGCTGGCCGTCGTCGACTCCGCCGACGGTTCCATCACCGATGTCCACAAAGAGCTGATTTCCAGCGACGACACCGTTACCGAACTAGCCGGGATGGTCGCCGGCCTGGACGCGCTGGAGACCCACCCGGAGCACCTGTTCATCGTCGGGTCCGGAGTGGACATCGCGGCGCTCAAGCCGCAGCTCGAAGCGGTGACCTCGCTTCCCATGAGCGCACCGGAAGAACCGGATACGGCGTTGGCGTGGGGCGCCGCGTTAGCGTCGGCCAACGCGCCGTTGTTTGCGTCGTCGACCGCTGCCCTGGCATACGCGCAGGATCCCGCCACCGGCGAGGTGGATCCCTACGCGGTGTCTCCGGGAATCCTTGCGGTGCCTGATGTTCCGCCCGGTACCGAGCTGAGTGAGGACGACCTCGCCTATAGCGCCGACCCGGATGAGGAAGCCGAAGCCAACACCACTGTGCTGGATCTTCACGACGACGAACATCACCAGCGCCGGCCGGTTCTACTCGTCGGCACCATACTGGCGGTCGCCATTGTTGCGGCGGTGCTGGCGCTGGAGGTCTCGCTGGCACTCGGTATCCGGCCGAGTGCTGTTGCGCTGCTGCCCAGGCCGCTGCAAAACCTCCTTGTCCCTGCTCCCCAGGCGCCCGCGCCCGCCCCCG
>DASYBR010000102.1:0-9104 GCA_036500645.1 Mycobacterium sp. | reverse complement strand
TGCATGAACGCCTGCACCAACTCGGCGGGCCAGGGGCGGACGCGGCACAGGTAGGTCTCGTTCCAGGTCCGGATCGCGTGCTGGTACTCGGCCGCGTGGGTCGTGCCGGCGGCTTCATGACGTTCGATGGCGGATTGAACGGCCGGGTCCAGTTCGGTTTTCAACCGGGCAACCATCTCCGAGAACTGGGGAATGGACGCGATGCTGTTCGAGATCGTGACACTGACGGCTCCCGATGCCGCGTCGAGCGCGTACTGCTGGGCCATCATCCCGCCCCAGGAATTGCCGAAGATATGGAAGCGGTCCAAGCCCAACGCCCCCACCACCGCGTCCATTTCGGCTATCGAGCGCTCCATGGTCCAGAGCTCGGTATTCGACGGGCATTCGGAATTCCCACACCCCAACTGATCCCAGAAGATGACCTCGCGCTCGTCGGCCAGCCGCTGAAGCGATCTCAGGTAGCTGTGCGGCAAACCGGGCCCGCCATGAACCACCAACAGTGGTAGGCCCGCGCCGTCCCCCACCCGCTTGAACCAGACGTTGCCGCCCGGCACCGCGATCGTTGCCTGCGGCTGCGTCATTGCGACGACGCTACCCGCCCTCCTTGCGACCCTTGCTCTCGGTTTGAGAGAATAGGGTTCTCATGAAGGAGAAGACCGTGCCAGAAGCCGTAATCGTGTCCGCCCTGCGCACCCCCATTGGCACCGCCCGAAAGGGGACTCTGCGCGACACCACCGCATTCGACCTGGCGCATCATGTCGTCACCGAAGCCGCGAAGGACCTGGATCCCGCGCAGGTCGACGACGTGATCCTGGGCGAGGGCCTCTATGGCGGCGGGGTGCTCGCACGCCACGCGGCCGTCACCGCCGGCCTGACGCAAGTGCCCGGTCTGGCCAACAACCGCCACTGTGCGGCCGGCCAGGCGGCCGTGCAGAGCGCGGCGGCAAGCGTGCGAGCCGGGATGGACCAGCTCGTCATCGCCGGTGGCGTGAACTCGGCCTCCACGTCGCCGAGGTCGCGGATGCAGGTCGACGGCGAGTGGGTGGACTGGTTCCCGCCGACCCACCCGGACCGACCCGACGCGCCGAACATGGACATGTCGATCACCGTCGGCTGGAATGCCGCGGTCAAGGCAGGCGTGAGCCGCGAGGAGATGGACTCCTGGGCGCTACGGTCACACCGCAACGCGCTCGCCGCCATCGACGAGGGCCGCTTCAAGGAGGAGATAGTTCCCATCGAGACCCCGCACGGGCTCTTCGCGGTCGACGAACATCCGCGCCGCGACACCAGTTTGGAGAAGCTGGCCGGGCTCAAGCCGCTGCACCCGGAGATCGAAGGCTTCTCCATCACCGCCGGCAACGCCTGCGGCGCCAACGACGGCGCAGCGGTGCTGACCATCGCGAGTGACCAGCTCGGGCTGCCCGCGCTGGGCACGGTGCGGTCCTGGGCGTCCGTCGGCGTCGATCCCGCGATCACCGGCCTGGCTCCGGTCGACGCGATTCCGAAAGCCCTTGCCCGCGCTGGCCTTTCGACCTCCGATGTGGACCTGTTCGAGATCAACGAGGCGTTCGCGTCGATGTGTGTGGCCACTATCAAGCTGCTCGAACTGGACGCGGACAAGGTGAACGTCAGCGGCAGCGGTTGCGGACTTGGGCATCCGGTCGCGGCGACCGGGGCCAGAATGCTGGTCACCCTGGTGCACGAATTGCGCCGCCGCGGCGGCGGAATCGGCGTCGCGGCCATGTGCGCGGGCGGGGGCATGGGATCCGCGACGGTGATCGAGGTTCCGGCTCCATAATGCGTACATGACGATCGCCGACCTGATCGCGGGCGCGCGCAACGGATCTCCGCGCGCCGCGGGTCGCCTCCTCAGCCTGGTCGAGGGCGAGCGTCGCGACGAGGTCCTGGCGAGCATCGGGCCCTCGACGGCGCTCGACGTCCGCGTGGTCGGCATCACCGGTCCGCCCGGCGCGGGCAAGTCGACGACGGTCGCCGCCCTGGTCGGTGCCTACCGGGAACGCGGCTGCCGGGTGGCGGTATTGGCCGTGGACCCATCGTCGCCGTTCAGTGGCGGCGCGCTGCTGGGTGACCGAATCCGAATGGCGGCCCATATCAACGACTCCGACGTGTTGATCCGGTCGGTGGCGACCCGCGGCCACCTCGGCGGCCTGGCCGCCGCCATTCCGGCGGCCATCCGGCTGTTGGGGGCGATCGGTTACGACGTGGTACTGCTCGAGACGGTGGGGGTGGGACAGTCCGAGATCGAGATCGCCGCCGTCGCCGACCCGACCGTCGTCATCCTCAATCCCGGGGCGGGCGACGCGATCCAGGCCGCCAAGGCGGGTGTGCTGGAAGTCGCCGACATCGTGGTGGTCAATAAGGCCGACCGGGATGGTGCCGAGCAGACGGTGCGGGATCTGCGGGCCGAAACCAGCGCGCCGATCGTCAGCCTGATCGCCGTCCGCGGCGAGGGCATCGCGGAGTTGATGGCCGCCATCGAGGACCACCACCGCACCGACAGCCGCGCGCGGCGGTTGGCGCGGGCCAGGGCGCAGATTCTGTCGCTGGCGCAAACCCGGCTGCGGACCCGGCCGGACCTCGACCGGCTGGTCGAGTCGGTCGTCGACGGTGAGCGGGACCCCTATACGGCGGCCGAACAGCTGCTGTCGCCGCCGGCTCCACCGCAGGATTAGCGAGCCCGCCGTCCCCGATCGCGGGATCCGCTATTTCAGGTCGACGGATTTCCCGGTGGCGGCCGCGTAGCCCGCCCGATAGCCGAAAACCATTGCTGGGCCGAGTGTTCCGCCGGCGCCGCCGTATGCCCGTCCGGTCACACCGCCCATCGCATTGCCCGCGGCGAACAGGCCCGCGATCGGCTCGCCGCCGATGTGTAGCACGCGGCCATCGGGGTCGGTGCGCGGGCCGCCCTTGGTGCCCATGGCGCCGATGCGAACCGGCACCGCGTAGTAGGGGGCGGTGTCGATCGGGCCCAGGGTCTTGCCGGCTTGGGTGGTTGCGCTGTCGTCGCCCCAATAGCCGTCGTACGCGCTGGATCCGCGCCCGAAATCGGGATCGGCACCGGCCGCCACATGGCGGTTCCACTGCTCGACGGTGTGCGCCAGACCGTCAGCGTCGATGCCGGTCTTGGCGGCCAGCTCGGCAAGATCCGCCGACTCGCAGAACCAGTCCGGCACGGGTTGCCCTGGTTCGATGCCCAGAAAACCATAGCGCTGCAAGTGAACTGAATCGAATACCATCCAGCCGCGATCGTTGACGTAGCCGCCGCGCGGATCAAGATAGTGGAAGGCGCCGGCCATCGAGTTGTAGTCACACGCTTCGTTGACGAAGCGCCGGCCCGCCGCGTTGACGATGATGCTCCTCGGCCGAGTACGTTCCAGGCGCACGCTGCGGCTGCGCTGCTTGCCGTCGATGGTGTCGCCAGGGATCTGGACGATGGGCACCCACCAGGCTTCGCCCATGTTGGCCAGTGCGGCGCCCTGGGACATCGCCATCCGCAAACCGTCGCCGGTGTTGTTGGGCGGCGAGACCGGCCCATGCATCGGACCGCGCAGAAATGCTTGTGCCAGAGCGGGATCCCATTCGAACCCGCCGGTGCCAAGGACGACTCCCTGTCGGGCGCGCACATTGATGGTGCGTTCCGGCAGGGCGATCCGCACCCCGGTGATTTCGCCGTCGTCGGCGATGAGTTGTTCGGCGCGCGCGTTGGTGTGCGGGGCGACGCCGGCGTCCAGCAGCCCCTTGAGCAACCCCGCGATCAGTGCGGTGCCGGCGACGCAGAGATGGCTGGTCTGTTCGTCGATCGCCGCGTGCAGGCGTGCCCTGGTCTCGGCGTCGAAACCGACGTTGGACCAGTCGGCCGGGAAGGCGGTGATCCGGGTTGCCCAGTCGCCCAGTCGGGCGAGATCGAAGGGGGCCGCGGACAGTGATCGGCCTCCGGTCGGCTGACCGCCCGGCAATTCGGGCCGGTAGTCGGGGAAGCCGGTGGCGATTTCAAAGCGCAGACCGCTGTGCGCCTCGATGAAGTCCAGCATCGCCGGTCCGGTCTGCACGAACGTCTCGACCAACTCGTCGTCCATCGAACCGAGGGACTGCGCGCGCAGGTACTGCAGCGCATCGGCGGGCGTCAATTCGCCGTCGGGAGAACGATTGTGGGCGGGGATCCACACGATGCCGCCCGACACCGCGGTCGTCCCGCCGACGGTCGGTGCCTTCTCGAAGACCTCCACCGTGGCACCGGCGGCGGCCGCGGTCAGTGCGGCGGTGAGCCCTGCGCCCCCACTGCCCAGCACGACGACATCGACTTCGGAGTCCCACGACATGGACTGCCATCCCTTCAGCTCAGTAAGTCGGACAACTGCTTCGCGGCTTTGACGACCGCATCCTTTCCGCGCACCACGACGTCTTCCCGGTGCGAGATGAGGTTGATACACGTTGGCGGGGAAGGGGCTTGGCGATGCACCGCGACGGCCAATCCGTAGGTATTCGGTTCGATCTCGCCGTACGTTGTTACCCAGCCACACTCGCGGGCGTGCGCCACGAGATCCCGTTCACCCGGGCGCGGGGGCATGCTCGCGAGCAGGGCTATCCCCGCGGCACCGCGGTCCAGTGGATACCGACTGCCCTCGTGAAAGGAGAGTTGGTAGGCGACATGGCTCGGCACGATCACCGCGATCGCCACCTGCTGGTCGCCCTCGGCAATGAGCAACGACACGGTCGTGCCGAGCTCGTCGGCCAGGGCGCGCAGCGTCGGAAGGCTGACCTGACGCACGTTCCGGTCGAACGACGCGCCCAGTACCGCCAGTCCCGCTGCGGGTCGATAGCGCCCGTCCTCTCCTTTGGCCACCAATCTGAACTGAGCCAACGTCGTCAGCAACCGATAGGCGATGGTGCGGTGGACCCCGACCTGGTCAGCAAGCTGTTGCACCGTGAGCCCGTTAGGCGCATCGGCCACCATCTGCAGCGCGGTCAGTCCCCTGGCCAGCGTCTGCGAACCCGTCCCGGAACCGGTCACGGCCTTGAAAGAGCCCTTGACAGAGAACTGAGTGAGAGCCAAGCTCTATATATAACGCACATTAGTGTGCGATATTAGCACACAATGTAAGCCGAAAACGAGAACGAGATTTCCCGACAGGTAGGCCAGAGAGGGACCGTGGCGGAGTTCGAGAGCATCTGGAGCGATCTCCAGGGCGTCGCATTTGAGCAGGGCTACCTAGACGCCGGGGGAGTGCGGACCCGCTACCTGCGGGCCGGCGATCCGGCCAAGCCGGTACTGATGCTGCTGCACGGGTCGGGCGGCCACGCCGAGGCGTACGTCCGCAACCTGGGGGCACACGCCGAACATTTCTGGACCTGGTCGATCGACATGCTCGGCCACGGCTACACCGACAAGCCGGGCCACCCGCTGGAGGTTCGCCACTACGTCGAACACCTGACGGCCGTCCTGCGCACCATCGGCGTCGACCGCGCCTGCATCAGCGGTGAATCGCTGGGCGGCTGGGTCGCCGCCCGCGCCGCCGTCGATCATCCCGACGTGGTGGACAGGCTGGTGCTGAACACCGCCGGTGGCTCCCAGGCCGATCCGGTGGTGATGAAGCGGATCATCACGCTGTCCATGGCGGCCGCCGAGAACCCGTCCTGGGAAACGGTCGAAGCGCGGATCAAGTGGCTGATGGCCGACAAGTCCAAGGACTACGCCGATCTGGTCGCCAGTCGCCAGCGGGTGTATCGACAGCAGGGATTCGTCGCGGCCATGCGCGACATCATGGCGCTGCAGGATCCCGAGATTCGGGCCCGCAACATCCTCGGCCCGGCCGAGTACGGGGCGATCACCGCGCCGACACTGGTGCTGTGGACCAGCGACGATCCGACCGCCGATGTCACCGAGGGCCGCCGCATGGCGTCGATGATTCCGAATGCACGCTTTGAGGTGATGCCCAACTGCGGCCATTGGCCGCAGTACGAGGACGCCAAGACCTTTAACCGCCTGCATCTCGAATTCCTGCTGGGGCGGTGATGGTCGCCCCGGAGCACGAGATGCCCGAAACCGAGATCGACGTTCTGGTGGTCGGTGCCGGCCCGGTCGGTCTGACTCTGGCCAATATCCTTGGCCTGCAAGGTGTCCGCACGCTGGTAGTCGAAGAGCGCGACACGCTGATCGACTATCCACGCGGAGTGGGACTCGATGACGAGGCGCTACGGACGTTTCAGGCGATCGGGGTGGTAGACCGGGTTCTCCCGCACACCGTGCCCAACCAGATCCTGCGTTTCGTCGACGCCAAGCGCCGGGTGCTCGCCGAAATGGCGCCGCCCGATGCGCGTTTCGGCTGGCCCAAGCGCAATGGCTTCGTTCAGCCGCTCGTCGACGCCGAATTGCTGGCCGGCTTGGCGCGATTCGAGCACGTCGAAGTGCGGTGGGGGCGTCCGATGACGTCATGCGAGGAGAGTGGCGACGGGGTCACCGTGGAACTCGGTGGTGATCACGAGACAGCAAGGCTACGAGCGCGTTACGTGGTCGGCTGCGATGGGGGCCGCAGTGCAACGCGCCGGATGATGGGCGTGTCGTTCGACGGGACGACCTCGCCGACCCGGTGGCTGGTGGTCGACATCGCCAACGACCCGCTCGGCCACCCGAACAGCGAAGTCGGCGCCGACCCCGAACGCCCTTACGCCTCGATCTCGATCGCGCACGGAATTCGCCGCTTCGAGTTCATGATTCACGCCGATGAAACCGACGAACAGGCGGAAGATCCGGCTTTTCTGGCGCAGATGCTGGCCAGGATGGTGCCGAACCCGGACCGCGTCGACGTCATCCGGCGCCGCGTCTACACGCACCACTCGCGGATCGCGGGCGCGTTCCGCAAGGGCCGGCTGTTGCTGGCCGGAGACGCCGCGCATCTGATGCCCGTGTGGCAGGGTCAGGGCTACAACAGCGGAATCCGGGATGCGGCCAATCTGGGTTGGAAGCTCGCGGCGGTAATCAACGGGCACGCCGGGGACAAGTTGCTCGACACCTATGACGTGGAGCGCCGCAAGCACGCGCGGGCGATGATCGACCTTTCCACCATGGTGGGCCGTGTGATCTCGCCGACCAACCGGCGCGTTGCCGGCGCCCGAGACCTGCTGGTGCGGTCGGCGTCAATTGTGCCGTCGCTCAAGAGGTATGTGCTCGAAATGCGGTTCAAGCCGATGCCGCGTTACGACCAGGGCGCGGTCGTGCACTCGGCGCCGGCGCGAACGGACTCGCCGGTGGGTACCCTGTTCATCCAGCCGCGGGTCGATACTCGCAACCAGTCGGACGTGCTGCTGGACGACGTGCTCGGTGACTGGTTCGCGGTGGTGTGCTGGAACAACAACCCGCGCAAAATCCTCGGCGACGCGGCCTTCGCGAGTTGGAAAGCACTGGGCGCCCGGTTCGTTGCGCTGCGACCCACGACCCAGCTGCACTGGGCGGGGCACGACGACCCTGATGTCGTGATCGTGGGCGACCGCGGCGGCGGCCTGAAATCCTGGTTCGACACCCATGCCGAATCGGTGTTGTTCCTGCGTCCCGATCGGTGCATCGCGGGTGCCTGCATCGCCCAGCGTGCCCCCGACCTGAGCGCCGCACTGCTTGAAGCCCTAACGCTGACGCCGCGAGGGGGTGAATCGCAAAGTGACAATGGCTCTGTGCTGTATGTCGCACAGCCCGCTGCTGAATCTTCCGGGGCCGTCGCAGGACCTGCTTGACGACATCGAAAGCGGCATCGCTGAGGCACGGCGGTTCGTCGAAGACTACGACCCCGAACTCGTCGTAATCTTCTCGCCGGACCACTACAACGGGTTCTTCTATCGGGCGATGCCGCCATTCTGTATCGGCATGGGCGCCAACGGGGTTGGCGACTACGGCACCCACGCCGGTCCGCTCGATGTTCCGGAGAAGCTCGCGGTCGACTGCGCAAAGGCCGTTTTGGACGCCGGAGTGGACGTCGCGGTGTCGGCCAGCATGGACGTCGACCACGGCACCGTGCAGCCGCTGGAAAAGCTGTTCGGTGAGGCGACCGCGCGCCCGGTGATACCGATCTTCATCAATGCGATCGCCGTGCCGTTGGGGCCGCTGCATCGCTGCCGGGCGCTCGGCGCCGCCGTCGGGAATTTCGTTGCGACACTGGACAAGCGGGTTCTGCTACTGGGCTCCGGGGGTCTGTCGCACAGTCCGCCGGTACCGACGTTGGCGACCGCTCCACCGCCGGTGCTCGAGCGCATCGTGCAAGGCCGGCCGATGACGTCCGAGCAGCGCCAGGCCCGGCAGGCGGCCGTCATGCAGGCGGCGAAGAGCTTCGCGGCAGGGGACAGTGGGCTGCAACCCCTCAACCCGGCCTGGGACCACCGGTTCCTCGAAATCATCGACAACGGATGGCTTACCGAACTCGACCAGTGGTCGAACTCGTTCGTCGCGCACGAGGGCGGTGGCTCGGCGCAGGAAATCAGGACGTGGGTCGCGGCATTCGCCGCGCTGGAAACCGCGGGACGCTACGAAACCAGCGGGCGCTACTACAAACCGGCCCCCGAACTGATCGCCGGCTTCGCCATCAGAACGGCGCTTCCGAAATGACGGCCGGCTTCGACGGATTCGATCACGTCGTCGACGTGCTTGTCGTCGGATCGGGCGGTGCGGGGATGACCGCCGCGCTGACGGCCGACGCCGCGGGGCTCGATGCGTTGGTCATCGAGAAGTCTTCCCATTTCGGGGGTTCCACAGCCCTTTCCGGCGGCGGCATCTGGGTGCCCGGGGCGCCGGCACAGCGCAGGGAGGGCTACACGCCCTCGCCCGAGGCCGTCGTGGGATACCTGCAGCGCATCACCGAGGGCCTGGTCAGCGAAGCGCGGATACGACAATACGTCGAGACCGCGCCGCAGATGCTGCAGTTCCTGGAGCAACTCTCCGGCTGGTTGGAATTCGTCTGGAAGCCAGGCTATGCCGATTACTATCCGGAGTTACCCGGCGGCTCCGAGCTCGGCAGCACGATCAACGTGCCGCCCATTGACCTGCGCAAGCTGGGCGTCGACGAACAGAAGATGCTGGCGCCGTTGGCATTGGCGCCCAG
>DASYBR010000101.1:0-3294 GCA_036500645.1 Mycobacterium sp. | reverse complement strand
CCAAAAGGATTGGGCACCTGCGTGGTGGGGCAGGACGAATTGGTGATCGTGGTCCCGCCCGGCCACAAGTGGGCCAAGCGGTCCCGAGTCGTGACCGCTCGCGAACTCGCGCAAACGTCTCTGGTTGCCCGCGAACCACATTCGGGCATCCGCGATTCACTGACCGTGGCACTGCGTCAGGCGCTGGGCGACGATATGCAGCAAGCCCCACCCGTCCTGGAATTGACCTCCGCGGCGGCGATGCGCGCGGCCGTGCTGGCAGGTGCGGGGCCGGCGGCCATGAGTCAGCTGGCGGTGGCCGACGACCTCGCGATAGGCCGGCTGCACGCGATCACCATCCCGGAGTTGGATCTGCGGCGTAAGTTTCGCGCCATCTGGATCGGTGGTCGCAACCCGCCGGCCGGGGCGATACGGGACCTGCTGAGCCACATCGCCAGCCGCGCGACGAAATAGGAGTCAGGCGGCGGCGTCGGTGGCTTGTGCCTCGTCGAAGCGGTCGAGCACCGTCTCGGCCACCAACCGGTGCGCCCCCAGCGGCGACGCCATCGGAATAGCGTTGTCCCGCGCGTAGTTCGACACCCCGTCGGTCAGGAGTCCGGGCGCCAAGAACCACGGAGCGATGACGAGTCGGCGGGCGCCGCGGCGGCGCAGCTGCTCGGCGGCGCGATTCACCGACGCTTCGGGTCGGGTGGCGAACGCGGTCGTGGCGGCGGCCCATCGGGTGCCGATGGCCAATCGGGACGCCACCTTTGCGGTGCGCGCGTTGGCCGCGATGTTCGACGAGCCGATCGCCACCACCATCACCCCGAGATCCTCGTCGAGCGGCGAAACGGCGACCTCGGTGAGCCGCTCGCGCAGGACCGACACCAGCCGATCGTCCTCACCGAGCACGTCGGCCTGTCGTATCCCGTGCGCGCCGGCTCGCGCGATCTGCTTGGGGATGTCCAGGCGCGCGTGGTAGGCGCTGGCCAGCAGCAGCGGGGCGACCACCGCGCGTCGGCTGTCTTGCAATCCGCTGAGCACGTCGCCGAAGTTCGGCGCGTTGAGCTCCAGAAACGCCAGCCGCACGTCGAGGTCCGGCCGTATGCGGGCCAGCCGGTCCGCTACGGTCTGGGCGTTAGCGCCCGACCGTGGATCCCGGCTCCCGTGTGCGGTGAGTACGAGCGTGCTCATGTCGGCCTCATCGCAAGTCGGCTTCTTCGGCCCGCAGCGCCCAGGTCGCGAAACGCTCGCCGTTCTCTCGCTGCTCGACGAATTTGCGGGTCACTCGGTCGATGTAGTCACCGAGTTCGTCGCTGGTGACCTTGTGCTGCCGCAGTTTTCGGCCGAACCCGCTTTGCTCGCCGAGGCCGCCGCCGAGGTGTACCTGGAATCCCTCGACCGATTGGCCGTCGCCGTCGTCGATCCACTGGCCCTTGAAGCCGATGTCGGCGACCTGAATTCGGGCACACGAATTCGGGCATCCGTTGAGATGCACGGCGATCGGCACGTCGAGCTTGGCGTTGATATCGGACAGCCGCTGCTCCAGCTCGGGCACCAAAGACTGTGCGCGAACCCGGGTTTCGGCGAACGACAGCTTGCAGAACTCAATACCCGTGCAGGCCATCAGATTCTTGCGCCACGACGACGGCCGGGCGTGCAGCCCAAGCGCATCCAGGCCGGCGACCAGCTCGTCGACCTTATCGTCGGGCACGTCGAGGATGACCAGCTTCTGGTACGGGGTGAACCGCGCCCGATCGGCGCCGGCCTTCTCCATCAGGTCGGCCACCGCGGAAAGAATGGTGCCCGTCACGCGCCCGGCGATCGGGGCCACGCCGACGGCGTTGAGCCCGTTCTTGATCCGCTGCACCCCGACGTGGTCGATGGGCTGCTTGACCGGCTCCGGGGCGGGGCCGTCGATCAGCCGACGGATCAGGTACTCGGTTTCGAGAACGTCGCGGAACTTCTCGACGCCCCAGTCCTTGACCAGGAATTTGATGCGGGCCTTCGCGCGCATCCGCCGGTAGCCGTAGTCGCGGAACAACATGGTGACGGCTTCCCAGACGTCGGGGACCTCGTCGAGCGGAACCCACACGCCCAGGCGCTGGGCCAGCATCGGGTTGGTGGACAGGCCGCCGCCCACCCACACGTCCAGGCCGGGGCCGTGCTCGGGATGGTTGACGCCGACGAATGCGACGTCATGCGTCTCGTGGGAGACGTCCTGCAGGCCCGAGATCGAGGTCTTGTATTTGCGCGGCAAGTTGGCGTACTCGGGGTTGTTCAGGGCGCGGCGAAGGATCTCGTCGATGGCGGGGGAGGGATCGAGCACTTCTTCGAGTGAGTCGCCGGCCAGTGGCGAGCCGTGGATTCCGCGCGGGCAGTCGCCGCAGGCTTCGGTGGTCTCCAACCCGACGGAGTCGAGCCGGCGCCAGATCTCGGGGACGTCCTCGATGCGAATCCAGTGCAGCTGCAGGTTTTCCCGGTCGCTGATGTCGGCGGTGTCGCGGGCGAATTCGGTCGCGATCTGACCAAGCGTGCGCATCGTGTGCGCCGACATGGCTTTTCCGTCGGAGCGCACCCGCAGCATGAAGTACTTCGCTTCGATGGTTTCGATGTTTTCGTCGCCGGTCCAGCTGCCGTCGTAACCCTGCTCACGCTGCGTATACAGGCCCATCCACCGGAACCGCCCGCGGAGATCGGCTGGGGCGATGCTGTCGAAACCCTCTTTGGCGTAGACGTTGATGATGCGGTCGCGCACATTCAGCGGCGCGTCGTCGTTCTTGAACTTCTCGGCGTCGTTGAGGGGTTCGCGATCACCCAGCGCCCACTGGCCCTCGCTGCGGGTCTTGGCGGGACGTGCTGTGGTCATGTGCTGATCTCCTTCGCGAAAAACTTCCCTCGCGGCGGGACGAATTGGTCGGCGGGCGGCCTTGGGCTGGGCCGCGGCATCGACGATGGTGTTGTCGGTGGGTACCCGTAGGTGCTGCATTGGACCCACGGGTCGCGATTTCCATACTGCACCGTTTACGGGTGCGTCAGTAGAGGTGGAATGTTGTGAGGCCACAACCGTTGGTTGTGTGGGCTCGTTCACGTCGTTGCGCGGCAGCGTATTACGCGGCAGCGTATTACAGGGCCCAGTACTCTTGCGCCTATGAGTTCCACCGATATCCACAGCGTGATCGTCATTGGTTCGGGTCCTGCGGGTTATACCGCGGCGTTGTATGCCGCGCGTGCGCAGTTGGTGCCGCTGGTGTTTGAGGGGACGGCGTTTGGTGGGGCGTTGATGACCACGACCGAGGTGGAGAATTATCCGGG
>DASYBR010000100.1:0-38656 GCA_036500645.1 Mycobacterium sp. | reverse complement strand
CATCCCCTTGCGGGTGACGACGTGCACGATCACCGGCCGTCCGAAGCCGCGGGCATGACGCAGCGCGGCCTCCACCGCACGCTCGTCGTGACCGTCGACCGGGCCCACGTACTTCAGCCCGAGATCGGTGAACAGCAGCTGCGGTGACAAGGAATCCTTGATGCCCGCCTTGACGCTGTGCATGAAGCGGTAGGCGACCTTGCCGACGAGGGGAACCGCGCGCAGCGCCTCGCGGCCCTTCTCCATGGCCTGCTCGTAGGCCGGCTGAAGCCGCAGAGTGGCCAGATGGTCGGCGACACCGCCGATCGTCGGTGCATAGCTGCGGCCGTTGTCGTTGACGACGATGATCACGGGCCGCCCGAAAGCCGCGATGTTGTTTAGCGCCTCCCAGCACATGCCGCCGGTGAGTGCGCCGTCGCCCACCACCGCGACGACGTGACGGTTGCGGTGACCGGTCAACTCGAAGGCCTTGGCCAGGCCGTCGGCGTACGACAAAGCCGCGCTGGCGTGGCTGGACTCCACCCAGTCGTGTTCGCTCTCGGCGCGCGACGGATAACCGGACAGTCCGCCTTTTTTGCGGAGGCCCTCGAAGTCCTGGCTGCGTCCGGTCAGCATTTTGTGGACGTAAGCCTGATGACCGGTATCGAAGATGATCGGATCGTGGGGCGAGTCGAACACGCGATGCAGCGCGAGCGTGAGTTCGACCACGCCGAGGTTGGGCCCCAGGTGTCCCCCGGTGGCGGCAACCTTATGGATCAGGAAATCGCGGATCTCGGCGGCCAGATCGCGCAGCTGCTGCTGGGAAAGGTGCTGCAGATCAGCAGGTCCGCGGATCTGTTCCAGCATCCCGTCAGTCTACGCAGCGCACGCAAGAACGGCAGGGATGCCGCCGGAGGCGGCCGCCCTACCAGTGGCCGAACAGCTCGGCGAGGGTGTCATGAAGTTCCCGATCCGCCAGGACGACGACCTCGTCGCCCGCCTCGAGTACGGTGTCACCCCGCACCGGTACCAGGCCGGTGGTGCGGACCACGATGCTCACCCAGATGTCGCCCACCCGGTCACTCAGCCCCTCGACCGTGCACCCCTGGGCAGCAGAGCCCGCGGCAACGCTGAAGCGATGGACCCCCTGGGGTTCGTCCGCGAGCCGGACACCTATCTCCCAGGGCTGGGTCTCGACGGTGCGCATGGGCAGGCGCAGCAAACGGGCCACGCCGGGCACCGCGCCGCCCTGCACCAGAACAGAGAAGATGACGACGACTACCACGATGCCGTAGAGACGTTCGGCGTCCGCGACATGAGCGGCCCGCAGGAACTCGCCGAGCAGAATCGGCACCGCGCCCTTGAGGCCGGCGACGAAGATGAACAGGCGTTCGTTTCGCTGCAGTTGCACGCCAACCAGGCAGGCACCCACCGCCAATGGACGAATCAGCACGGTCAAGGCCACGCCGAGGACGAGTCCGGGAATCCATACGTCGGGGTGGGCAAGCACGCGCAGGTCAACGGTCAAACCCAGCACGGCAAAGGCAACAATTTCGGCCAGACCCGCCAGAGCAGCATGGAATCGCTTGATATCCGGCTTGTAGGGCGCGCGGGCGTCGCCGATCACGATGCCGGCGACGAACACCGCCAGAAATCCCGAGCCGTGCGCTAGCGTGGCAAAGCCGTACAGCATCAGGCAGCATGCCAAGGTGCGAAGCGAGTAAAGACTTTCGCTGGGCAATGCGACGCGCCGCATGAACACCAGCAGAACCCGGCCGCCGACCACCCCGACAACCGTGCCGATCACCATCTGCAAAGCGAATTGTGTTCCCACGCTGACGAAGCCGGCGGCGCTGAGACCACCGGCGGCAATCAGGCCGGACATCAAGGAGATGCCGACCGGATCATTGGTGCCCGACTCACCCTCGAGAATGGTGCTGCTGCGTCCGGCGATCTCGCGTTTGCCCAGTACGGAGAAGACCACGGCCGGATCGGTGGGGGCCACCGCGGTGGCCACGAGCAGCGCAACGTACCAACTGAACCCGCACAGGAGGTGCAGCAGCAGCGCTGCACCGACGGCGACGAGCCCGGTGCCCAGGACACCGACGGACAGAATGGGGACTGCCGCCGCGCGGAAGCGCGACGGCCCGATATGCATGCCGCCGTCGAACAACACCAACACCAGCGCGATGGTGATCACCCGCTCCACGGTGGGCTCCGAGGGCGGCTGGACCACCGGCACCGCGTGCACGGCGACAGCAGCTCCGACCAGCACGAGCAAGGCCACCGGGACCTTCACCCGCTCGGTGAGACGGTTCGCCAGCACTGCGACCAAACCCACTGCACTGCAGAATAAGATGATCAGCGCATAGCGGAAAGGCTCGTTCACGACGGCGACCCACCGGCGAGGATGGATCGGACACGGATTGGCGTGGGTGGGCAGCCCGACAACCGGTGTCGGACGGACTCGGCGGTCAGGGACCGATGTTCGGTGACAGGCACCCAAGCCTTTCGATCGGTCGACTCGGACATCGCGGACATCGCCGACCAGACTTCCCGGCACACCGCGAGGGAGTCTAACCTGTCGCAAGAATCATCCGCACAGGCATTGCGGCAGGGTGCCGCTGGGACGACCCTTCTAGCGGGTCAGCAGCGCAACGCATTCGGCGTGATGGGTCAGCGGGAACGCGTCAAACACCTTGATCTTCTCGACCTTATAACCGTGACCGAGGTAAAGCCCGATGTCGCGGGCGAAGGACGCTGCCTCGCAACCGATGTGCACCACACGCGGCACACCGGCCGCGGCCAGCAGATCGATGACCTCGCGCCCCGCGCCCGCGCGCGGCGGATCCAGGAGCGCCACATCGGCTCTCGCCCGCTGCGCCGGCAACGCCCGCCGAACCGAGTCGGTGATGACCTGCACCTGCGGCAGGTCGGCCAGCGCCGTCCGGCCGGCCTGGGTCGCCGCGCGCGACGTGTCCACGGTCAACACCCGTCCGGTCTCCCCGACCGCCTCCCCCAGCACCGCGGCGAAAACGCCCGCGCCGCCGTAGAGATCCCACGCGGTCATGCCGGTGGCGGGCTGTGCCCAGTCGGCCACCAGGCCGCTGTACGCCTCGGCCGCGTCCCGGTGCGCCTGCCAGAAGGCTGTCACCGGTATCTGCCAGCGGCGCCCGCGAACTCGTTGTACCGCTTCGTAGCGGCCCTCGACCACCTTGGTCGTCGAGCGCTTGGCCTGCCGCATGGTGCGGACGACATGGCGGTCGCATTCGTCGTCCACGGCTACATGCAGCTGCGCCGCCGCCGGCCAGTTGACCTCGGCGAGGCCGTCGAGCATCCCGGACGGCAATTGCGCGCAGCGCAGGTCGGTCACCAAATCGTCGCTGTGATAACGGTGAAAGCCGGGGCGTCCGTCGGCGCCCACGTCGAGCCGGACCCGGGTGCGCCAGCCTGTCGGAGCGGAGTCTGATAACGGCTCGGCCTCGCCGGCCCAGCGATGCCCGCCGAGTCGCTCGAGCTGATTGGCCACGACTTGCGCCTTGAGCGTGCGGACCGCCTCCGGGACGGCGAACGCCAGGTCGCAACACCCCGCACCGTCCACGCCGGCGATCGGACACAGCGAAGGCGTCCGGTCGGTGGACGGCTCGATCACCTCGACAACCTCGGCGTGCCAATAAGATTCGCGTTGCGCGGTGACCCGGACCCGCACTCGCTCCCCGGGCAGCGCATAGCGGACGAACACCACGCGGCCGTCGTGGTACGCCACACAGCTGCCGCCATTCGCCGGGGCGCCCGTCACGAGCGTCAGTTGCGTCGGCGCGGGCATCACCTCATCGGGTGCGCGGGTCAATCGAAAATACCCCGACGAGCATCGCCCGGGGCGGCATGGTGTTCCAGCGCCTGCAGCCGCTCCGACGAATTCAATTGCCAGGGAACAGAAGTCACCATGACGTTGGGCATAAACAGCAACCGCCCCTTGAGCCGCAGCGCACTCTGGTTGTGCAGCACCTGCTCCCACCAATGGCCCACCACGTATTCGGGGATGAACACCGTCACCACGGTGCGCGCCGACTCCTTGCTGATCCGCTTGACGTAATCCAGTATCGGGCGGGTGATTTCACGGTACGGCGAGGCAATGACTTTGAGCGGCACGCTGATATCGCTCTCCTCCCACCTGTGCACCAGGTCGCGGGTCTCCCCGTCGTCGACGCTGACCGTCAGGGCCTCGAGCGTGTCGGGCCGGGTTGCCCGCGCGTACGCGAGCGCGCGCAGCGTCGGCAGGTGCAGCTTGGACACCAGCACCACGGCGTGGTTCCGGCTGGGCAACACGACATCGGTTTGGGCGGCGGCCTGGTCGGCCAGTTCGCGGTTGACGGTGTCGTAGTGCCTGCGGATCATTTTCATGATCCCGAAGAGCAAACTCATCGCGAACAGGGCGATCCACGCCCCGGCCATGAACTTGGTGACCAGGACGACCAGCAACACCGCGCCGGTGGAAAGCAATCCGACGGTGTTGACCACCCGCGAGCGCATCATCTTGCCCCGTGCCCGCGAGTCGGTCTCGGTCCGCAGCAACCGCGTCCAGTGCCGGACCATGCCGATTTGGCTCAGCGTGAACGAGATGAAGACACCGACGATGTAGAGCTGGATCAGCGCGGTGACCTCGGCATTGAACGCGATGACCGCCAACAGCGCCGCCGCCGACAAAAACAGGATTCCATTGGAGAACGCCAATCGGTCTCCGCGCGTGTGCAATTGGCGCGGCAGATAGCTGTGCTGGGCAAGCACCGAGCCGAGTACCGGAAACCCGTTGAACGCCGTGTTGGCCGCCAGTACCAGGATGAGTGCGGTTACCGTGGCGATCAGCAGGAACCCGATGTGGAAGCTGCCGAACACGGTTTCGGCCAGCTGCGTCACCAGGGTCTTCTGGTAGTAGTTCGGCGGGGCGCCGGTCAGCTGGGTGCCGGGATCGTCGACGAGTTTGACCCCGATCTGTTCGGCCAACACGATGATGCCCATCAGCAACGTCACCGCGATCCCGCCCAGCAGCAGCAACGTGGTGGCGGCGTTGCGCGACTTGGGTTTCTCAAACGCCGGCACCCCGTTGCTGATCGCCTCCACACCTGTCAGTGCCGCACACCCCGAGGAGAACGACCGCGCCACCAGAAACGCCAGGGCGAAACCGACGACCTGGCCGTGTTCGGCGTGCATCTGGAAGCCGGCGGACTCCGCCCGCAGCGGATTGCCCAGCACGAAGATCCGAAACAGGCCCCAGCCGATCATGACGAAAACCCCGACGATGAACGCGTAGGTCGGGATGGCGAACGCGACCCCGGACTCGCGGATTCCGCGCAGGTTCAGCGCCATCACCAACAGGATCGCCGCCACAGAGAACCAGACCTTGTTGTGCGCGACTATCGGGATCGCCGACCCGATGTTCGACATCGCCGACGCCGTCGAAACAGCAACGGTCAGAACGTAATCCACCATGAGCGCACTGGCGACCACGAGGCCCGCGGTGTCACCGAGGTTCGTGGTGACGACTTCGTAGTCACCACCGCCGGACGGGTACGCGTGCACGTTCTGCCGGTAGCTGGCCACCACGACCAACATGACCGCCGCCACCGCGAGGCCGATCCACGGCGTCAGCGCGTACGCGCTCACCCCGGCCACCGAGAGCATCAGGAAGATCTCCTCGGGCGCGTACGCCACCGAGGACAGCGCGTCGGAGGCGAACACCGGCAAGGCGATCCGCTTGGGCAGCAGGGTGTGGCTCAGCCGGTCGCTGCGAAACGGCTGACCGATGAGCAACCGGCGCGCTGCGGTTGAAAGTTTGGACACGAGAGCCAAGGGTAAGCCCAGACCGGTTTCGCGGTAGCGTTCGTAGCCGAGAATGTCCGTCGACCGGATCGGCTGGCCAACGTGGTTTGCCAGTCGGGGTGCAGACGCAGCCGAGAGGATCGCACGTGCGAGTAGTAGTCATGGGCTGCGGCCGGGTGGGCTCGTCGGTGGCAGACGGGCTCTCGCGAATCGGCCACGACGTCGCGGTCATCGACCGCGACAGCACCGCCTTCAACCGCCTCAGCCCGGAGTTCGCGGGCGAGCGCGTGCTCGGCCAGGGGTTCGACCGCGACGTCCTGCTGCGGGCCGGCATCGAGGGAGCCGACGCGTTTGCCGCGGTGTCATCCGGAGACAACTCGAACATCATCTCGGCCCGGTTGGCGCGGGAGACCTTCGGCGTCAAGCGGGTGGTCGCCCGGATCTATGACGCCAAGCGCGCTGAAGTCTACGAACGCCTCGGCATCCCGACCATCGCCACCGTGCCGTGGACCACCGATCGCCTACTCAACGCGCTGCTGCGGGAGTCCGAGACCGCGAAGTGGCGTGATCCGACCGGGACGGTCGCCGTCATCGAGGTTGTCTTGCACGAGGATTGGATCGGGCACCGGTTCACCGATCTCGAGCAGGCCACCGGTGCCCGGGTGGCGTTTCTGATCCGGTTCGGTAGCGGTGTGCTGCCCGAACCCAAGACGGTCATCCAGGCCGGCGATCAGGTCTACGTCGCCGCGATATCCGGGCGCGTCGCGGAGGCGGTAGCGATCGCCGCCCTACCACCGAGCGAAGACCTGGAATGAATCCGAGCGACTTTGAGGAGCGGCACAAATGAAGGTAGCTGTCGCCGGGGCCGGTGCGGTCGGCCGCTCGGTCACTCGCGAACTCGTCGGCAACGACCACGACGTGACGCTGATCGAACGCAACCCCGATCACGTTGACGTCGATGCCATCCCCGCCGCGCACTGGCGCCTGGGCGATGCGTGCGAGCTGAGTCTGCTGGAATCGGTGCACCTGCACGAGTTCGACGTGGTGGTGGCCGCCACCGGCGATGACAAAGCCAACGTGGTGCTGAGCCTGCTGGCCAAAACCGAATTCGCGGTGCCCCGGGTGGTGGCCCGGGTCAACGATCCCCGCAACGAATGGCTGTTCACCGACGCTTGGGGCGTCGACGTGGCGGTGTCCACGCCGCGCATGCTGGCGTCGCTCATCGAAGAGGCGGTGGCCGTGGGCGATCTGGTGCGGCTCATGGAATTCCGCAAGGGCCAGGCGAACCTCGTCGAGATCACCCTGCCCGACGACACGCTGTGGGGCGGCAAGCCGGTGCGCAGATTGCAGCTGCCCCGCGACGCCGCCCTGGTGACGATCCTGCGCGGCCCGCGGGTCATCGTGCCCGAGGGAGACGAGCCGCTCGAAGGCGGCGACGAGTTGCTGTTCGTCGCAACCGCCGAGGTGGAAGAGGAACTGCAGAAGCTGTTGCTGCCCGACGCCCAGCCCGCGCCGGACTAGTCGCGAACGCTGTCGGCGTCCTCGGGGACGTCCGCGTTGCCTGCCGAGGAGATGGCCCGCTGGGCCGACTTGATCGCCGCGTACGTCACTAGTGCGGCGACCCCGGTCAGCGGCCAGCCCATGCCGATCCGCGCCACCGCAAGCCATCCGGTCTGATCGGCGTCGTACAGGAGCCGCTGCACCACGAAGCGGGCGCCGAACACCAGCACCCAGCAGAGCGAGGCGATGTCGAAGGCGTAGACGGCCCGCGGCACACCGCGCCAGCCGTAACCGCGTCCGCTGGCCCAGCTCCAGGCGTAGCCGACCAGCGGCCGGCGGATCAGAATCGACACCGCGACAACCACGGCCCAGACCAACGACATCCAGATGCCCAGCAGGAAGTAGCCCTTCGACTCCCCCACCACGTAGGCGACCAGCGCGCAGACTGCCACGCCGAGGAACCCGGAGAACGCCGGCTGCACGGAGTCCCGGCGAATAACTCGCCACAGCAACACCAGCGCCGCAACGCCCAGCGCGGACCCGATCGCGGCAAGCAGACCCGACACGCTCGACATGATCACGAAGACCACCACCGGCAGCGACGAGTAGATGAGGCCGCTCACCCCGCCCGCCTGCTCCAGCAGGCGCTCCGGCCTGGTGCGACTAGTTGTCATGTGTTCGGACGAGTTCGACTGTTGGGGTGACGAATGTGGCCGCGAATTGTCGGGGAACGTCACCGCTGAATTTCGTAATGCGGGTTGTAGATCGCCTTGGTTCCGTTCTCGAGCTTGCCCAGCCGGCCCCGCACCCGCAGTGTCCGGCCCGAGTCGATGCCCGGTATGCGGCGTTGTCCAAGCCATACGAGTGTGACGGTGTCGCTACCGTCGAACAGTTCGGCTCGTACCCCGCCCGCGCAGGCCTTTCCGTTGCATTCGACGCTGCGCAGCGTGCCTACCATCGTGACCTCCTGGCCACGTTCGCAGTCGATCGCGCGCTGAGCTCCGGTGCTTGCGACCTCGTCGGACAACTCCTCGGAGTCGCGTTGCTCCGGATCCTCGGTCAACCGGCGCGTGAGCCGGCGTAGATATCCTTGGGCCCCCATGGCCACTCCTGACAAATGCTGATAAGCCTCGATGCTTCCATTTATGCCAACGGACACCGTAGACCTGTTGGTTCCCGCACGCCAACCGAGCCAAACCTGATCTTGGGGGCCAGATGAACGCCGGGGCACTATCTAAGGGTGGTTGTCGATCTGCGCGGTGTCACCACCGTTTTGTTGCCAGGAACCGGGTCCGATCACGATTACGTTCGGCGGGCTTTTTCCGGCCCGTTATCCGAGGCCGGAGCGTTGCTGGTGACGCCGCAGCCCCGGCCCGACCGATTGATCGACGGTTATCTGTCCGCCTTCGATGACGCCGCACGCGACGGCCCGATCGCCGTCGGCGGCGTCTCGCTCGGTGGCGCGGTGGGCACCGCGTGGGCGCTGGCCCACCCCGATCGCGCCGTCGCCATCCTGGCCGCACTACCCGCGTGGGTCGGCGCGCCGGGAGACGCGCCGGCGGCTCTCGCGGCGCGGTATTCGGCGTCCCAATTGCGCGCCGACGGGCTGGCAGCAACGACGGCCCAGATGCGGGCGTCCAGCCCGCCATGGTTGGCCGATGAGCTGACGCGGTCGTGGCGCGCCCAGTGGCCGAAGCTGCCCGACGCCATGGAGGAAGCGGCGGGTTATGTCGCGCCCAGCCATGCCGAGCTCGCCCGCTTGGCCGTGCCGCTGGGGTTGGCGGCGGCGGTCGACGATCCGATCCACCCGCTGCACGTCGCCGTCGACTGGGTCAACACCGCACCGCGCGCGGCATTGCGGACCGTGACGCTCGATCAGATGGGCGCGGACACCGCCGCGCTGGGCGCGGCCTGCCTGGCCGCGCTCGCGGACCTCTAGCCGCCGGTCGTGGTGCGCAGCTGCTGCATGGCCGATCCCTCGGCGCCGCGGCGGGCGGCCGGCTCGGGCGGCGCCTGCTCGTCGGCTTGTTGCGAACCTTCTTGCGCGGCCTGTTGCGCGGCCGCGGCTTCCCTCAGCTGCTGCGCCATCGGCTCGGGCAGCTGCACGGTCAACGGCGTCCGCACCGGGAGCGGCGTGTCGCCACGCCGAACAACGGTGTCCGCCAACGCCGCCCGCGCCTCCTGCTCCAGCGCTTCCATGGTCTCGTGCGAGCCGTTGACGACGCAGCGGATCATCCAGCGGTACCCGTCCACCCCGATGAAGCGCACCACACCAGCCGCGGTGCCGACCACCTCCCGGCCCCACGGGCCGTCCTTGATGCTGACTTTGGCCGAGTCGTTGCGCAGCGATTCGGCAAGTTCACCGGCGACCTCACGCCACAGGCCGCCCGTCTTCGGTGCCGCGTAGGCGGCGACGGTGAACCGGCCGTTGGGTGTGACGACCCACACCGCGCTCGGGACGCCGGTCTCGGTCAACTCGACCTGAAGCTGGCCGGCTTCGGGCATCGGAATCAGTACCGAGCCCAGGTCGAGTCGGGCCAGCTCCGCGACCGCGGGGTCGTCGAAATCGTCGATGTCGAACGGGCCTTCCAGCGCTTCCAGCTCGTCGGGAGCCTGGTCGTCCGCCGCTTGGGCCGCAACGTCGTCCGCGGGAGCGCCGGGGCCGTGCTCGTCGTCGTCTTTGGGTGTGCGTTTACCGAATGCAGCCATAAGCGCCGCTCTCCCCCGCAAGCGGGTGGTATCCCCACCTCATCGCGACCTCCCTTTGCATCGTCACCGGCACTCACAAACTCGCATGTCCGCCGGAGGAACCGTGACCGCCGTCGCCACGGGATGTTTCGGCCAGCCCGGCCTCATCGAACGACGACACCTCGACCAGCTCGACCAACTCGACCCGCTGCACCAGCAACTGGGCGATGCGATCGCCACGGTGCACCACGATGGGCTCGACCGGGTCGAGGTTGATCAGCGCAACCTTGACTTCGCCACGGTAACCCGCGTCGATGGTGCCGGGGCTGTTGACGATCGAAAGCCCAACCCGCGCGGCCAATCCCGACCGCGGATGGACCAGGCCGACCATTCCGAACGGAATGGCAACCGCCACACCCGTTCGCACTAGGGCGCGTTGCCCCGGGTCCAACTTCACGTCTTGCGCGCTGTAGAGATCGATTCCGGCGTCACCCTCGTGGGCACGAGTGGGCAGCGGCAGCTCGGGGTCAAGGCGGACGATGGCCAGACTGTTCGACACGGGGCCACAGATTACCCTTGACCGCGTGTCTGGTACGCGCGTCGCGCCGCACAGTGTGCGATATCGCGAACGACTATGGGTTCCGTGGTGGTGGTGGCCGCCGGCCTTCGGGCTGGCGGCGCTGATCGCATTCGAAGTCAACATGGGTGTTCGCACCCTGCCCCACTGGCTGCCGTACGCAACGTTGTTCGTGGTCGCGGTCGGAGCGCTGTTGTGGCTGGGCCGTATCGAGATTCGGGTCATCGCGGACCCCTCCGCCCCGGGCGAAGTGGAGCTGTGGGCGGGAGATGCGCACTTACCGGCGACCGTGATCGCCCGCTCCGCAACCATTGAGCCCTCCGCGAAGTCGGCGGCGTTGGGACGTCAGCTCGATCCGGCGGCCTTCGTGCTGCACCGGGCGTGGATCGGCCCGATGATCCTGGCAGTCCTCGATGATCCAGACGATCCGACACCGTACTGGTTGGTGAGCTGCCGTCACCCGGAGCGGGTGCTGTCGGCATTGCGCAGCTGACCGATCACGCTGCGCAGTCGGTACACATCATCACGCCGTTCTTCTCACTGGCCAGCCGACTGCGATGTTGCACCAGAAAGCAGCTCGAGCAGGTGAACTCGTCAGCTTGCTTCGGAATGACGCGAACCGACAGTTCTTCGCCGGACAGGTCGGCACCGGGGAGCTCGAAATTCTCAGCGGTTTCAGATTCGTCGACGTCCACCACGGCGGAAGCCGCCTCGTTCCGTCGTGCTTTGAGCTCCTCCAGCGAGTCCTCGGAGACGTCGTCGGTCTCGGTACGCCGTGGAGCGTCATAGTCGGTAGGCATTGCCCACTCCCCTCACATGCCCTTGTTGCTCAAGCATCGCTTTGTACCAGCGTCGAACGCATCCACCAAACGATTCGTGCCCGTATCACGGTCCCTGCATGTGTGATTTGCGTCACACCTCCATCTTGGCCCTTGAGTTCACCGTTGAACAGTGCGTTTACCGTGCCGCTAGAGTGCCCCCTGTGGTCGCACAAATCACCGAGGGTACCGCTTTCGACAAGCACGGTCGGCCGTTTCGCCGACGCAATCCCCGGCCGGCCATCATCGTGGCGAGCTTCCTGGCGGTGGTCATGATCGTGGTCTGGATCGTCGCGCTGACTCGACCGGCGAAGGTGCACGAGGCCGCGGTGTGCAACCCGCCGCCCAAGCCGGCCGAGTCGGCGCCGGCCCAGCTCGGTGAGCAGGTGTCGCGCAGCGCGATGATGGACGTCACCCCAGCCAAACTCGGTGACACCAAGGTCCGCGTCCTCAATGCCAGCGGCCGCGGCGGACAAGCCGGCGACGTCGCCGGCGCGATGAAAGACCTGGGTTTCGCGCAGCCGACCGCCGCCAATGATCCCGTCTACGCCGGCACCCGGCTTACCTGTCAGGGCCAGATCCGCTTCGGGACGGCCGGGCAGGCCACCGCGGCGGCGGTGTGGCTGGTGGCGCCGTGCATGGAACTGTTCACCGACAACCGCTCCGACGACTCCGTCGACCTCGCGCTGGGGACCGACTTCACCGCGCTGGCGCACAACGACGACATCGATGCCGTGCTCGCCACCCTGAAGCCCGGCGCCACCGAGCCGTCAGACCCCGCGCTGCTCGCCAAGGTTCACGCCAGCAGCTGCTGAGCCGCTCAATCCAGGATCGGGTCCAGTCCGCCCCAGCGCTCCAACACCGCCAACAGCTCGTCGGCGACTCCGGGCGCCGCGGCCACCACCAACCCGGCCCCGTTCACGTCCGGCGCGGGCAGCAGCACCCGGGCCCCCGCCTCGGCCGCGATCAGCGCACCCGCGGCGCGGTCCCACACCTGCAGCCCATGTTCGTAGAAGGCGTCCATTCGGCCCGCCGCGACCATGCACAGATCCAGCGCCGCGGAGCCGATGCGGCGAACATCGCGGACCACCGGCAAGATTCGGGCCAGCAGCGCGGCCTGCGTCGCGCGGCGTTGCCGCGAGTAACCGAAACCGGTGCCCAGCAACGCCATCGACAAATCGTCCACGGTGGCGCAGCGCAACGGGCTCGACCCGTGCTCGTCGATGACGTGCGCGCCAAGGCCGGTCGCCGCCGAATACACCCGGCCGCCAACCACGTCGGCGACCGCACCGGCCACCGACACACCGTCGATCTGCGCGCCGACCGACACCGCGTACGCCGGGATGCCGTAAACGAAATTCACCGTGCCGTCGATGGGGTCGAGCACCCAGGTGACCGCGTCGGCGGGGGTTGCCGACGGATTGGCGGGCCCACCGCCCTCCTCGCCGAGAATCGGGTCCCCAGGCCGTAATTCGGCCAACCGGTCGCGCAACAACCGCTCAGTCTCGGTGTCGACCACCGTCACGGGATCGGTAGGGGTGCTCTTGGATCGCACCGCGTCGCTGCCGTCGGAACCTGCCGCGGCGCCGAAAACCTCGGCGCGGCGGCGCCGCACGAATTCGGCGGCCTGGATGGCCACCGTTTCGGCCACCGCGCGCAGCTGTGCGGGCTGTTCATCGGGTCGGATCACCGCCCTATCGCATCACAGCCGCCGGGCTAAGGTGATCGGACAGCCCAGTCACGCCGAGGAGATTCGATGACGACCGCCGACTCGACCACGGACAACCTTGGCAGCGGTGCGGCCGACGGCTCCCCACCGCGTCGCGGGTTCGGCGTCGACGTCGGCGGCAGCGGCATCAAAGGTGGCATCGTCGACTTGGAGACCGGGCAGTTGATCGGCGACCGAATCAAGCTGTTGACCCCGCAACCGGCGACGCCGTCGGCAGTCGCCAAAACCATCGCCGAAGTCGTCAAGGCTTTCGGCTGGACCGGCCCGCTCGGGGTGACCTATCCCGGCGTCGTCACGCACGGGGTGGTTCAGACGGCGGCGAACGTGGACAAGTCGTGGATCGGCACCAACGCGACCGACATCATCGGCGCCGAGCTCGACGGCCAGGAAGTCACGGTCCTCAACGACGCCGACGCGGCCGGCCTCGCCGAGGAGCGCTACGGCGCAGGCAAGAACCTGACGGGCCTGGTTGT
This sequence comes from Mycobacterium sp., assembly GCA_036500645.1. Lineage (GTDB taxonomy): Bacteria > Actinomycetota > Actinomycetes > Mycobacteriales > Mycobacteriaceae > Mycobacterium. The sequence goes on along the minus strand of DASYBR010000100.1, from coordinate 25,072 downwards.
GCTGCTCACCTTCGGCACCGGCATCGGCTCCGCGGTCATCCACAACGGGACGCTGATCCCCAACACCGAGTTCGGGCATCTCGAAGTCGGCGGCAAGGAGGCCGAGAAGCGAGCGGCGTCATCGGTCAAGGAGAAGAACGACTGGAGCTTCGACAAGTGGGCCAAGGAGGTGAGCAGGGTGCTCATGAGCATCGAGAACGCGATGTGGCCGGACTTGTTCATCGCGGGCGGTGGCATCAGCCGCAAGGCCGACAAATGGGTGCCGCTGCTCGAAAACCGCACCCCGGTGGTGCCCGCGGCACTGCTCAACACCGCCGGAATCGTCGGTGCCGCCATGGCCGCCACGTTCGACGTGACCCACTGAATTTGCCCGGCAGGACCGTGCGGCCGCGCACTGTCGTTACAATGGTCCTCGGCGACCGCCCAAGCCTATAGCGTGCGAATACGCATGCTGATACCAACGCCGACATCGACATAGCAGACACTTTCGGTTAACCATGCCCATACCCACCGAGAGTCGAGTCCGAACGAAGGGGTGTAAGTGGCAGCGACCAAAGCAAGCCCGGCAACGGATGGGCCGGTGAAACGCACCGCCACGAAGTCTCCGTCGTCCCCTGCTAAGCGACCGGCGGCGAAAGCCGCCCACGGTGCAGCGCCAGCTAAGCGAGCCGCCAAGTCGGCGGACGCCGAGGCTGGCGACAACACGAAGAAGACCCGCGCGGCCAAGGACACCGACGGCAAGGCCCCGGCCCGCGGGACCAAGGCGGCCGGCAAGGGCGCCGGGGCCGATCCGGACGCCGACGTGGGTGCCCTCGATTCCGACGGCACCGTTGAGGATCTAGACACCGAACCCGATCTCGAGGGCGAGCCCGGCGACGACATCGAGATCGACGCCGCCCTCGATCTCGACGACCTGGAGGACGACGTCGCGGAGGGCGACGTCGCGGCCGACGGCGAGGACGCCGAAGCCGGCGACGAGAGCGAGGAGAGCGAGGCCGCTCCGGCCGTCAAGGCCGCCAAGCCCGCCGCCGAAGAGGAAGACGAGATCGCTGAGCCCTCCGAAAAGGACAAAGCCTCGGGCGATTTCGTGTGGGATGAGGACGAATCCGAGGCACTGCGGCAGGCCCGCAAGGACGCCGAGCTCACCGCATCCGCCGATTCGGTTCGCGCCTACCTCAAGCAGATCGGCAAGGTGGCGCTGCTTAACGCGGAGGAAGAGGTCGAGCTGGCCAAGCGCATCGAGGCCGGCCTCTATGCCACGCAGTTGATGACCGAGATGACCGAGCGCGGCGACAAACTTCCCGCCGCTCAGCGCCGCGACATGACGTGGATCTGCCGCGACGGCGACCGAGCGAAAAACCATCTGCTCGAAGCGAACCTGCGGCTGGTGGTCTCACTCGCCAAGCGCTATACCGGCCGCGGCATGGCGTTCCTCGACCTGATCCAGGAGGGCAACCTGGGCCTGATCCGCGCGGTCGAGAAGTTCGACTACACAAAGGGCTACAAGTTCTCCACGTACGCGACATGGTGGATTCGTCAGGCCATCACCCGCGCCATGGCCGACCAGGCCCGCACCATCCGCATCCCGGTGCACATGGTCGAGGTGATCAACAAGCTGGGCCGCATCCAGCGCGAGTTGCTGCAGGACTTGGGCCGCGAGCCCACGCCCGAAGAGCTCGCCAAGGAAATGGACATCACGCCCGAAAAGGTGCTCGAGATCCAGCAATACGCGCGCGAGCCGATCTCGTTGGACCAGACCATCGGCGACGAGGGCGACAGCCAACTGGGTGACTTCATCGAAGACAGTGAAGCCGTGGTGGCCGTCGACGCGGTGTCGTTCACACTGTTGCAAGACCAACTGCAGTCGGTGCTGGAAACCCTCTCCGAGCGCGAAGCCGGCGTAGTACGGCTGCGCTTCGGCCTCACCGACGGCCAGCCTCGCACCCTCGACGAGATCGGGCAGGTCTACGGCGTGACCCGCGAGCGGATCCGTCAGATCGAGTCGAAGACGATGTCAAAGCTGCGCCACCCCAGCCGCTCCCAGGTGTTGCGCGACTACCTCGACTAACGAGTCTCCTCAACTGGCCTCGCCGGAGTTGTTGCTGCGCATGCAAAGTCGGACAAGGACGGTAAGCGCATGCCAGCCAGCCGCAAATTGGTGACGTCCGACTCCGAATTCGAGTCGGTGGTCGGGTATTCGCGCGCGGTCCGGGTCGGACCGCATGTGTGGGTGGCCGGGACAACCGGCACCGGGCCCGCCGGTGATATCGCCGGCCAGGCCCGAGATGCTTTGCGGCGCATCGAGATTGCGCTACAGCAGGCGGGCGCGGCGCTCACCGACGTCGTCCGCACCCGTACCTACGTGACTGACATCTCGCACTGGCGCGAGGTCGCGGCGGTGCACGCGGACGTGTTCGGCGCGATACGCCCCGCGGCCACCATGGTCGAAGTTTCGGCGCTGATCGCGCCCGGGCTACTGGTCGAGATCGAAGCCGACGCCTACGTCGACTCCCCCGCCGCAGAAGCATCCGGCGGTAGCGCGAGCGGCGGAAAACCGCCGTCCGGCGCCGGCGGGTAGGCAGTGACCCGGATCACGGCGCGCACCGGCAGCGGACCGTACAGATGCGGGAACAGCATCGACTCCGGATCCGTTGTCACCCCTGGCTCCCAACGCACAGGAGAGTCCAGCAGGGTCGGGTCGATATGCAGCAGGACCAAGTCGGCACGGCCGCGGTAGAGGCGGTTCGCCGGCAGGTGCACCTGCTCCGGCGCGGACAGGTGGATGAAGTCGGCGCCCGCGGCGGAATCGGGTCGGATTTCACCGTAGCGGCGAGCTTCCGACCATTCCCGCGTTCCACACAGATGTACCAGCAGATCAGGAGTAAAGGTCACGCTCGATCACTCTAGAAAGTTCGCCGTTACCAAACGTTTACAGGTCGTGAGAAACGACACACCTGACAACGATCGGGGAACAACGCGAAAACCGTATACGTCTGAGAAAGTAGATAAAAGCAGAACGGAGAAGCCATGAACGCAACTCTGACCAGTCCCGAGCTCACGCGAGCGGACCGTTGCGACCGCTGCGGTGCTGCGGCTCGTGTCCGCGCCAAGCTGCCTTCGGGAGCTGAGCTTCTCTTCTGCCAGCATCACGCCAACCAGCACGAAGCGAAGCTCGCCGAGCTGGCCGCTGTGATCGAGGTCAGCGAGAGCTGAACCGGTCGGACTCACCCGCCGCCAATGTGTGCGGCGTGAGTAGTTATGCGTGATGCTGGGACGGTATGAGCGATCAAGTCGCGAAGCCGTCCCGTCATCACATCCGGCGAATCAGTCTGAGGACCCTTTCGAAGAGCTGGGACGACTCGATCTTCTCGGAGTCGGCGCAAGCAGGCTTCTGGTCGGCGCTGTCGCTGCCGCCGCTGTTGCTCGGGTTGCTGGGCACCTTGGCCTACGTGGCGCCCCTGTTCGGACCGGACATGCTGCCCAGCATCGAACGCCAGGTGATCTCGACCGCGCACAGCGTGTTCTCCCCGAGCGTGGTTTACGAGATCATCGAACCCACGATTCGTGACATCGCGAGCAACGCCCGCGGCGAGGTCGTGTCGCTGGGCTTTTTGATCTCGCTGTGGGCGGGGTCCTCGGCCATATCGGCGCTCGTCGATTCCGTGGTCGAGGCGCACGATCAGACCCCGCTACGCCATCCGGTGCGGCAGCGGCTCTTCGCGTTGTTCCTCTACGTGGTGGGGTTGATCGTCGTGGTGGTGACCGCGCCGTTAGTGGTGCTGGGACCGCGCAAGATCGGTGAACACATTCCGGTCAGCCTGGCCAACGTGCTGCGCTACGGCTACTACCCGGCGTTGATTCTCGTCTTGATGTTCGGGGTTGTGGTCTTGTACCGGGTGTCACTGCCGGAACCGCTCCCGACGCATCGCCTGATCTTCGGCGCGGCGCTGGCCACCGCGGTGTTCGTGATCGCCACCCTGGGCCTGCGGATCTATCTGCAGTGGATCACCAGCACCGGCTACACCTACGGAGCGCTGTCGACGCCGATCGCGTTCTTGCTGTTCTCGTTCTTCGGCGGCTTCGCGATCATGATCGGCGCTGAACTCAATGCCGCCATTCAGGAAGAATTCCCCGCACCCAGGACGCATGCGCACCGGCTGCGCAGATGGCTCCTGTCGCGGTCGCCCGCGCTGGCGAAGGCGGCGGACACGCTGTCGAATCCCGTGACGACGAATCCCATCACCGCGCAACGCGACGTCGCGACGGTCGAACCGCCGTCCTGATCAGCCCTTCTTGAGCTGTTCGTAGATTTGCTTGCACTCCGGGCAGACGGGCGAGCCCGGCTTGGCAGCGCGGGTGACCGGAAACACCTCGCCGCACAAGGCCACCACGTGGCTGCCCATGACCGCGCTCTCGGCGATCTTGTCCTTCTTGACGTAATGAAAGTACTTCGGGGTATCGCTGCCGGTCCCGTCGTCGACGCGTTCGTCGGTCTCGGTGCGCTCGATCGTCTGGGTCTGCATACCTGACATTGTGCACTGCCCGGCCCGCCATGAACCGGTTGAGCCGGATTCGCTCGAGTGTGGGACAGTGGAGAATATGAAGCGCGGCTCCGATTTGGGGTTCGACGATGATGGCCGGCCAGTGCTCATCACCGGTGCCGCTGTCTCGTATGAGGAGCAGCACCGCGCGCGTGTCCGTAAATACTTGACGTTGATGGCTTTCCGGATTCCCGCGCTCATCCTGGCCGCCCTCGCCTATGGCGCCTGGCACAACGGACTCATCTCGGTGGCGATCGTGGCGCTGTCGATCCCGTTGCCGTGGATGGCCGTGCTGATCGCCAACGACCGGCCGCCGCGCAGCGCGGACGAGCCACGGCGGTTCGACGACGCCCATCGGCGCACTCCCCTGTTCCCGAGTGCCGAACGCCCGGCGATCGAGCCGCGCCGCGACCCGCAACCGGGTTGGCCGCCCGGCCCGGCGGACGGAATCCATCACAACTAGCCGCGGCGCGCGGCGATGACGAGGGCACTCGTCGTACTTCTCAGGACATTCTCAGGTCGGCGGCACATTTGTGCACGTCAAGAGGTGTTAGATCGCGGATTGCTGGGAACTCATCGACCTGATCTGTCGTTGAACCTGATGACAGGACAAGCCGAACGGGAGGTCGCTATGGCGAACGCCAGCACGAGCAGATTTGACGGCGATCTGGATGCTCAAAGCCCCGCAGCGGATTTAGTGCGCGTATATCTGAATGGAATCGGTAAGACCGCACTGCTCAACGCGGCAGGCGAGGTCGAACTGGCGAAGCGCATCGAAGCTGGGCTCTATGCAGAACATCTGCTGGAAACTCGTAAACGCCTCGGCGAGAACCGCAAACGGGATTTAGAGGCCGTAGTCCGCGATGGCCAGGCAGCACGCCGTCACCTGCTGGAAGCGAACCTGCGCCTGGTGGTTTCGCTTGCCAAGCGGTACACGGGTCGCGGGATGCCGTTGCTGGACTTGATCCAGGAGGGGAACCTCGGACTGATCCGCGCAATGGAAAAGTTCGACTACACAAAGGGATTCAAGTTCTCGACCTACGCCACATGGTGGATCCGGCAGGCCATCACCCGCGGTATGGCCGACCAGAGCCGCACTATCCGGCTGCCCGTCCACTTGGTGGAGCAGGTCAACAAGCTGGCGCGGATCAAGCGCGAGATGCACCAGAACCTGGGGCGCGAGGCCACCGACGAGGAGCTTGCGGCCGAATCCGGCATACCGATCGACAAGATCAACGATCTGCTCGAGCACAGCCGCGACCCGGTAAGCCTGGACATGCCGGTCGGCTCCGAGGAAGAAGCGCCGCTGGGCGACTTCATCGAGGACGCCGAGGCGATGTCCGCGGAGAACGCGGTGATCGCCGAGCTGCTGCACACCGACATCCGCAGCGTGCTCGCCACTCTTGACGAGCGTGAGCACCAGGTCATCCGGTTGCGTTTCGGCTTGGACGACGGCCAGCCGCGCACCCTGGACCAAATCGGCAAGCTGTTCGGCCTGTCCCGCGAGCGGGTGCGTCAGATCGAGCGCGACGTAATGTCCAAACTCCGCAACGGAGAGCGCGCCGACCGGCTACGGTCATACGCGAGCTAAGCCTCCACAAGCCAGGTAGCAGTCAGTATGCCCGCCGCGTCAGCGGCGGGCATACTGCTTGACTAGGGAGCGTTACACCTATTCACGCAGCTGGCCAAGTAGACTCAGCGTCGATGGAAGGTGCTGAATGAACGACCTGGTTGACACCACCGAGATGTACCTGCGGACCATCTACGACCTCGAAGAAGAGGGCGTGACGCCGCTTCGTGCCCGTATCGCCGAGCGCCTCGATCAGAGCGGGCCGACTGTCAGCCAAACCGTGTCCCGGATGGAGCGCGACGGGCTGCTTCACGTGGCCGGCGACCGCCACCTCGAGCTCACGGACAAGGGCCGGACCCTGGCCGTCGCCGTGATGCGCAAGCACCGCCTCGCGGAACGATTGCTCGTCGATGTCATCGGTGTGCCGTGGGAAGAGGTGCACGCCGAAGCGTGCCGGTGGGAACACGTGATGAGCGAGGACGTCGAGCGGCGGCTGGTAAAGGTGCTCAACAACCCGACCACCTCCCCATTCGGCAACCCGATCCCCGGTCTTTTGGATCTGGGCGTGGGCCCCGAGTCGGACTCCGACGACGCCAATCTCGTCCGGCTGACCGAGTTGCCCGCCGGGGCGCCGGTGGCCGTGGTGGTCCGCCAGCTGACCGAACACGTCCAGGGCGACATCGACCTGATCACACGGTTGAAGGACGCCGGCGTCGTCCCCAACGCGCGCGTGACCGTCGAGACCGGGCCTGCCGGGGTGACCATCGTCATTCCGGGCCACGAGAACGTCACGCTGCCGCACGAGATGTCCTACGCGGTCAAGGTCGAGAAGGTCTGACCGCTCGCTAGCACGCCCTGCGGCCGAACGGCCGTCGCGGGGGTATTCGGACACCGAACCGCTTGGCCAGCCGGTAGCCGGTGTGCGCCAGTTCGCGGATGTCCTCCGGCCGCAGGCCGGTCTGCAAGGCAATGTCGAGCATGCCCGCCATCCGGTGGTCGGGATTGCAGCGCAGCGCGGCCTCCAGTGAGACCCCGGCGAGCGGCCCGTCACCGCGGGCGTACGCACTGAACGCGAGCAACACCAGCGCCTCCACCCGCCAGGGTGCGGGCAGGGTGCGCGCCAGCAGGGCCCACAACGACTCGACCTCGCCCGCATTCTCGCCGACCGCAAGGGCATACAGGATGTCGCGCACTTCCGCGTCGCTCAGCGCGCAGCCCAGCGTCGCCAGCTCGTCGTCGGTGAGCGATTGGCCCGACGCGGCGCGGGAGGCGGCGGCCATCGCGGTCTCCACGTCGCCGCGGGTGCAGCGGGCCGGATCCGCGCGATGCGCGGCCCGCCGCCTGAGCGACTGTCGCTTGACCACGGGTGTCAGTTCGGCGCTGTGCGCCGGGTCGTCGACCGCGATGACGGCCTGCAGATCGGATCGCCGCGGGTAGAGCCGCCTGCCGTCCAGCACGGCCGCGGCGGCCAACGGTGACGCCGAAGGATCGTCGATCAGACCGCTTGAGCCGCAACCGTCCACGCAATGCCAGTGCCCGCCGCGGGCCACCCGGTCGACGACATGCGCGGCCCACAGCTCAATGTCTTGCTGCGACAACGCCTCTGAGAGCGCCGCACACAGCTGTCGGTATTCCTCGTTGCAGCAGGGACAGTGCGCGCCGTCGGCGCTGACGATCACCGCGATCGCGGCCTGCGGCCCGGCCGCACCGGCGACCTCGGCCAGGTGGCCGATGCGCTCGGCAAGCTTCTCGGAGAGGTCGACCCGCATCACCGATCCGAGTTCGCCATCGTCCAAAGACACCAGTACCAATGAATTTTCGGGAACGAAGCCGAGAACGGCCGGCAACGCGGCGATGAGTGCGCCGGGGCGGTTGAGTTCGAAATCAGGTTGATGCGTCGTCATGAGCACCAACGCTGACGGCCGGCACCGTCAGCCGGTGCGCACGCGGGCTGGTGGATCGACGGACCTGTGCATGAACTCGGCACTGTGAGTTCAGCTGATTTACTGTTTACCCCATGGGTTCGGCGCAAGAGTACGACATGGTGGTCATCGGTTCGGGGCCCGGCGGACAGAAGGCCGCCATCGCCTCGGCCAAGTTGGGTAAGTCGGTCGCTGTCGTCGAACGCGGCCAGATGCTCGGCGGCGTGTGCGTCCAGACCGGCACGATTCCGTCAAAGACGTTGCGCGAGGCCGTCCTTTACCTCACCGGGATGAGCCAGCGTGAACTGTACGGCGCGAGCTACCGGGTCAAGGAGAAGATCACCCCGGCCGATCTGCTGGCGCGCACCCAGCACGTGATCGGCAAAGAAGTCGACGTGGTGCGCAATCAGCTGATGCGCAATCGCATCGACCTACTGATCGGTCACGGACGCTTCCTGGACCCGCACACCATCGAGGTCGAAGATCCCTCCCGTCGCGAAAAGCTCACCATCAGTGGCAAATACATCGTCATCGCGACCGGCACCACGCCGGCACGGCCGTCCGGGGTCGAGTTCGACGAGGACCGGGTGTTGGACTCCGACGGAATCCTCGACCTCAAAACGCTGCCCACCTCGATGGTGGTGGTCGGCGCGGGGGTCATCGGCATCGAGTACGCCTCGATGTTCGCCGCGCTGGGCACCAAGGTCACCGTGGTGGAGAAGCGCAACGACATGCTCGACTTCTGCGACCCCGAGGTGGTCGAGGCGCTGAAGTTCCACCTGCGCGACCTGGCGGTGACGTTCCGGTTCGGTGAGGAGGTGACCGGGGTCGACGTCGGCTCGGCGGGCACCGTCACCACCCTGGCCAGCGGCAAGCAGATTCCCGCCGAGACGGTGATGTATTCGGCGGGGCGGCAGGGGCAGACCGAACACCTCGACTTGCACAACGCCGAGCTGGAGGCCGACAACCGCGGCCGGATCTTCGTCGACGACTTCTTCGCGACCAAGGTGCCCCACATCTACGCCGTCGGCGACGTGATCGGGTTCCCCGCGCTGGCCGCCACTTCGATGGAACAGGGACGGCTCGCCGCCTACCACGCTTTCGGGGAGCCGACCGTAGGCATCACCGAGCTGCAGCCAATCGGCATCTACTCCATTCCCGAGGTGTCCTACGTCGGCGCCACCGAGGTGGAGCTGACGAAGGAATCAATCCCCTACGAGGTCGGGGTGGCCAGGTACCGGGAGCTGGCCCGCGGTCAGATCGCCGGCGACTCCTACGGCGTGCTCAAGCTGCTGGTGTCCACCGAGGACCTGAAGCTGCTGGGGGTGCACATCTTCGGCACCAGCGCCACCGAGATGGTGCACATCGGCCAAGCCGTGATGGGCTGCGGCGGCACGGTGGAGTACCTGGTGGACGCCGTGTTCAACTACCCCACCTTCTCCGAGGCCTACAAGGTTGCCGCGCTCGACGTGATGAACAAGGTGCGCGCGCTCAACCAGTTCCGCCACTAGCAGGCATCTGCGAGGTCGTTGGGCACCGGATCGCCGGGACCGCCGGCCTCCGCGCGGGTGAGCAGCTGCGCGGTCTGCGCGTCGAACGGCGCCGAATACGACATGTTGGCCGCGCACCCGCCGCGCTCGTATCCACCGATCAGCCCGGTCAGGATGGTGCCGCTGACCCACGGTGCGCCGCTGGTGCCGTCGACCATCCCCTCGCACATCAACGAGGGGAACCCGCTGTCGTTGACCGACGTGCTGGCCTGACACCCGACGGGCGAGCCCCCCACGCCGGCCGGATACCCGAGCACGGTGACGTGGCTGCCGGGCGGGGGCGCGGTGCCCAGCGTCAGCGCCAGACCCACGTGGGACTCGACGGAACCACTGGCGTCGTTACTGACGCGCGCGATCGCGTAATCGGCGTGCGGGTCCTTGCTGGCCGTCCAGCGCGCATCGAGGTAGACGGCGTCGGCCTTCCACACATCGGCAGGGGCGGGCGCGGCGTCGCCGGCGAACCCCGGAATGAAGCTGATCTGCGATGCTCCGGCCAGGCAGTGCGCCGCAGTGATCATCAGGTTGCCAGTCGCCGAGTGCACCACCGAGCCCGTGCACACGTGCAGCGGCCCGTTGTCGATGAAGATTGCGCCGATGCGCTTGTCCGGGTCCACCGGACCCGCGACCGCCTTCTGTTGGGGCTGGCTGAGCCGCTGCACCGGCCCACTCGTCCGCGTCGGGGACACCGTGGGGCCCAGCACCAGGTCGCCGGGCCGGCTGCACGAAATCAGCGGCGCCGCCAGGGCTACTGCCGTGCAAAGCATTACCATCGGTGCGCGCATCGGATTCATCATGCCTGACGGCAGGGCGGCAAGCCGACTTCAACGCGTCGCAGCTCGCCGGGCGCTTTGCTGGCAATGCCGGCCCGCGACCGCCGAATATGTACCATCCGGATTACGTTTACGCGTTATAGCGTTTTTATAGAAATGCGCACGCCGGTTCGCTGTTTGATATTGATGCCGCCTGGTTCAGGCGACACTTGGTAGGGCACCCTGGAGAAACCCCCGGGAGGAGGCACACCCCAAATGGCTCACCACAAAGACCCAGATGAACAGCAATACCAGCCGGGTCAGGCGGGCATGTACGAGCTTGAGCTGCCCGCCCCGCAGCTATCGGCCTCCGACGGGCGCGGCCCGGTGTTGGTCCACGCTTTGGAGGGATTTTCCGACGCCGGTCACGCGATACGGCTAGCTGCCACCCATCTGAAGACGGTTCTGGACACCGAACTGGTCGCGTCCTTCGCGATCGACGAATTGCTGGATTACCGCTCGCGACGTCCGCTGATGACCTTCAAAACCGATCACTTCACCAGCTACGACGACCCGGAGCTGAGTCTGTACGCGATGCGCGACACCCGCGGCACCCCGTTCCTGTTGCTGGCCGGCATGGAACCGGATCTGAAATGGGAGCGCTTCATCACCGCGGTTCGTCTGCTGGCGGAGCGCCTCGGTGTGCGCCAGACCATCGGCCTGGGCACCGTCCCGATGGCGGTTCCGCACACGCGGCCGATCACGATGACCGCCCACTCCAACAACTCGGAATTGATCGCGGAATTTCAGCCGTGGATCTCCGAGATCCAGGTTCCCGGCAGCGCCTCCAACCTGCTGGAGTACCGGATGGCCCAGCACGGCCACGAGGTCATCGGGTACACCGTGCACGTCCCGCACTACCTGACGCAGACCGACTACCCGGCGGCGGCGCAGGCGTTGCTCGAGCAGGTGGCCAAGACCGCGACGCTGGAGCTACCCATGTCGGCGTTATCCGAAGCGGCAACGGTGATCCGCGCCAAGATCGACGAGCAGGTTCAGGCGAGCGCGGAGGTTGCCCAAGTGGTGGCGGCGCTTGAGCGCCAGTACGATGCGTTCATCGACGCTCAGGAGAACAGGTCGTTACTAGCTCACGACGAGGACCTACCTAGCGGCGACGAGCTTGGCGCAGAGTTCGAGCGATTCCTGGCCCAACAGGCGGAGAAGAAGTTCGACGACGACGACCAGGGATGACAGTCCTGCAACGTCCTTGTTAATTACACGCCCTTAGCGCGGCCCGACAGCAAGGTTGGCGATATGACCGAGCGGAAGCGCAAGAACACGCTCCGCCCGGTGCGTGAGGTGACAGCGCCCAGGCTGGAGTTCCGCACCATCCATGGTTACCGGCGGGCGTACCGGATCGCAGGCTCCGGGCCGGCGATATTGCTGATCCACGGCATCGGCGACAACTCCACCACCTGGAATACCGTGCAGGCCAAGCTCGCTCAGCGGTTCACCGTGATCGCCCCCGACCTTTTGGGCCACGGGCAATCCGACAAACCGCGCGCCGACTACTCGATCGCCGCGTACGCGAACGGGATGCGCGACCTGCTCAGCGTGCTCGACATCGAGCGGGCAACCATCGTCGGGCATTCGCTGGGCGGCGGGGTGGCCATGCAATTCGCTTACCAATTCCCGCATTTGGTGGAACGGCTGATCCTGGTGGGCGCGGGTGGCGTCACCAAGGACGTCAATTTCGTCTTGCGGTGGGCGTCACTGCCGATCGGCAGCGAAGCCCTCGCCCTGCTGCGCCTGCCCCTGGTGCTGCCCGCGGTTCAGGTCATGGGGCGCGTGATGGGCCTGGCCCTGGGCAGCACCGGCCTGGGTCGCGATCTGCCCAACGTGCTGCGGATTCTCGATGACCTGCCGGAGCCGACGGCCTCGGCGGCTTTCAGTCGTACCCTGCGGGCGGTGGTGGACTGGCGCGGCCAGATCGTCACCATGCTTGACCGATGTTATCTGACCGAGGCCATCCCCGTGCAGATCGTCTGGGGCACCAAAGATGTGGTGGTGCCCGTCCGGCACGCCTGGATGGCGCACGCAGCGATGCCCGGCTCTCGCCTCGAAATCTTTGACGGCTCGGGCCACTTTCCGTTTCACGACGACCCAGCCCGCTTCATCGACGTCGTCGAAAGCTTCATCGATTGCACGCAGCCCGGCGAATACGATCAGACCGCCCTTCGCGAGTTGCTCCGCAGTGGTGGCGGCGCAAAGACGGTGACGGGCTCGGCTCCCACCCGGGTCGCCGTCCTGAACGCCATCGGTTCCGACGAACGCAGCGCCACCTGACTCCCCCTTGATCCGGTGCGCGATTGGCGGGCCGTAAAGTCGGGCCATGCCTATCGACGTGACGGTGTTGCGCGTGTTCACCGATTCGGACGGGAATTTCGGTAATCCCCTCGGCGTGGTCGACGCCAACCAGGTCGAAGTCGCGGATCGGCAGCCGTTGGCAACTCAATTGGGCTATAGCGAAACGGTTTTCGTCGAACTTCCGGCCGCCGGCTCGGCCACCGCACAAGCCACTATCTACACCCCGCAGATCGAGATTCCGTTCGCCGGGCACCCGACCGTCGGCGCGTCGTGGTGGCTGCGGGAAAATGGTTGGCCGATCAACACACTGCAGGTACCGGCCGGCATCGTGCAGGTCAGCCACAATGCCGGTTCCCGGGGCGACGGCACCAGCATCAGCGCACGCTCGGAGTGGGCACCCGAATTCGCCCTGCACGAATTCGGTTCAGCCGATGAACTTCTCGCCGCCGACCCGGTCGACTTCCCCGACGACACGCCGCACTACCTGTGGACCTGGACCGATCAGGCCGGCGGATCTTTGCGCGCCCGGGTGTTCGTCGCCAATCTCGGTGTGCCGGAAGACGAAGCGACCGGCTCGGCGGCGATGCGAATCACCGACTACCTGAGCCGGAACCTGCGCATCACCCAGGGCAAGGGCTCTGTCATCGAAACCATTTGGAACGCCGAAGGATGGGTGGGGGTGACCGGGCGCGTCGTCAACGACGGTGTACGGCATATGGATTGACGCGCGCTGTTGCCGTCGCGCAGGTTCAGCGTTGCCGGTGCAACACGGCGGCCAGGTGATTCTGCAGCGGCTGGCCGACCGCACCCATCTGGACGGAGTACGACAGCTCGTCACCGTCGATGCGGAAAGAACGGCCGAGCGCGGTCACCACTTTGGCCGTCGGGGCCAAACCGATGGTCGCGGTGGACATATCGATTTCGATGAGGTCACCCGTGACCGCGTACGTGCCGACTTCGATCTCGGTGATGCCATTCGGATGCGCCAGCACCAGTTCGACGTGGCCCGGTTCGGGGACGCGAAGATATCCCGTCTCGGCGTGCAACGGCCTGCCGTCCGCCGCCGCCTTGGTTTTCTGTGCGTAGGCCAAAAACGGTTTCCCGACATGGGAGAACACGACTTCTTCGAAATAGTCGAAGGGCTCGATTGTGGGGTACTCGCCCGCGCCCCGACCCGTCCACGTCCCGAGCAGTGGTGCCAGCGCCTGGACGTCGGGATGTAACTCAGGGAGCATGAAAATGAGACTACCGGCGATGGCCGGTCAGACTCGGCCGGTCAGGTCGGCGTCGATACTTCGCGGTGGTCGCGCAACGCCTGGATTTCGCGCTCGAAATCCTCGGCGGACTCAAAGGAGCGGTACACCGAGGCGAACCGGAGGTACGCCACTTCGTCCAGGTCGCGCAACGGCCCCAGAATGGCCAACCCCACCTCGTGACTCGGGACCTCCGGCGAGCCGGCGGCACGCACGGTGTCTTCCACCTGTTGGGCCAGCAGATTGAGCGCATCATCGTCGACTTGGCGACCCTGGCAGGCCCGGCGGACACCGCTGATGACCTTCTCTCTACTGAAGGGCTCGGTGACACCGCTGCGCTTGACCACCGCCAGGATTGCGGTTTCCACAGTGGTGAAACGCCGGCCGCACTCCGGGCACGATCGGCGGCGTCGGATGGCCTGGCCCTCGTCGGCTTCCCGCGAGTCGATCACCCGGGAATCGGGATGGCGGCAAAAGGGACAGTGCATCACCGCTCCTTCGCCGTGCTGTCAACCAGGTACTGCAGCACTTTGAGCCTACCTGGGCGCTGACCTGCACGGCTAATGGAACCGCAGAGTACGCATGCTGACCGGTTGGGACGAGGAGGCTTAGCGCAGAGTGGTTTTCGCGATAGGGGTCGTCAGCTGACCGGAGCGATCAGGGTTTGACCCGCAACCAGGGTCGGCGAGTTCAAATCGTTGAGTTCGCGGATGCGCTCGGCGACCTGGCGGGCCGGTGCGTCGGGCGCCACGCGGTGAGCGACGTCCTGCAGCGACTCCCCCGCCTCCACCCGAACGACGGCGACCCGGTCGGGCAGGTGGGCTGCCGAGCTCGCGGAGTCGCCGTTGAGTAACTGCCCGACGTTCGCGACGAGGCCCAGCCACAGGGTGATCGCCCCGGCGGCCAACGCCAGCCCGATTGTCGTCGCCCAGGTGACCGAACGCTTGCGGTGCGGGGCGACGGACATGGCGACGCCGGTCCCGTAGTAGCGCGTAGCCGCCGCGCCCGCCGGCCTCGACGGACCGGGCCGCCGGGACCGGGCCGCGCCATCGCGCCCATTCCGAAGCTCCTGCACAGGCCCGTTGATAGGGCGCCGGACACTGCTGGTGCGCGGCGAGACTGTGTGGATGATTGTCATCTGCGTTCCTCCGGTCAACTAATCCTCGCTCGTGTGTTCGACTGTATCGCTCGTGTGTTCGAAGTCCGAACATTTGAGCGAAGCGTGTCGCACGAGCAAAAGCTAGACCACGCCACCGACAAGTCGCTGTCGGTCATTACCACTGGCATACGGCTCAAGTACCCGATCTTTTGAAGAGTTACACCTTTGTTATTCGCCGCGCGGGGCCGTTTTATTCCCCCGGCCGGCAAACCACGACACGCAGTCGAACACATGTTTGATTCTGCGCCCCGGGGGGGTTACATTCATTGCCATGAGCGACAGCAACGACACCTCGTCGGCCGGCGCGGACGGCCGGCTGCATTCCGTGGATTCATCGCTTACCCAGCGGCAACGCACCATCTTGAACGTCATCCGTGAGTCTGTGAGCACCCGCGGATATCCGCCGAGCATCAGGGAGATCGGCGACGCCGTCGGTCTGACGTCGACGTCCTCGGTCGCTCACCAACTGCGCACCCTCGAGCGAAAAGGATATCTGCGCCGCGACCCGAACCGCCCCCGCGCGGTGGACGTCCGTGGAGCCGACGACGCGGTGCCGGCGGCGCCGGTCACCGAGGTCGCCGGATCAGACGCCTTGCCGGTACCCACGTTCGTCCCGGTCCTCGGGCGTATCGCTGCCGGCGGGCCCATCCTGGCCGAGGAAGCCGTCGAAGACGTCTTTCCGCTGCCGCGTGAACTGGTCGGCGAGGGCACCCTCTTCCTGCTCAAGGTGGTCGGCGACTCGATGGTCGAGGCCGCGATCTGCGACGGCGACTGGGTGGTGGTGCGCCAGCAGAACGTCGCCAACAACGGCGACATCGTCGCGGCCATGCTTGACGGCGAAGCCACCGTCAAGACGTTCAAGCGGGCGGGCGGTCAGGTGTGGCTGATGCCGCACAACCCGGCGTTCGATCCCATCCCCGGCAACGATGCGACCGTGCTCGGCAAGGTCGTCACCGTGATCCGCAAGGTGTAGCGCGACCGTTCAGTCGGCCTTGACGAAGCCGTTGGCCTGCGCAACCTCTTCGCTCGCCAGCCAGATCTCGGCCAGCGTGTCGTGGTACAGGTCGCTGCCCGGCGTGTAGTACAGACCGAATCGAGCGCTGGCCTTGATCGGGTATCCGTCCGGCACCTGATACGGGTCTTCGAGCGGCAGGTGGATGGTCGGGCGCCCGGCCGGGCCCGGCACGGGACCGGTCGGTTGGCCGTCGTCTGACGCGTCCTCTTCATCCGCTGCGGCGTGGCGCCCGGCCCTGGCTCCGGCGGCCGCGGCCGCACCGACGACGACCGCCTCCGACGCCTGGGCATTCGGGGCCGCGGACTCCGGCGTGCCGACCTCTGCGTAGTCGGCATCCACGTAACCGGCAACCGGATACGCCGCTTCGTCCGCCACCTCAGGCCCGACGGTCTCCGGGACTTCTTCGGCGTACTCGGCCTCCGCGACGTCGGCCTCGATGTAGTTGTCCTCGGCTCCCCCGGCCTCGGCGTACTCGGCTTCGGCAACATCGGCGTCGGTGTACTCGGCCTCCTCGACATCGAGATAGCCCGCCTCCGAGAGCATCTCGTCCGTGACGACGGGGAAAGAGTCGGTGTCCACCGCGTCGGGGTCTTCCTCTTCGCCCGCGAATTCGCCCGCGAACTGATCGTCGGTCGGGTCCTGACGCCGCCAGCTGACCCGCGACGCCGAGCCGGGATCCGGCGGCGGTTGGTGCTCCGGCCGGCCGGAGTCGCCGAGTGCGAAATGGTCGGTGGCACCCTCGGCGTCATCGGATGCCCAGCGCCCGTCCGTGTGGGGATCGTAGCCGGCGTTCACGTCGCGGTCGGGCCGATAGGCGGGACTCTCGATCGGCTGGCCCGCGCGACGCCGACGCCGCCCGAACACCAGCCACCCCACCCACCCGAGCAGCGCCAGTACCAAAATGACGGGCAGAGCCCACCACCACTGCCAGGTGAATTTCTTGCCGTGCGACGGCATGGCCGAACCACTCGGCTGGTTCTGCCCGGACACCTGAAGTCCGGACAACAGCGGCGCCAGGTTGGACGGGTCCGTGGCGAACGTGTTCTTCGCCCGGTTCCACGAGATCTTGCCACCGGTGAACTGCTGCGAGATCACGTCGCCGTCCACGGCCTGATCGCCCACCGGGGCGCCCAATTTGCCCGCAGGACCGCGGAGCTTGTCCCACGCGGCCTTCATCGCCCCGCGCACCACGAACGCGCCGTGGTCGGGTGTCCAGAAGATCACCGGCTTGTCTTTGGCGGAGAAGGTGGCGATGCGGCTGGACGGTCCGATGCCGCCGTCAGTCTCGTTGGCGGTGGGGAAACCCAGGTCGCTGCCGCCCGGGCCGCCCATCGACTCGTATTTGGCCAGGATGTCGTTCTCGATGGCGTTCGCTCCGGTGGCCGGGCTGAAAAACACCTTGCCGCCGACGAAGTTCTGAGCGAGTCCATCGCCGCCGATCGGATACTGCCCGCCCTGCTTGGCGCCCAGCGGGCCGTTAGGGCCGCCGGCCGCGCGCCACGCAGTGTTGATCTCCGCGGTCGGATCGATCGCTACCTGCAGACCCTTCAACTGATCGGCCAGCGCGGGCGGATCGGTGGTGAATTGCTTCGTTTGCCTGTCCCACGAGACCTGACCGCCACTGAACTTCTGCGACGACACCGCACCGCTGTAGGTCTCGTCGCCGACCGGCACACCGAGAACGCCACCCGAGCTGCCGAGCTTGTCCCACGCGGCGTTGATCGCGCCGCGCACCACGTAGGCGCCGTGGTCGGGCGTCCAGTAGATCACCGGCTTGTCGCTGGCCGAGAAGGTGATCACCCGGCTGTCGGGTCCGGCGAGCCCGGGCACTTCGTTGATGGAGGGGAACCCGAGATCGCTGCCGGCGGGTCCGCCCAGCGACTCGTATTTGTCCAGGATCGGCCCGTACGCCATTTTGGCTCCGGTAGCGGGGGTGAAGAACATCTTGCCGCCGTCGAAGTCCAGGGCGAAACCATCGCCGACGGGGTAGACGTCACCCTTGCGGGCGCCGAGTGGTGAGGTGTCGCCGCCCGCCTTGTCCCAGGCGGCCATGATGGCGGCCTCCGCGTCGCCGATAGGAGACGCCGACGCAGCGGGCGCCATCAGGGCGGCGGCTATTGCTGCGGTCGTCAAGCTGACCAGCACGCTCCCGATCAGCCTGCGCATGTGACCTCTCTGCTCGTTCACCAAGCCTCCCAGCCGACGGAGATACCGCCATTGCGGCTATGCCCGTACCTGCATACCCGGCGAGCGGGCCGAGCTCGCACCGCTGGGAAGCACCCCACGACGATCCGCATTATCGCCGGGCTCGCATTACTTTGCTCCAGCCGACCAGAAATGCGAAGTCAAATTACGAAATTTGCAAAAACGGATACCACGTTGATGTGGAAATGTTGCAGGTTAATGCCCGAATCGCGACCAACGGCGCACACTGTGCCGAAGTCCAGGGGCAATACCCGATTGCATGGCGCCGGTCGTGATCGCGGGTGTGGCGATCCGTTACCGCGTGGGTATTAACTGCGGAAGGTCCGGCCCGCGAATACGGGCCGATCATTGATCAGACGCCGAGGCTGCGGCCGATGATCTCTTTCATGATCTCGGTCGTGCCGCCGTAGATCGTCTGCACCCGTGCGTCGAGATAGGCACGCGCTACGGGGTATTCGCGCATATAGCCATAACCGCCGTGCAGTTGCAGGCAGCGATCGATCAGGTGCACCTGCTTTTCGGTGGAATACCACTTGGCCATCGCGGCTTGTTCGGCCGTCAGCTCCTTGTCCAGGTGCAGCCGGACGAACTCGTCGACCATCATGCGGATCACGGTCGCCTCCGTCGCCAACTCGGCAAGGACGAAGCGGCTGTTTTGGAAACTGCCGATCGGCTTGCCAAAAGCCTTGCGCTCCTTGGTGTATTGCAGCGTGTCCTCCAGCACCTGCTCCATCGCCGCGGCCGCCATGATGGCGATCGAGATGCGCTCCTGCGGCAGGTTCTGCATGAGGTAGATGAACCCCATACCCTCTTGCCCCAGCAGGTTTTCGGCGGGAACCTTGACATCGGTGAACGACAACTCGGCCGTGTCCTGCGCTTCCAGCCCGATCTTGTCCAAATGGCGGCCGCGTTCGAAGCCTTCCATACCGCGTTCGACGACGATCAGCGAAAAGCCTTGCGCTCCTTTGTCCGGATCGGTCTGCGCCACCACGATCACCAGGTCGGAGTTGATTCCGTTGGTGATGAACGTCTTTGATCCGTTGAGCACATAGTGGTCATCCTGCTTGACCGCGCGCGTCTTGATGCCCTGCAGGTCGCTGCCCGTCCCCGGCTCTGTCATCGCGATCGCCGTGATCAGTTCGCCTGAGCAGAACTTCGGTAACCAGCGCTGCTTCTGCTCTTCGGTCGCCAGGGCCAGCAGGTACGGCGCAACGATGTCGTTGTGCAGGCCGAAGCCGATCCCGCCATAGCGGCCGGCGGCGGTTTCCTCGGTGATGATCATGTTGTAGCGGAAGTCGGCGTCACCGCCACCCCCGTATTCCTCGGGCACCGCCATACCGAGGAAGCCCTGCTTCCCGGCCTCCTGCCAGACACCCCGGTCGACGATTTTCGCCTTTTCCCATTCGTCGTGATACGGCGCGACGTGGCGTTCCAGGAAGCCCCGGTAAGACTCGCGGAACAATTCATGTTCCGGCTCGAAAAGAGTGCGCTGGTACTTGATGGCACTGCTCATGAACGACCTCCGGCGACTCGGGACTCTGTGGCCCAACATATACCAACCGGACGGTTGGTCGGGAGCTGGAGGGGTCGGTGGCGCGGGGCGGCGGCGCGCCGTGTCAGTGCGCGGAGAACTCCCGCAGGCGGCCCGCCAGCGCGATCGGGACGCGCGCCTTGATCCGGGTGCCCTCCGCGCTGTGCTCCTCCTGTTGGACACACCCGGCCGCGTGCAGACGGGCCACCAAATCGCCGCGGTGGTACGGAATCACCACATCCACGGCGGTGTCGACGGGCACGGCAAGCTCGGCCATCCGTCGCCGCAACGCCTCGATCCCGTCGCCGGTGCGCGCCGACACGAACACCGCGCCGGGCAGCGCGTGCCGAAGCTTGGCCAGCATCAGAGGGCTCGCGGCGTCGACCTTGTTCACCACCAGCAGCTCGGGCGGCGGGTCACCGCTATCCACACCGCGGTCGGCGATCACCTCGGAGACCACCCCGCGAACCGCGTTGATCTGGGCCAGCGGGTTGACGTCGGAGCCGTCGACCACGTGTAGCAGCAGATCGGCGTCCACGACCTCTTCGAGCGTGGAACGGAACGCCTCGACCAGCTGCGTGGGCAGGTGCCGGACGAACCCGACGGTGTCGGTGAGCAGGAAACGCCCGGTCTGGCCCGAATTGAGGTCGAACTCCGCGCGCCGGGTGGTGGGCTCCAGCGTGGCGAACAACGCGTCTTGCACCAGCACCCCGGCACCGGTCAGCGCGTTCAACAGGCTGGACTTGCCGGCGTTGGTGTAGCCGACGATCGCGATCGACGGCACGTCGCTGTGCAGTCGTCGGCTGCGCTGCGTGTCGCGAACCTGCTTCATGTCCTTGATCTCGCGGCGCAGCTTGGCCATCCGCTCGCGAATCCGGCGCCGGTCGGTCTCGATCTTGGTTTCACCGGGACCGCGCAGCCCCACCCCGCCGCCGCTGCCGCCGGCGCGACCACCGGCCTGCCGGGACATCGATTCACCCCAACCACGCAGCCGCGGCAGCATGTACTCCATCTGGGCCAGCGAGACCTGCGCTTTGCCCTCCCGGCTGGTGGCGTGCTGGGCGAAGATGTCCAGGATCAGTGCGGTGCGGTCGATGACCTTGACCTTGACGGCCTTTTCCAGCGCGGTCAGCTGCGCCGGGGACAATTCGCCGTCGCAGATGACGGTGTCGGCGCCGGTTGCCAGCACGACTTCGCGCAGCTCGGCGGCCTTGCCCGAGCCGATGTAGGTCGACGAGTCCGGCTTGTCGCGGCGCTGGATCAGCCCCTCGAGCACCTGGGAGCCCGCGGTTTCGGCCAGCGCCGCCAACTCGGCCATGCTGGCCTGGCTGTCGGCGGCGGTTCCGTCGGTCCACACGCCCACCAGGACGACCCGTTCGAGCCGCAGCTGGCGGTATTCGACTTCGGAGACGTCGGTGAGTTCGGTCGACAGGCCGGCGACACGGCGCAGCGCCGAACGGTCTTCGAGGGCGAGTTCGCCCGTGCTCGGCTCACTGACCTTGGGGGCGCTATCGCGAAATTCGGGATATGTCATAGGCAATAAGAAATGATGCACGCCAAAGCTGTGTCGTGCATCTGATTTAACACTGAAGTCCGTGCCACCATTCCTCGCTGATTTCTCCACTCGCCACCAGCACCGACGGCCCGCGCAGATAGCTGGTCGCATCGGTGACGGTGACCACGACTTCGCCGCCCGGCACGCGCACGGCCAGCGTACCGGTGTAGGAGCCCGCGCCCGCCAGCGCGGCGACCGCGGCCGCGACGGTTCCGGTGCCACACGAGCGCGTTTCGCCCACGCCGCGTTCGTGGACCCGCATGCTGACCGCCCCGTCGGCGGGCGCCGTGACGATTTCGACGTTGACCCCGTCCGGGAACTGCGTGTGATCGAAGCTCACCGGCGCCGCCACGTCCAGCGCGGCCAACGCCTCGGCCGTCAGATCGGAATCCACGCACGCCAGGTGGGGGTTGCCCACGTCGACGCCCATGCCGGAGAACCGGCGGCCGCCGACCGTCGCGGCGAAGGCCTGTCCCCCGCTGCCGAGCGCGTTGGCCTTGCCCATGTCGACGGTGATGTCGGCCGTGGTCGCGTCGGCGCGGTGCACGACGATCGGGCGCGCGCCGGCGAGCGACCCGACCACGAATTCGTCCCGGGTCTCCATGCCGCTGGCACGCAGGTAGTGCGCGAAGACCCGCACGCCGTTGCCGCACATCTGGGCGGTGGAGCCATCGGCGTTGCGGTAGTCCATGTACCAGTCGCCCGCAGCGACACCGTCCGGCAGACGGTCGAGCACACCGGCGGCCAGAGCCGCACCGGCAGTGGTGACCCGCAGCACCCCGTCGGCCCCCAGCCCGCGCCGCCGGTCGCACAAAGCGGCCACCCGCGCGGCGTCGAGGCTCAGCTCGGCCTGCGGGTCGGGCAGCACCACGAAGTCGTTTTGGGTGCCGTGGCCTTTGGCAAACATCATGTGCGCCACTCTCCCCCGCAAGCGGGCGGTACCCCGACGATCCCCGCTGCGCCGGCATCTTCGTCGTCGGCGCGGATCACCTGCTCAGGATACGTGGCGCCAGGCCCGCACGGCGGCATCGACGAGACCGTCGGCATCGGCGGCGTCGAGCCAGTGCACGCGGTGGTCGCGCCGAAACCATGAGCGTTGCCGTCGCACGTAGCGCCGGGTCCCCACGAACGTCTGCTCGCGGGCGTCATCGACCGCGTCCGGTCCCCTACCCGCGTCCAGGGCCGCGAGGACTTGCGCGTAGCCCAGGGCGCGCGCGGCGGTGACCCCTTCGCGCAGGCCAACGCCGCACAGCGCGATCACCTCGTCAACCAGACCCTGGTCGAACATGGCGTCGGTGCGCCGGGCCAGCCGTTCATCGAGAACCGCTGTGTCACAGTCCAACCCGACGATGGAGGTGTCCCACCTCGGGGTTCCGATGCGCGGCGCCGACGCGGCGAACGGCTGGCCGGTCAGCTCGACCACCTCGAGCGCGCGCACCGTGCGCCGGGCGTCGGTGGGCAGGATGGTCGCGGCCGCGGTGGGGTCGCGGCGGGCCAGCTCGGCGTGCAGCCGGCCCACCCCGACCTCGGCCAGTCGTTGCTCCCAGCGCGCCCGCACGGCGGGGTCGGTGGCGGGAAACGACCAGTCGTCGAGCAGCGACTGGATGTAGAGCATGGAGCCGCCCACGATGATCGGCACGGCGCCGCGGGCCGCGATGGCCTCGATGTCGGCCGCGGCGGCGCGCTGATAGCTGGCGACGGTCGCGGTCGCGGTGACATCGAGCACGTCGAGTTGATGATGCGGAATGCCGCGACGCTGTTCGAGGGGCAGCTTGGCGGTGCCGATGTCCATGCCCCGATAGAGCTGCATCGCGTCGGCATTGACGATTTCCGCGCCGGTTTCGCCGCCGAGTCGCTCCGCGACGTCGAGGGCGAGCTGCGACTTCCCGGTGCCGGTGGGACCGATGATCGCCAGCGGGCGCACGGCGACCGTCACAGCTGCCAGGCGCCGGCGAAGTAGCCCACGCCGTAGGGCGCCCCCCGGTACAGCTCCTTGGCCGACCGCGGCGCCGGCGCGGCAAGACCGGCCAGCACCTGAAAGGCGACGCGGCCCAGGATCTGCTGCGGGAGCCGGGAAAGGGCGACGACATCACCGGTTGCCAGCGCATCATCCAGCGACTGCTGCGCGTCGGCGTCGCCCGGGTCGTAGCCGCCGGGCGCTGACGGCGTCAGGGTGTTCGCGCCGTCTGCCACCACCAGCACCCCGATCGGTTCGGCCTGCCGGTCGATGTCGGCGCGCAGCTGCCGGCCCAGGGCCAGCGCCGTGTCGGCGTCGTGGTCGGCGCGGTACACGCGAACCTGCGCGGCGGCTTCCGGCTGAGCCTGGCCGCGCACCCAGCCGGCCAGCAATGCGCACAGCGGAAGTTCGGCCCCAGGGATGTCAGGGCCTCCCGGAGACAGCCGAACCCGTACGTCCGCGCCATAGCCCGCCAAGGTGCCCACCGTCTGCGGACCCAGCACGTCGTCGTTTCGGCCGGTCCCGATGGCCAGCCAGCGTCCAGGAAGCAAGGCGGCCGCCGCCACCACCGCCGCGGTCAGGTCGGACACCTCCGCGGCGGCCGCGCCGGCGAGCTCGGGAACGAGCACCGGCGCCGACGGAATGATCGCAATGGCGCTGAGCACGTCACCTAAGTTAACGTCTGGGCCCCTCGACCGACCCGCGCCCTGATCAATACGCGCGGAAGGAACTCCACCGCGTGCCGCCGGCCGCAGCCACGGCCTCACCGGAAGCGTCGACCTCAACGTCGAACCGCGGCATGAGCGGCCCGTCGGTTCCGGCCTCGGCGACCATCGTGGCCGCCTCGCCCCGAGCCAGCGCAACCGTCGCGACGATGACCACCGCCACCGCCGTCAGCAGCACGAAGGCCCTGGGCCCGCTGGCGTTCAGCGATTCGCCGAGCACGAGAATGCCGAGCAATCCGGCCACCACGGGCTTCGCCACGGTCATCGTCGGCATCGAGGCGGTCAGCGCACCGGCACGGAACGCGGACTGCTGGAAGACCATCCCGGTCAGCGCCAGAAGCAGCCAGGGGATGAACTCCGGCGCCCCGAGCACGGCCCCGGGGCCTCCCTCACTGACCTCGACGATCCCCTTGGTCAGCACCGCGAACAACGCCAGCGACGACCCGGCCACCACCGCGAGCAGCACGGCCGCGAAGGGCCTGCCGGAGTAGATCCGCGCGGCCAGCACACACGCGACCAGAACAGGGATCACGACGGCAGCCACGACGGCCCACGTTGCGACCGCGGCCCGCTCCTGGCCCGAGGCCGGGTCACCGACGATGATGAGCACCGCCAGGGCGCCGGCCAGTACGACCGCCCAGACCCACTCGAAGCGGGTGACCGAGCGCTTGGTCAGCCGCGCGTAGATGGGCAGGGCGAACAGCAGCGCCGTCACCTGCAGCGCCGTCACCAGCACCACCGATCCCCACGCCAGTGCGGCAGCCTGCAGGCTGTAATTGACGATCGCCGCCATGCCGCCCAGCCACCACCGGGTGTCCCGCAACGACATGCGGAAAAGTTCCAGGTGGCCGACGTCCTTGTCCGTGATCTCCTGCGCGGAGCGCTGACGGATCACATCGCCGATCGCGGATGCAAGCGCTGCGCAAAGCGCGATCAACGCTGCAACATCAACTTTCGACATGAGTGACCCCCC
>DASYBR010000099.1:0-1813 GCA_036500645.1 Mycobacterium sp. | reverse complement strand
GATGATGCTGCCGTCGTCCCGCAACGCCCGACCGTGCTTGTCGGTGCGGATGCCGCCCTTGGTGCCCAGGTCGCCGGGCACCATCTTGGCGGCGAAATACGGCGGGTGACTGATCTCGCCGAGGTTTGGGTTGGGTTTGTTGGTCGGGTCGCCGTAGTACCGGTCGTAGGCGCTCTCGCCGCGGTGATAGTCGGCGTCGACACCCGAGCGGGCAAAGCCATTGAAACGCTGAACCGTCGCGGCGAACTCGTCGACCGGCAGGCCGGCCTTGGTGGCCAGCTCGTCGATGGTGTCCGCCTGGACGATCACGCCGGACTCCAGCCATTTACGTGGAATGCGTTGTCCTGGCTGCAATCCGGCGAAGATGTAACGGTTTCGGTATTGCTGGTCGAATACCAGCCACGCGGGAATGTTCTCGCCCGGACCCGGCCCCTGGCCGTACTCGCCGCCATACATGTGGTGGCATGCCTCGACGTAGGGCATGGATTCGTTCATGAATCTCTTGCCCGACATGTTGACGATGATGGAGCCCGGCGAGTTGCGCTCCGACAGTGCGAACCACGGTGCGCCCACCAGCGGGACCGTCGGACCCCACCACGCGTCCTCCATGATCTCCAGTGCCGCGCCAAGCTTTTCGGCTGCGAGGATGCCGTCACCGGTGTTGGCCTTCGCGCCAACCGTCCACTCGGTGGTGATCGGTGCGCGCTGGTACTTGACTCGCATCTGCTCGTTGTGTTCGAATCCGCCGGAGCCGAGAATCACGCCTTTTCGGGCCCGAATCAGTTGCGGCTCACCTGATTCAGGTGCCCTGCTGTCGCGCACGTAGACGCCGCGAACCGCCCCGCCCTCGACGTAGAGGTCGGTCAGCGCCGTGTTGAGCTGCACCGGGACGCCGGCCTTGCGCAGCCCGATCCGAAGCGGCGCGATAAGAGCGCGTCCCATGCCGACCAGGTTCTTGCCGGTCGCCCTCGCCCACATGGTGCGCCCGCCCACCTTCAGGCTGCGCAGCACGCCTCTGGGATGCCGCTTGAGCTGGTTCAGGCGTACGTAGTCCTGTTGCATCACAACGACATTGAGCGGAACCTTGCCGTACGGAGGCTCTAGCCCGGGCAGGTCGGGGCCGAGCTTGTTGGCGTTGAACGGCTTCGGCTCGATAGAACGGCCGGCCGGCCGCCCGCCCGCGGCCTCGGGGTAGTAGTCGGAGTAGGCGGGCACCCAGCACATCTTCAGCGGCGTGTGCTTGAGCACGAACGACAACATTTCCGGCCCGCGCTCGAGGTAGGTGTCGATGCGTTCCGGTTCGACAACGTCGCCGATGATTCCGTGCAGGTAGGTGCGGGCAGCTTCCGCCGTGTCCTTGACGCCGTCGCGCTTGAGGACCTCGTTGTTGGGGATCCACACACCGCCGCCCGAGCGTGCAGTTGAGCCGCCGTAGTGCGCAGCCTTCTCGATGACTATTGTCGAAAGACCCCGGTGGGCGGCCGCGAGGGCAGCAACCATGCCGGCGCCGCCGCTGCCGACCACGACGACGTCGAACTCCTGCGCTGTCATGTAGAACACGTTATAGAATTGCCGGGGCCGGGCGCTACTGCCCCGGTCACACGAACGAGGGGACTTCGGCTAAATGATCCCGCTAGCCACCCGTGAGGAGCTGGCCGCCGATCTCGCGCAGGCTGAGCGGAGCCGCCAGCCGATCGCGCCGCTGACGGCCGCGCACCCCGAGATCGACGTCGTCGACGCCTACGAGATCCAGTTGATCAACATCCGTCAGCGGGTCGCCGAGGGCGCCCGGGTGGTGGGGCACAAGGTTGGC
>DASYBR010000098.1:0-9410 GCA_036500645.1 Mycobacterium sp. | reverse complement strand
ATCTCGGCTTTGGTCAACGACGACGCCCGCTGAAAGTACGCGCCGGTCGGCACGATCGTCTTGGACAGCGTGGGATTGGCAAGCCAGATCTTGTGGGGACCGGGAACCAGACCCCGCAGTTCGCGGGTGAACTCGTAGGCTTCCCGCATCCCGGATGACATCTCGTCGACCGGCGTTTCGACGAATCGGCCGAATGTGCCGAAATCGGACGTATCGCTCATACCGGCGAGGATTACCGCAGCGGCGCCTTGGAAAACCGGCGGACACCCGCTTTACGGATGCGCGAGACGCGCGCGCAGCGTGTCGCGATCGACCAGCAGGCGGGAAATTGCGGGCGAAAATTCGCCGCGGCGTTACGCTGGCGCTGCCCGGTGAAAGGTGAGGTGGGCCGGAATGGATTTTGAGCTCGACGCCGGACAGCGTGCGTGGCTGACCGAGATCCGCGAGTTCCTCCACGACAACATCACCCCTGAGTTGCGAACCGAACTCGCCGAGCACGACTTGGAGTTTCCCGGCGGCGAGGTCGCACGGTTTCGCCGCACGATCGGCGAGAAGGGCTGGTTCGGACTGAACTGGCCGTGCGAGTACGGGGGCTTGGGGCTCGGCGCCATACATCTGCATCTACTGATGAGCGAATTCGAATATTGGGGCGTGCCCGGACCGGACCTGACGGTCACCTCGGTGGCGCCGATGATCATGCGGCACGGCACCGAGCGGAACAAAACCGAATGGCTGCCCCTGATCGCAAAGGGCGAAATGATCTGCGCCGTCGGCTATTCGGAGCCGGACGCCGGGACCGACCTGGCGGCCCTGCGCACCAGCGCGGTTCGCGAGGGCGAAGAATGGGTGATCAACGGGACCAAGATCTGGAACAGTGGCGCTCAGCGCGCCACCCACGAGTGGCTCTGCGTCCGTACCGATCCCGACGGCGCCCGCCATCGCGGCATTTCGGTGATCATCGTCCCGATCGACAGCCCCGGCATCGAGATCCGTCCGCTGTACGCGTGGTCGGGATATCGGACCAACGAGGTGCACTTCCACGATGTGCGGGTGCCGGTCACCAATCTGGTCGGCGAAGTCAACCGTGGCTGGACGTACATCACCGGTGCGCTCGATCTCGAACGCGGTGCGCTGACCAACGCCGGTGATCTGCGTCGCGCCGTGGACGAGTTGCGCGAACTAGCGCTGACGCCGCGGCGGGACGGCACGGTGCCCGCCGAGAGCCCGTCGTTGCGGCGCCGGCTGGCGCAAGCCGAAGCCGACGTCGCGGTGGCCGCCCTGATGGGTTACGAGGCCGCGTCGATCCTGGACAGCGGTGTCATCCCCAGCGTGGAAGTAAGCGTCGAAAAGGTCTTCACCAGTGAACTGCGGCAACGCATCGCCGACCTGGCGCTCGACCTACTCGGCCCGGACAGCTTGTTGGCGCATCGCAGCCCGGACGCCCCGCTGTCCGGCAAGTTCGAGCGGCTGTATCGGGCGGCGCCGTTGATGCGATTCGGTGGAGGTACCAACGAGGTCCTTCGTGACATCATCGCCCAGCGCGGGCACGGTATGCCCTCCTACGGACGCTGACCGGAACCTCGCGGGAACAGATGAAAGCGATACCCACCGCTGAGCAACGCGAATTCGCCTCGTCGTTGCGTGCCCTGCTGGCGTCAGAGAACCCGGTGCGGGCGGTGCGCGCGCTGAACGAACCGGGCGCGGACCGCAGCACCCCGGCGTTGTGGAAGGCGTTGGCCGAGGCCGGTGTCTTCGGGCTCGCGATCGCCGAGGAGTTCGGCGGCTCCGGCGGCTCGTTCGGCGACCTTGCCGTTTTCTACGCCGAGGCGGGTCGCGCGCTTTGCCCGACCACGGTGCACAGCACGGTTTTCGCCGCCGTCGCGATCGACCAGCTTGGTACCGCGGACGTCAAGGCCGCCTGGCTGCAGTCCCTGACGTCCGGCGCTGTCCGCGGTACCACGGCACTGTGGAACGCTCGCGACGCCGCCCTCGTATCGCCCGTGCTCCGCGCCGACCCGGTCTTGGCGCGTTGGCGGCTCAGCGGAACCGCCGATTACGTTTCCGACGCCGATGTGGCCGACCTCATCGTGGTGTCCGCCGCCGCGCAAGAACGCACCCTGGTGGTCGTCGTAGACGCCCGGGCGTCCGGGTTGGTCATGGAACCGCTCGCGATGGCCGGGGGGCACCGGGCATTCACGGTGCGCTTCGACGACGTCGTCATAGGCTCCGACGCGCTGCTCGGCGACCCTCATTCCGGGGTCGCCCACTCGGCGCTGCGCCGGGTGGCGAACACGGCGGTGGCATTGGGGTCACTCGACTTGGTGGGCGTCGGGCAGGCGGTGATGGACCGCACCGTCGAATACACCAAGCTGCGTCATCAGTTCGGCCGGCCCATCGCATCATTCCAGGCCGCCCAGCATCTGATCGCCAACATGCACATCGCTTTGGCTGCAGCACGATTGGCCGCGCACTCCGCGGTGTTCTGGATCGGCCAGGGTCGCACCGCGACTCCGGAAACGGCCATCGCGCGCATGCACGCGGCCACCGCGGCCCGGCTGATAACGCTGGACGCCCATCAACTGCACGGCGGGATGGGCTATGTCACCGAGACCGACCTGCATTTGTGGACCGAGCGCGCGCGGTTGGGCTCAACGCTCGGGGGTGGGGCCGACGTCGCCGCATCGTGGTTGGAGGAAACCTTGGAGGAGGAATCGCGTTGATCCAGGACACGTTGATCGACGCCGAGTCGCTGTCGCGCGTCGGCACCGTCGCCGCGTCAGCGACCGGAGAGGTGAACCGGCGCGATTGGCAACGGTGGGCGGCGGCGGTCGGTGATCACAACCCGCTATGGTTTGATCCGGAGTATGCCAGGGCCAACGGTTTTCGCGACATCATCGCCCCTCCACTTTTTCTGCAATATGCCGTGCTCGGTGTCACCCGTCTCGAGGGGCTGCGCCCCGACGGATCCTCCGGTGCGATCTCCGGCAGCCTGGCGTTTCCCCGCGCCCCGAAGCGGATGGCCGGCGGGGAGAGCTTCACGTTTCATCTGCCCGCCTACCACCACGACGAAATCCAGATGGTCCGCACGATCGAGTCAATCGTCGAAAAGCAGGGTCGCTCCGGCAGATTCGTCCTCGTCACCTGGCACACGGTGTACCACAACCAGCACCAGGAGCTACTCGCCGAGGCATCGACGTCGATGATCGCCCGCCCGTGACCGATCAGCAGGTGTTCTATGACGACATCAGCGTGGGCGAGCAGATGCCCACGATGACAGTGACAGTCGACGAAACCCAGATGTTCTTCTTCAGCGCCGCCACCTACAACGGCCACCGGATTCACTACGACAAAGAGTGGGCGCGCACGGTCGAAGGCTACGACAACGTCTTGGTCCAAGGCCCGCTTCAGGCGGCGTTGCTGGCCCGCGCAATCGGGAACTGGATCGGCGGGCGCGGTCGCCTGGTGTCGTTTTCGGTGCAGAACCGCGCGGTCGCCCATCCCGGCGAGGTACTGAGCTTCGGCGGGGAGATCACGGGCAAACGGCTCACCGAGGATGGCGTGGGATTGGTGGATCTCGGGATCGCCGGCCGCCGCGACACGACCGTGCTGATGCCGGGAACCGCAACGGTCGAGCTGCCCCGGCGCGCGCCGTGAACGGGCTGCGCGGCGAGGCGGCGATCATCGGCATCGCCGAGTTGCCGGCCGAGAAGCGACCCACCCGAGCCCCCTTGTTCACCCTCGACCAGTACGCGCTGCTGGCGAAGATGGTGATTGACGACGCCGGTGTGGATCCCGCCGAGGTCAACGGTCTGGTGACGCACGGTGTCGCCGAGTCAGCGATGTTCGCGCCGGCCACTTTGTGCGAATATCTCGGTCTCGCCATGGATTTCGGCGAGCGCGTCGATCTGGGTGGCGCCACGGCCGCCGGGATGGTGTGGCGGGCCGCAGCGGCCGTCGAGCTCGGGATCTGCGACGCGGTTTTGGCCGTGGTCCCCGGATCGGCGTCGGTGCCCCAGTCCGAGAAGAGGGCAGCAGCCCGCCCGAATTGGTATGGAGCGTCATCCAACAACTACGGGTCGCCGCAGGCCGAATTCGAGATTCCGTACGGCAACGTCGGCCAGAACGCGCCGTACGCGCAGATCGCTCAGCGGTACGCGGCGGAGTTCGGTTATGACCCCGCCGCGGTCGCTAAGATCGCCGTCGACCAACGCGCCAACGCGTGTGCCCACCCAGACGCCGTCTTTCACGGCACACCGATCACTGTGGACGATGTTCTCGCCAGCCCGATGATCGCCGATCCCATTCACATGCTGGAGACCGTGATGCGGGTGCACGGGGGAGCGGGCGTCCTGATTGCCAATGCCGACATCGCACGCCGTGCTCGCAACCGCCCGGTGTGGATCAAAGGCTTCGGTGAGCACATCGCCTTCAAGACCCCGACCTATGCCGAGGATTTGCTGAACACGCCGATCGCACGCGCCGCCGAGCGGGCCTTCACGATGGCCGGGCTGCAGCGGACCGACGTCGACGTCGCGTCAATCTACGACTGCTACACCATCACGGTGCTGATGAGCCTGGAAGACGCCGGCTTCTGCGCCAAAGGCAAAGGGATGTCATGGGTTAACGACCATGACTTGACCTATCGCGGCGAATTTCCGTTGAACACCGCCGGCGGCCAGCTGTCCTTCGGTCAGGCCGGCATGGCGGGCGGCATGCACCATGTCGTCGACGGCGCCCGGCAGATCATGGGCCGTGCCGGTAACGCGCAGGTGCCCGACTGCCACACGGCATTCGTCACAGGTAACGGCGGCATCATGAGCGAGCAGGTCGCGCTGCTGATCCGGGGGGACTGAGAATGGCTCCAGCGATCCTCCCCGTCCCCGAGCCCACTCCCGTGTCACGGCCCTTCTGGGACGGCCTTGCGCGGCAACGGATCCTGGTGCAGTACTCGCCGTCACTGCAGCAATTCGTCTTCTACCCCCGCACCCTCGCCCCTGGAACTTTGGCCGACGACCTGGAATGGCGCGAAATCGATGGTGCGGCAACGCTGTACACCTTCACGGTGGCGCGCCGGCCCACCGGACCGCCCTGGGCAGACGCGCTGCCGCAGCTCCTCGCGGTGGTGCAGTGGGACGTCGGGCCGAAATTCAGCACCGAGTTGGTCGAGGTCGACCCGGGTGATGTACGGATCGGTATGCGCGTTGAGCCGGTGTTCTACGATCTGGCCGAAGGCGGAATGACCTTGCTGAAGTACCGGCCGGCATGAGCGGCCAACCCGAGCGCTCGGACGACCCCATCGATGAGGCCGTCCAGGCGACGCTGCGCGTGTTGAACGCCGACTTCCCTCGCGTCGAGAACATGACCGGGGCGGCGGCTCGTGCGGCGGTCGCCGAGCGGCGCGTGCCGGTGCAGAACATCGACGACGTTCGTCGCACCGTCGATCGCCGGATCCCGGGCGCCGCCGGCGACATCGGAGTGCGGGTCTACTACCCACACGGCGACGCGTATGACGACCGCCCGGGAATCGTGTTCTGTCACGGCGGGGGATTCGTTCTCTGCGACATCGAATCCCATGACAGCTTCTGTCGCGCCCTGGCCCGCGGCACTCAAGCCGTGGTCGTGTCGGTTGATTACCGCCTTGCTCCGGAACACCGGGCGCCCGCCGCGGCATACGACGTCTTCGTGGCGTTCTGCTGGGTGGTCGAGCACGCAGCCGGACTCGGGATCGACCCGACGCGGACTGCTATCGCCGGTGACAGCGCCGGCGGGAATCTGGCCGCCGTCACCGCCATTCTGTGTCGCGAACGCGCGGGAGCCCGGCCTGTCGCGCAGCTCTTGCTCTACCCGGCCATCGACCCCTCATTCGACACCGAAAGTTATCAGCGCTACGCGACCGGATACTTCAACACGCGCGCCGCGATGCAGTGGTATTGGCAGCAATACCTCGGCGACGAAACGGTTTTCGATCCACCCCACCTGGTGGCGCCGGCCCGCGCCGATTCGCACGCCGATCTGCCGCCCGCGGTCATCGTCACCGCCGGCCTGGATCCGCTACACAGCGAGGGCTGCGACTACGCACGGCGATTGCGCGACGCGGGGGTGGGCGTCGTACATCGGGATTTCCCCGGGTTGTTCCACGGCTTCATGACGATTTACTCGTTTCCGCCCGCGGCAGCGGCGCGGGACCTAGTCTTCGACGACCTACGGCGGCTGCTCAAGCCAACCCAATCCGAGTCCAAATGACCGAAGTCGACGTCATAGTCGTCGGCGCGGGGTTCGCCGGGCTCTACGCCGTGCACCGAGCGGCGTCGGCGGGTATGTCGGTGGTCGGCATCGAAGCGGCCCCCGAGGTGGGCGGCACCTGGTATTGGAACCGCTACCCGGGGGCGCGCTGCGACGTCGAAAGCGTCGACTACTCATACTCATTCGACGAGACGCTGCAGCAGAGCTGGACGTGGACCGAACGCTTCGCGGCACAACCCGAGATCCTTTCCTACCTGTGTCATGTTGCCGACCGATTCGATCTGCGCCGCCACTACCGATTCGGCGCCGACGTCGTCGGGGCCACGTTCGAGCGCGGTCGGTGGCATGTCCGCACCCGTGATGCGGCGCGGGCCGAGCAGACGTACGCCGCGCAATTCCTGGCCTGCGCAACGGGTTGCCTGTCGGCGCTCAACCGGCCCGACATCCGCGGCGTCGACGATTTCGCGGGGGACGTCTACTTCACGGCCGCGTGGCCGCGCGAGGATCCGGATCTGCGCGGCAAACGGGTCGGGCTGATCGGTACGGGCTCGTCCGGCATTCAGGCGGTGCCCATCATCGCCGCCCAGGCCGAGAAACTCGTGGTATTCCAGCGATCTGCGAACTACAGCGTCCCGATGCCGAACCGCCCGTGGTCGCCGGAGGAACAGCAGCAGATCCGGGAGAAGTATCCGGAACGCCGGCAACTTTCGGCCTACGCATCGGCGGGCACGCCGCACAGCACCTATCACAAGAACGCCGTCGACACCGAACCCCACGAACGCGATGAAGCCCTATGGCAGCGCTGGCGCGAGGGCGGCGTGCTTTTCGGCAAGACCTTCCCCGACCAGAACAGCGACATGGCGGCCAACGACATGGCCCGACAGTTCGCCGAACAGCGGATCCGGGAAATCGTCACCGATCCCGCCGTCGCCGCCGACCTCATCCCCGTGGATCACCCGATCGGTGCGAAGCGAATCTGCACCGACGCCGGGTATTACGCCACGTTCAACCGAGACAATGTGCGACTGGTGAATCTGCGCCGCGAGCCCATCGAGGAGATCACCGCGCACGGGGTGCGAACCGGCGAGACCACGTATCCGTGCGACGTGCTGGTCTTCGCCACCGGTTTCGACGCGATGACGGGAGCGCTGACCCGCATCGACCCGACCGGGCCCAGGGGAGCGCGGTTGTGCGATATCTGGGAGAACGGCCCCGTGACGTTTCTCGGTCTGATGGTGCCGGGCCTGCCGAATCTGTTCACCATCAGCGGTCCCGGCAGCCCCTCGGTGCTGGCGAACATGGTGCTGCACGCCGAGATTCAGGTCGACTGGGCCATGGATTTGGTATTGACCGCCCGCCTACTCGGGCTTAGCGAGGTGGAACCGCGCCGCGACGCCGCCGACGCGTGGACCGAGCACGTCGCACATGTCGGCGATCAGACGTTGTTTACCAAGGCGGCCTCATCGTGGTATCTGGGCGCCAACATCGAGGGCAAGACACGGGTTTTCATGCCGTACGCCGGGGGATTCGGCACCTACCGGCGCCATTGCGACGAAGTGGCCGACCGGGACTACGCCGGGTTGGTGCTGACAACCATTAGTCAGCCGGAAAGTTAGAGGTCAGCGAATCACGTTGGGCACGAAGGGATTAGACGTGCTGGAGACAGTTCAGCAGCTGCTGCGGCAGCGCCGGCACGACGACACTGCGGCGCTCGCCCACGGCGACCGGAGCTGGACCTGGCGTGAGCATCTCGCCGAAGCCGAAGCAGAGGCCGCCGCAATGATCGCCCTCGCCGATCCGACTCGTCCGTTGCACGTCGGCGCCGTGCTTCCCAACTCCCCGGCGATGCTTCGGGCGATGGCTGCTGCCGCACTCGGCGGCTACGTGCTGTGCGGCATCAACACCACGCGGCGCGGGACCGGCTTGCTGACTGACATCCGCCGCTCCGACTGCCAGATCCTGCTGGTCGACCACGAGCACCGGCCCCTGCTGGATGGTTTGGACCTCAACGGGATTCAGGTCCTCGACGTGACCGAGAGACGATACACCGAAGCCGTGGCCACGGCGCCGGACCTGATTCCGCATCGGGAGGTGACAGGCGGCGACACCCTGATGATGATCTTCACCTCGGGAACCAGCGGCGACCCCAAGGTGGTCCGCCTGGCTCACGCGATGGCCATCATGTGCGGCGCCAGCCTGATCTTCCAGTACGACGTCACCGCCGACGACGTCTGTTACCTCTCGATGCCGCTCTTTCACTCCAACGGCGTCGCCGCCGGCTGGGCGGTCGCCATCGGCAGTGGCGCCACGATGGTCCCGGCGCGCTTTTCGCCGTCCCGTTTCCTCGACGATGTACGCCATTACGGCGTGACGTACCTCAACTATGTCGGCAAACCCCTCGCTTTGATCCTGTCCACACCAGAGAAGCCCGACGATGCCGACAACACATTGCGGGTAGCGTTCGGCAACGAGGCAACCGATCGCGATATCAACGAATTCGCAAGACGTTTCGGCTGCCGCGTGGTTGACAGCTTCGGCTCCAGCGAGTTCGCGGTGATCGTCGTGCGCGAGGACGGCACCCCGCCCGGCTCGATCGGCAAGCCGTATGCCGGCGTAAGCATCTACAACTCGACGACGCTGACGGAGTGCGCCGTCGCGGAGTTCGACGAACATGGGGCCTTGGTGAACTTCGACGAAGCGGTTGGCGAGCTGGTCAACACTGCGGGCGCGGGTCCGTTCGTCGGCTACTACAACGATCCGCACGCCACGGCCGAGCGGATGCGGCACGGAATGTATTGGTCGGGCGACCTGGCGTATCGCGACGCCGACGGCTGGATCTACCTTGCGGGGCGCACCGCCGACTGGATGCGGGTGGACGGCGAAAACCTGGCTGCGGCGCCGATTGAGCGGATCCTGGAGCGGCTGCCCGAGGTCAATCAGGTTGCGGTCTTTGCGGTTCCCGACGACACCGTCGGCGACCAGGTGATGGCCGCCCTGGTACTGCATGAGGGGGCGCATGTGGAACCGGCTGATTTCGAGAGATTCTTGGCCGCGCAACCGGACCTGTCTCCGAAGGCGTGGCCGCGGTACGTGCGGATCAACGCGGAGCTGCCGAGCACGGCGACGAACAAGATTCTCAAGGGCGCGCTGATCGCCGCGGGTGCCAC
>DASYBR010000097.1:0-5344 GCA_036500645.1 Mycobacterium sp. | reverse complement strand
AAGGGTGATGAGGGCGCCGACGGTGTGCGAGTCATCCTGCCGATCACCGATCCCTATACCGCGCACCATGGGGCGTTGGGCTCGTTCGCCAGCGTCTACCTGCCTGCCGGCGCCGACCGTGATCGGGTCATCGAACAGCTGCACACGCTCGACGGTATCGAGGCAGCTCACAGCCGCGAGCAAGCGGCCAGGATCTATGGCCTGCCCGCCGACCGGATCGGCGACGTGATCCTGCTAGCCGAGGCCGACACCGCACTGGGTCGGTTCGCAGCGTGGCACGACCTCACCGGCCTGGACGCCCCGCTGCGGTCGCACGGCGCGCTGGGTGAGCTTCAGATCCCGTTCATCATCAACCGTTGCCTGCCTCGGCCCGACCTGGTCGATGAGCCTTACGGCCTGCCGGCCTACGTGCACAACTACGACGCCTTCTGGGTGGCGACGACCCTCGTGGCCCAGCACCAGTCCGACGCCGCCTCGGCGGTTTAACCACCCAATAGATTGGTAGAGGGCGATGTTCGGCACTTACGAAAAGCCAACGGCCACTTTAGATCCCGTGGAAGTGTCAGAGGAGAAGTTTTCGCGACTCAAATGGCGCATGCTGCTGGCGACGATGTTCTGCTACCTGTTCTTCTACACCGGCAGGCAGACCTTCGGCTTCGCGATCCCTGGCATCCAGGCAGATCTCGGGCTGAGCAAGGCCACATTAGGAGCGATCAGCGGTGCGATGCTGTGGTGCTATGCCGCCGGCCAGATGATCAACGGCAACCTGGCCGACAAGTTCGGCGGACGGCGGCTGATGACCTTAGGGGCCGTGTTGTCCACAATCCTCAACTGGTGCACCAGCTTTGCGGCAGGCACGAAGTCGCTGGCGTTCTTCTGGGGTGCCAATGGCCTCACCCAGGCGATGGGCTGGCCGTCCGGCAGTCGGGTGATTTCGAACTGGTGGGGCCCGCACGAACGGGGTAAGAGCTTCGGCTTATACACATTCGCGGCGGGGATGGCATCGGTGGTGGCGTTCGTGACGTCCACCATCGTCGTCGATACCCTGCACCTGCACTGGCAATGGATCTTCCGCATCCCTGTGCTGCTCATGCTCTTGGGAGGGATCACCTTCTACCTGGTGTCGCGGGAGAACCCGAACCAAGCCGGTGTCAAGCCGCCGGCGTCCTACACCGGCGACGGCGAG
The DNA here is from genome assembly GCA_036500645.1 of Mycobacterium sp. Lineage (GTDB taxonomy): Bacteria > Actinomycetota > Actinomycetes > Mycobacteriales > Mycobacteriaceae > Mycobacterium. The sequence continues at coordinate 4,158 of DASYBR010000097.1, read as the reverse complement.
CATGTCGAGCCACCGGCGGCCGAAGCCAACGCCGGGCGCTCACTGGACCGGTATAAGGCGGTGCTACGCAACCCCAAGATTTGGTCGACGGGTGTCGCGATCGGTTTTCAGAACGCCGCGCGATACGGACTGCTGATCTGGGTGCCGGTGTACTTCCTGGGCAAAAACTGGGCCAAGGGCGGCGGTGCCATCAGCCCGGTGTGGATCTCTGTTGCGCTGCCGGTTGGCATGGCCGTCGGCGCGCTGACCAACGGCGAGATGTCCGACCGCCTCTTCGGGTCCCGCCGCGATCGGCCGATCGTCCTGTTCATGCTGCTCGGCGCGGTCTTCGCGACTACGATGTATCTCGGGCATCTGGGCACCGTCGCCGGCATCGTGGTGCTGTTCCTGACCGGGTTCTTCGTGTACGGCCCCCAGTCGTCCTTCTGGGCACTGTGCCCCGACATCGCGGGCAAGCAGATGGCCGGAACGGCAACGGGTGTGGTGGATTTCTTCTCCTACCTGTTCGCCGGGGCGGCCGAGCCGCTGATCGGGAGGATCATGGACCACACGGGCGACACCAGTCTGATCTTTCCGATCGTCGCCACCTCCTGTGTGCTCAGCGCTCTGGTTGCACTGACCATCCGGCGTTAATGACAGCGATCATGAACGGAGCCCTCGGCGCCCGCGGCGCGTCCGTTGCGGACACCGCTACCGCGGCGGTGTGGTGCGGCGTCGAGGAGGGATTCTCGCTGCAGCGCCAGCCGTTCCCCCGTCTGCGCACCGGCGAGGTGGTCGTTGCGGTCGAATTGGCCACCATCTGCGGTAGCGATCTGCACACCATCGCCGGCGACCGGCCAACGCCTGTGCCGACCGTGCTCGGCCACGAAACCGTCGGGTCAATCGTCGCGACCTGCGGCGCGGCGTACGGACACGACGGGGAGATGCTCGGCACCGGCGACCGCGTCACCTGGACCATCGGAACCGCGTGTGGAGATTGCCGCAGGTGCCGGCGGGGCATTCCGCAGAAATGCCTGACCGTCCGCAAGTACGGGCACGAGGCGATTGACGATCACTGGCGGCTCAACGGCGGGCTGGCCACGCACTGCCATCTCATCGCCGGCACCGGCCTGGTCCGGGTGCCCGAGGGTCTCCCGGCCGCCGTGGCAGCACCAGCGAACTGCGCCACCGCAACAGTGGTGTGCGCGGCTCGACGCGTGGGCCTGAGCGCCGACGATTCCGTTGTGGTGCTGGGCTGCGGCATGCTCGGCCTCACCGCGGTTGCCTACGCCCGTGACCGGGGAGTGGAGCACATTATCGCCTGCGATGTCGACACGTCCCGGCGCGAGGTGGCCGGCTTGTTCGGCGCTACCGTGACGTGCCGCTCCGACGAAGTCGCCAGTGCTGCAAAGGAATACGGCGCAGACGTCATTTTCGAGCTGTCAGGCCACAGCCGTGCCGTGCAGGGCGCGTTCGACATCGTCGACACCGGCGGGCGGATCGCCCTTGTGGGCTCGGTGTCACCGGGACCGGAGATCAGCTTCGAACCCAGCGGTTACGTCAAGAACCTGACCACCGTCGTCGGCAGCCACAACTACCGACTCGATGACCTCGCCGAGGCCGTCGACTTCCTCGCCCGCACCAACTCTCAGAAACTTCTCGCGGACCTCGTCCCGAAGCCCTACCGCTTGCATGACATCGATGCCGCAGTCGCGGCCGCCCGCACCGGCGCTGCCCCTCGCATCTCCGTTCACATGCGCTGACCGCAAGCGCAGCCAGGAGCCCACCGATGACGCATCCGCATCCCGACCATCTGCTCAACTACATCGACGGCTCGTGGAAACCGAGCGCCGGCGGGCAGGCCCGGACAAACCTCAACCCGGCCAATACCGACGACATCATCGGAGAGTTCTGCGAATCCGTCACCGCCGACGTCACCGCCGCCATCGACGCGGCCGTCGCCGCCCAACCCGCGTGGGACGCCTTCGGCCCGGTCGCCCGCGCCGAGGTACTCACTGGGGCTCGGCGCCTGGTCGAAGAGCGCATCGACGAATTCGCCTCCGCCATCACCCGCGAGCAGGGCAAACGGTTATCCGAGGCGAACGGCGAGGTGAAACGCTCGCTTGCCATCCTTGACTTCACCATCGGCGAGGCGCGCCGCATTAACGGCGTAACCACACCGGCCGAGGAACCGCGCACTATCGCCATGACGTTCCGTCGCCCGCTCGGGGTCGTCGGGCTGATCACCCCGTGGAACTTCCCGGTGGCCATCCCGATGTGGAAGGTCGCGCCCGCGCTATTGGCGGGGTGCGGCGCCGTGCTCAAACCGTCGCCGCTCACGCCGCTCACTTCCGCGCTGCTGGTGCAGGCGTTCGCCGACGCCGGTGTCCCCGCGGGCGTCCTCAACTTGATTCAGGGTGACCGGGAGGCTGGTGAGGCGCTGGTTGCCGATCCGCGGGTGGCGGGTATCTCGTTCACAGGTTCGCTGCCGGTTGGGCAGGCCATCAACCGTGCCGGCGCCGGTCGATTGATGCGTACCCAACTGGAGCTCGGCGGCAAGAACGCGCTGATCGTCCTCGAGGATGCGGACCTCGACGCCGCAGTTGACGCAATCGTGCACGGCGCGTTCGGCCAAAGCGGACAGCGCTGCAGCGCCACCAGTCGCATCATCGTGGACCGCAAAGTGCACGACGCTCTGTTGTGCCGACTGGTGCCCCGCGTTCAAGCGATGCGGATCGGTCGTGGCGACGAGGACTGGGTCGATGTTGGCCCGGTCGTCAACGGCGAACGCCAGCAAGCATGCCTGGACGCTGTCGAGAAAGCGGCGGCCGCGGGAGCCGAAATCGCCTGCGGCGGAAAGGCTGTCACGCTGGATACTCCGGGATACTTCGTCGACCCGACGGTGTTGACGAACGTCGCGTGGGACAGCGAACTGGCCCAAGAAGAGGTGTTCGGCCCGGTATTGGCGGTGATCGTCTGCGACGGATACGACGATGCGTTGCGGATATCGAACTCGGTCCGTTACGGCATGTCGGGCACCATCTTCACGCAAAACCCGTCGCTGATGTTTCAGGCGTTGCAGGACTTCCAGGCGGGCATGCTGCATGTGAACCGGCCGGGCGTTGGTTCGTATGCCCACTTGCCGCATATGGGCGCCAAGGCATCTCAAGTCGGCGCACCGGAATGCTCGCCGGACGTCTGGAACTTCTACACGGAGCTGCGTTCGGCCTGTATCAAGTACTGACGGGTCAGGCCGGCCAGGAAGCGATCCCACCGACCAGCGCGACGAACGCCTCCTCCGGCGGCGTCAGCACGCGGTCGGCCCGCCTCACCATGTACACCGTTCGACCTGGCGGCGGCGGATCGATCTCCAAGGCGACAAGCATTCCTGACGAGCGCTCGCGGGCGGTGACGTGTTCAGAAAGCAGTGTCAGCCCGAGTCCGGCATGGACGGCTTCCTTGAGTGTGTCGGGTCCCCACAGGTCCCACTGCTCCGCGGCGTCCAATCCCCACGACCGAAGCGCCGCCTCCTGCTGCCGACGGGTTGCGGAGCCCATCTCGCGCATCAGGAATCGTTGCCGCGCGAGGTCTTTCGGTCGAAGGATCCGGCCGGCTAGCGAACTTCCTGCGGGCGCCACCACGACCATGGCTTCCTCGAACATCGGCCGAGCCACCAACTGCTCCTCACGCGGCGTATCGGCGCACAAGCCAAGTGCGACCTCGCCGGCCAGCAGCCAGTTCTCCACCGTGTCCTCGTTGCCGACGCGAATCTGGCACTCGACCTTAGGCGCCCGCCGAGCGAAATCGGCCAGCAGCCGCGGCAACAGATATGTCCCCAGCGTGGTCGTGCCCGCGATCGCCAGCCGACCCGCCTCAAGTCCCTGAAAGCCAGCGGCCGCATGTTCCAAACTGTCCAACAGCTGGAAGACCTTGCGGGCATGCTCGACCGCCACATCACCGGCTGGAGTGGTCCGAGCCCCTTTGGTGCTGCGCAGTACCAACCGCACCCCGAGCGAAATCTCGAGATTGCGGATGTGATTGGACACCGATGGCTGGCTCATGTAGAGCTTCTTTGCGGCCCCCGAAAACCCACCAGCTTCCACGACGGCGATCAACACCTCGAGTTGGGTCAGACTCACCATTTCGCAGAAAGATGTTACGGGCCGCCACTACAGCCCC